>JBBQFJ010000130.1:0-9703 GCA_038321755.1 Acidimicrobiia bacterium | reverse complement strand
TGGAACCGCGTTGGCAACCCGGCCGTCCCTCAGCCGAGAGCAGGCCCTCCTGGTGGGGGAGCTCACGCGTTCGGGTGCGGGCGTCGAAATTGTCGAAGGCGCGGCGGGAACCGGGAAGACGTACGCGCTCGCCGCGGCACGCGACGCTTGGGAACGCTCCGGGTACCGGGTGATGGGATGTGCGCTCGCGGCTCGCGCTGCCGCCGAGCTCGAAGCAGGATCCGGGATTCCTTCCCAGACCATCCACCGCCTCCTCCGCAAGCTCGACAGTTCCCAAGGAGCCGTTCAGCGGGCGGACGTGCTCGTTGTCGACGAAGCCGCAATGGTCGGCACGCGAACGCTCGCCCGACTCCTCGACCACGCCGCCGCCGGGGGAGTGAAGGTCGTCATGGTCGGCGACCGCCGCCAGCTCCCCGCCATCGACGCCGGCGGAGCTTTCGCCGGCCTCGCACGCCGACTCGGCGCGACCCGACTCCACGACAACCGACGCCAAACCTCCGAATGGGAACGCCAAGCCCTCGCCCGTCTCCGCACCGGATCGACCGGCCAGGCGCTCGCCGCCTACGCAGAACACGGACGCATCCGGATCTCACCCACCGTCGACGCCGCACGCGAACGACTCGTTGACGATTGGCTCCACTCACGGCTCGACGGCCGGAAGGTCACCATGCTCGCCGCATATGCAACCGACGTGAACGAGCTCAACCGCATCGCCCGCGAACAACTCCAGGTCGGAAATCGGCTCGGTCCCGATGTCGTGTCGGCTGGTGCTCGTTCGTTCGCCGTCGGCGACGAGATCCTCACGCTCCGTAACGACTACGAGCTCGGCGTCCTCAACGGCACGCGAAGCACCATCGAGCACATCGACGACCGAACCGGCTGCATCATCACCCGCACCGACGACGGGACGGCAGTCGAGCTCCCACACGAGTACGTCGCTGCCGGCAACGTGACCCACGCCGACGCCATGACCTTTCACAAAGCCCAAGGCGCCACCATCGGCGAGACCTTCGTGCTCGGAACCGAAGGCCTCGACCGAGAGCACGCCTACTCAGGCCTCTCCCGAGGCACCGACGCCAACTGGCTCTACCTCAGCGACACGAGCGATCGAACCGACGAACGCCACGCACCCGAGATCGAACCCGACGCGACCGATCGCCTCGCCGCCAGGCTGGAGATCTCGTCCGCCAAGGGCATGGCCATCGACCTCGACGACGACCTCGCTCTGGGGCTCTGACGTGAACTCGTCGGTTCTCGGGGGAGGGTCAGGCTGATCTTTGCGACGTCCCGGAGCTTGCCGATCTGCGACGCGTAGTAGACGATGCGCGAGGGCTCGGGGCGCTCACGAGCGGTGTCTTGCGCTTGCCCTTCACCACGGAGACTTCGAGGTGCCCACCGACGGCGTCGGCGTACTGCTCCAGCACTTGGATGGTCACGTTGCGGGATTGCTCGATCGCCGCGATGCGAGGCTGCGAGACACCGATGCGCTTGGCGAGCTCGCGTTGGGACAGGCCGGCCTCCTCGCGCAGTGCGGTGAGGCCGGCGGCGAGACGGAGCTCGTCCTCGATCTCAGCGACCCGCTGCGCGGCACCGGGCCGATCGAGGACCTTCTTCTCCCACTTCTTCACACTCATCGTCGTCCCCTCTTCTTTGGAGCGCGCTTGTTCGTCGTTTTCGTTGCCTGCTCGGCGGCTCGTCGGGCAGTGACCTTCGCCTGGTGTTGGTCGAACCGATCGTCGGCGATGGGGATGTTGCTCCGGTACCAACGGTTCCAGTTGTCGCTCTTGTCGCCACCGAGCAAGAGGATCGCCTTGCGATCCATGTCGAAGGCGAACAGCACCCGGATCTCCGTGCGCCCCGTCGACCCCGGCCGTAGCTCCTTCATGTTCGGGTGACGACTCCCGACGACGGTGTCGACGAGCGGACGCCCGAGATTCGGACCCTCGCTCCGCAAGATTCGAATCGCCGCGAGCAACGCCTCTTCGTCGGCCTGGGACAGCGCGTCGGCCCAGGTCTCGCAGTCCCGATGGAAATCAACCGACCACGGCTCCTTCGCCATGGGTGATAACAATAGCATTATCACCCCAGATGACAAGACGGTGCCTACGGACTGACGTTCGCGACGCCCACTTGCTAACGCTTTGCTAACGCACGACGCCGAACGGGCCGGATTCGCCGACACGAGCCGAGACAGCGAATCGCGAAACCCCAGGTCAGGCCGCACGCATCGACACCCGGCGAACGTGCCGACACGCATCGGCTCGGCTTAAACCCGCCGGCTCCTTCGGGAGCGTGGGGGTTCGAATCCCTCCCCGGGCACCGATCGCCTGCGGAAGCGCGGACTCTTCGCTGGGCCTAGACCCGGTACTCGGGATTGGGGAAGTCGAACCGGCAGCCGGCGTCCCAGAGCTTCGGCTGATTGCCGTGCGCGGGGATCCCGCCTGCGTCCTTGAGCATGCGCGCGACGTGCATGAGGTTCCATGCCATGAACGTCGTGTTGCGGTTCGTGAAGTCGTTCGACGGGCCGCCGGAGCCCGGGTCGAGGTAGGACGGGCCGGGACCGGCCTCGCCCAGCCACGCGGAGTCAGCCTGCGGCGGGATCACATACCCGAGGTGCTGCAAGGAGTAGAGGACGTTCATCGAGCAATGCTTGGCGCCATCCTCGTTCCCGGTGACGATGCAGCCTCCGACGCGCCCGTAGTACGCCCATTGCCCGTCGTCGTTGAGCAGGTGCGAGTTCCCGTACAACCGCTCGATCACCTTCGTGCACACGGACGACTTCTCGCCCAACCAGATCGGCATCGCGAGGATGAGGATGTCGGCGGCCATCACCTGTTCGAAGATCGCCGGCCACTCGTCAACGTCCCAGCCGTGTTCCGTCATGTCCGGGTAGACGCCCGTGGCGATCTGGTGATCGATCGCGCGGATCACGTCGACGTGCACGCCGTTCGCCTCCATGACCCCGATGGCGAGATCGGCGAGTCCCTGCGAGTTCGACACCTCGGGTGAGCGCTTCAAGGTGCAGTTGATCACGAGAGCCCGGAGATCCGAGAAGTCCCAAGTGCTCGCGTCGGACAGCTGCTGCGTGATCGGGTGAAGTTCCATGCTGGTAGGTCTCCTGGCTCGCCGGTTCGTTACAGAGTTCTTTGCTCGTCACGGACTGCCGGCCCGCTCCGCACGCCAGCACTCTCCGCGCAGTGGCGCAGCCGTCCGACCAGAATGGCGTCCGTGTTCGATGCGGTGGCTGACTTCACGGATGATGGAGTGCTCGTCCCGGCGCTCCGTCGGGGCGACGAGGCGGCGTTCAGCTGGCTGCTCGACCGGTACTCGGGGCCTCTGCTGCACCTCGCGCGCACCTTCGTCTCCAACCAGGCCGCAGCCGACGAGGCCGTGCAGGAGACATGGGTTGCCGTCATCACCGGCGTCGATCGGTTCGAGCGGCGGTCGACGCTGAAGACATGGATCTACGGAATCTTGGTCAACGTGGCGCGCTCGAAGGGTGTGAAGGAGCACCGCAGCGTTCCGTTCGCGTCGCTCGCCGATGAGCTCGGCGCGGACGAGCGTTCGGTCGACCCCGACCGGTTCCGTGGCCCGCGCGACCGGTGGCCGGGCCATTGGGCGACGCCCCCGGCGGCGTGGGACGAGCTGCCCGAGGACCGGCTGCTCAGCAGCGAGACTCTTTCCGTCGTCACGGGAGCAATCGGCCGGCTGCCTGCGAACCAGCAGACCGTCATCACCTTGCGCGACGTCGAGGGATGGGACCCGGCCGAGGTGTGTAACGCCCTCGAGATCTCAGAGACGAACCAACGAGTCCTCTTGCACCGCGCCCGCTCGAAGGTGCGCCGTGCACTCGAGATCCACTTCGAGGAAGCCATCCGATGATCCTCCGCAAGCTGTACCTCCGGCTCACCGGCGACGCTCCGTGCGCGCTGCTGGTCGAGACCGTCACCGAGTACCTCGAGGGCACGATGCCCGCCCGTGAGCGAGCTCGTTTCGAGCGCCACCTCGCGGCCTGCGCATCATGCGTGGACTACGTCGCCCAGCTCCGGCGCGCCATCGCGCTGAGTGGGCGGATCACCGTGGATGACGTCGACACGCTTCCCGAGAAGGCTCGCCAGGAGCTGCTCGACGCCTTCCGCGAGTTCCACGCCACGCGATGACCGCGAGGCGGATGTAACGCCAGCGGTCCTTCCCTCACTGTCGAGACATGAGCAAAAAGACCAACGATGCCGCAAGCCGACCGGATGCACCGGAGGGGGCCTCCGTGAAGTGGCACAAGGTCGCTGACGTCGACGACCTCGCGGACGGACGAGTCCGGACGGTCACGACCGGCACCCACTCCCTCGCGCTGACGCGCGTCGGCGATCGCTACGGCGCGCTCGACAACCACTGCCCCCACCAGGGAGGACCGCTCGGCGAAGGCTCGATCGAACAGGGGCTGCTCCGCTGTCCCTGGCACGGCTACGACTACGACCCGCTCACCGGCACCCCACCCCCCGGGTTCACCGACGCACCCGCGTCCTTCCCCGTAGAGGTCCGAGACGACGGGATCTACGTCGGGCTCGAGGACGACCCCGAGCCGACCCGCACGGTCTCCGACGTCATGGTCGAGACCATGGTGAACTGGGGAATCACGCACGTGTTCGGCATGGTGGGGCATTCCAACCTGGGGTTTGCCGACGCGATGCGCCGCCAGGAAGAGGCCGGCAACCTGACGTTCGTCGGCATCCGACACGAGGGTGCCGCGGCGTTCGCCGCCTCGGCATACGGGAAGCTCACCGGGCGCCCGGCCGCGTGCTTCGGGATCGCAGGCCCCGGCTCCACCAACCTGCTCACCGGCCTCTACGACGCGAAGGTCGACCGTTCGCCCGTGCTCGCCATCTCGGGTCAGGTCCCGTCGAACGTCCTGGGGCGCGGCGCGTTCCAGGACATCGACCTGACCGCCGCGTTCGCGGACGTCGCCTCGTTCTCCAAGACGGTGCTCCCCGAGTCTGATCATGCCGAGCTCATGACGCTCGCGTGCAAGCACGCGCTCGTCGGGCGAGACGTCGCGCACCTCGTGTTGCCCGACGAAGTGCAGGTCAAAGCAGCGCACGAGGGTCAGGTCGCCTCGAGCCCGAGCGGCAGGGTCGGCAACGACGAGATCAGCCCGCCGGCGACCGCGCTCGCCGACGCGGCCGCCCTCATCAACGGCGCTCGACGACCGGTGATCGTCGTGGGTCACGGCGCTCGCTTCGACATGGCCGACGTCACCGCGTTCGCCGAACGGCTCCATGCACCGGTGCTGACCACGTTCAAGGCCAAGGGCCAGATCTCTGAGCGCCACCCGTTGGGTGCCGGGGTCCTCGGGCGCAGCGGGACTCCCGTCGCGAGCTGGCTCATGAACGAGTCCGACCTCATCATCGTCTTCGGCGCATCGTTCTCGAACCACACCGGGATCGCGTCGTACAAGCCGATCGTGCAGGTGGACTTCGATCCCATGGCGTTGGGCCGGTTCCATCCGGTCACGGTTCCGGTGCTCGGCCATGTCGGCGTCACGGCTCGTCTGCTCACCGCACAGGTGACGGAGAGCGAAGTGCGGGCCGATCAGTCGGGTGACGTACGAGCGCGCTGGAAGATCTGGCATTCGGAGAAGCAGCGGCGGATCCAGGACGACCGCGGTCAGGGCGTGAGCTCGGCCGCGGTGTTCGATGCGATGACCCGGATCGTCCCGGAGGACGCGGTGCTCGCGGTCGATGTCGGCAACCACGCGTACTCGTTCGGCCGCTACTTCGAGTGCACCCACCAGTCCATCCTGATGTCCGGGTACCTCGGATCGATCGGGTTCGGCTTCCCCGCCGCGATGGGCGCGTGGGCTGCGGCACCGGATCGTCCAATCCTCGCGGTGACCGGCGACGGCGGGTTCGGCCAGTTTCTCGCCGAGCTCACGACCGCGGTGAAGTACGAGATGAACATCACTCACGTGCTCCTCGACAACGCGTCGCTCGGGAAGATCAGCAAGGAGCAGCGGGCAGCTCACTTCGAGGTCTGGCAGACGTCGCTCCACAATCCAGATTTCTCCGAGTACGCGCGGCTGTGTGGGGCGCGAGGCGAGCAGGTCGAGACGCGAGACCAGCTCGACGGCGCGCTCACTCGCGCGCTCGAACACAGGGGTCCTGCGCTCGTGCATGTCATCAGCGACGTGGAGCTGGTCTGACGCGGTGACCAAGAGGCGTGCGGCGAAGGGGTGCGCTGCGCTATCCGTACTCGCGATCTTGGAGGACGTCGAGGTTGGAGAAGGTCGGCTCACCCGTGCCGAGGGCCATCATCTTGCCGGCGAACTCCTGCGTCATGGGCAAGGCCGAGTTCTTCTCCGCAGATTCTGCCGAGTCGAAGAACACGATCTGGAGGTAGCGGCCCGGCTGGTCGAGATCCGAGCACAGGATGCTGCGCCGCGCTGTCGCCCCCTCGGCACTCGCACGCGCTTCCCACTCGTCGTCCAGCTTTCGGATCTCGTCGATCTTGTCGGACTGGAATTCGATGATCTGGATGTAACCCATCCGAGCGTCCTCCTTCATCGTGATGACAGCGAGTCGTACTCCGCCGACGGCGATGCGACATTTCGAACTCGCCTGCCATCAAGCCAACATCGACATCGGCAACCTGTCAATCGGGTGCTGACGAGGTGCAGCTGAGCGAGAGGTAGGGGACGATCCCCATGCCGACGGCGCGCTCGATGAGCAGCGACCCGGTGGCCCGGAGGTTCCCGAAGACGAAGCCACCACCTGGCGCGGCACGGCGCCGCCCCGGATCGTGAGCGATCGCCGCCCAGCTCCTCGACGGGCTCAGGCCGTGACGTACGGCCAGAACACGATCACCCCGACGAGCGCGGCGAGCACCGACGCGAGCAGCACCGCGCCGGCAGCGACGTCCTTGACGTCTCCGATCGCTCTGTCGTATCGCGACTCGATCTGATCGCAGAGCATCTCGATCGCGGTGTTCATGGCCTCTCCGGCGAGCACGCCACCGATGCAGACGAGAAGGATCGCCCAGCTCGTGCCGGAGACGTCGAGGACCGCCGCCAGCGCACCGACGCCGAGCGCGAAGGCCAGCATGATCCGGAAGTTCCGGCCCCGGCTCGCGAGGGTGATCCCCCGCAACGCATACCGGAAGCTCTTCGCGAAGGTCGCCAAGCAGCGCCATCCTCGTCTCTGTTCGGGTCATGTGGGGTGTTCGAACATCGAACCCTACGCGAGGGCAGCAGTACCCTCGCCCGTCGTACGCCGACGGACTATCCAAAGGCCTTCGTGTCAGTGACGGATCAGCGTTGGGGACGGATTCGTCGGAGCTTCGCCGGGCGATCCCTTGCCGAGCTCGCACGTCGGACCGGCTTCCCCGTTGCGATCGTCCTCGTGCTCCTCTCGGCCGGCCTGGTCGTGATCGCCGCAGGATTCGGATTCGCCCTCGCACTCGAGGACGTGATGGAGGGCGACGGCATCGTCGGCGCCGATCCGGCGGTGCAGCGCTTCCTCGTGCAGCACCGAACATCCGAGCTGACGGACCTGTTCCGTGTGCTCACGAGACTCGGGGGCCCGGGCGTCATCGCCACGCTGGGACTCGTCGTGGTGCTCTTCCTCGCGTGGCGCCGGGAGTGGGCCCTCGCGATCGGCCTGGTGCTCGTGGCAGGCGGAACGGCCGTCCTCGTCGGCATCATCAAGCTGCTCGTCGATCGGAGTCGACCTCCCCCGATCAGTCGGCTCGCGGCGGCGACGGGCGCGTCGTTCCCCTCGGGCCACAGCGCCGAGGCGATCGCGTTCTACGGCGCGCTCGCCTGGATCGTCGTGGAGCTCGTACCGACGCGACGCCTTCGTCTGCTGGTGTGCGGTGCGGCGCTCGGGCTCGGGCTGCTGGTGGGCTTCTCACGCGCCTACCTCGGGGTGCACTGGGCGTCGGACGTGATCAGCGGGTGGCTCCTCGGCCTCGCCTGGCTCGCAGCCGTCGTCGCCGTGTTTGCGGTCGTTCCTGCGATGCTCCATCGAGATCGTGCTCCTGGAACCGGTCGATCCGTCAGCAGCGACGCGTGCTGACGCGGTCCGCACTACCCTCCGCTCCCATGGGACGGATCTCGCGCACGGTTGCGGCGGTCGGGGTGGCGCTCGTGTTCGGGACCGCCGTGTGCGGACCGGCGCTTGCACAGGGCGAGACGATCTACGAGTCGCAGTTCCCCGATCCCGCGCAGGCGGCGACCGAGTGGGGATTCCCCAGCGGCGCGACCGAGGTGACGGACACGGGGTACACCGCCGCGTTCACGCCCAGCGCGCTCACCCTGACCCTCGACGGCGCACCGAACGCGTGGCTCAGCCCCGATCTCGGCAAGCTGCCCGCCGATCAAGCGGTCGAGGCACGGATCGGCTCGAGCACGGGTGACGACTCGGCACTGTTCGGTGTCGCATGCCGGGCCAAGGTCAACTCGGTCGGGTACGTCTTCCTGGTCGGCACCGACGGCGACTACACGATCGGTCGGTACGACGGCGGCAAGGGCAAGGCCATCGTCAACGCGAAGGGGACGAAGCGCACGCGCACCGTCGACCCCGCCGGCTTCAACATCGTGCGCGGCGAGTGCGTCGGGAAGAAGCAGGTGACCCTCACGCTGTTCGTCAACGGCGAGCGGGTCGCGTCCGTCGTCGACAAGTCGCCGCCGAAGCAGGTCGGCGCTCGGACCTTCGCCGTGACCGAGGTTGCCAAGGGCAAGCAGACTGCGACGGAGTTCACCGGCTTCGCGGTGCACGCGCTCTAGCTCGACGACTCAGGCGTGTTGCAGCGTCGCACCGCTGTCGTTGCGGTCGACCTCCCGGCTGAGACGGGTGGACGCGCTGCGGTCGCCCTCGAGGTAGCGCTGCCAGAACGCGGTGGTCGTCGCTCGCACCAGGCCGTCGAACTCGTCGGGTGGGTCCTCGAACGGCGGTCCGTGCCGCCCGCCGCGCAGGGTGATGAACCACTTCGGTGATCCGAGCTCGGGGTACACCTGCTTGCTGTAGCGGTAGCCGGTGTCCGCGTCGCCGTGCACGAGCATCACGGGGATCTTCGGGCGGACGAAGCGGCCGCGAGGGAACGGTGGCCGCACCGCAGCCATGAAGATCGCGGCGTCGACCCGCGGGTCGACGCAGCAGCTGTTCGCGGTCAGACCGTAGATGGCCATCCCGCCCAGCGAGACGCCGGCCGCACCGATGTGGTCCGGGTCGATGCGGCCCCGCAGCGGACCGGGGACGGTGGTGGCGCTCCGGGCGAGGAGCTGCGTGATGGCGAACGTGAGATCGGCGGGGTACTCGGCGACGTCGGCGAGCACGGCCTTGCCGTCGCCCCCGACGTTCGTGCGCGGGAACCGCGGCAGTGCCACCACGAAGCCGGCGCGCGCCCAGGTCTCGGAGAGGTCCTCGAGATCGTCCGGATCGCCGTTCAACCCGTGCGCGAGCACGATCAGCGGGAGCGGGTGCACGTCGGGAGTGTCGGGGAACCGTACCGTCGTACGCAGGGTGCGGGTCTTCGCCATCGGTTCGGTGGGCGTGGCCGGCGTCGTGCGACTGCTGTCGACCAGCACGAGCCGGACCGTCTGCACGCCGGACGCGTCCTGGTGGCGTCGCGTCGCGCCGGCGGTCACCGTCCCGACGGCGACCGTGGCGGCGAGGCTGAGTGCCGTGGCGACGGCGAGGCCACGGATCCCGGG
>JBBQFJ010000129.1:0-9755 GCA_038321755.1 Acidimicrobiia bacterium | reverse complement strand
GGTGAGGTCCTTCACCAAGTTGGTCTGGATCCAGTCGTTCGCGGCGAGCTCGTCGATCGTGAGCGTTCGCGTCGCGTCGCACAGGTCACCGGACGTCGAGTCGCACGCGACGTGGGGTGTGAGGTCCTTGGTGACACCGTCCGCGCCGGTGAGCGCGGTCGTGTGCTCGATCGCGATGAACACGCAGTGGGTCGGCGTGTCGCACGTGACCATGAAGACGGTGCCGCGCACGGTGGCGTTCGCTCCCGCACCGTCCTGGCCGAACGAACCGCTCTCCGTGAGCGCAGCGGTCCGGTTCCACGTCTGGCCGGTGTCGAGGCTGCCCTCAACCTGGCGGGAACCCTGGTCTTCGGTCAGCTTCTTGATCGTGAACGTGGTGTTCACGTCGAGCCGCGTGTACGCGTCGGCGCCGTAGTCGATCTCCGCGAGACCGGTGGCGTCGGTGCGAACCGTGTCGCCTTCCTTGAGCTCAGCGCCGTCCTTGGCCGGCTTGAACGCGTCGGCCTTCTTCTTCTTGACCTCGACGTTCGGGTTCGTGATCTTCAGGGTGGCGATCGCGGCCGGCTTGCCGCTCGACCCGTCGCCAGCGGCTGCCGCCGCGGAGGCGGTCACGGCGATCGAAAGGGGCGCGATCGCGACGACAGCAGCCACCGCGAACGCCGTACCGGCGCGTCGTCCCAGATTCAGCATCCGGAGAGAGTATCCCGATGCGGTGCATGGCCGCACCCGCGCGCGCAGGCTGCTGAAAGGTTCCCGAGGGGTGGAGCCGGGAAGGAGATTCGAACTCCTGACCTGCTCATTACGAGTGAGCTGCTCTACCGACTGAGCTATCCCGGCCGATCGCCATATCGGCGAACGACGGATTGTAGCGAGGAGACCTCGGAAGCCCTCAGCCGAACCGTTGCCACGTCTAGCGCGCCGATCGCCCGACGGCGCCGGGCGCCGGGAGGTTGAGGAGCAACCGCTCGAGCGTCAGCGTCTCGTTCGCGTTGAACTCGATCAGGCCGGCTCGGGCGTACCGACAGGCCTCGAGCGCGGCGACCGCGCCACGCGCGTGCACGGTGGGGGCGGAACGATCGAGGTTGATGCTTCGTGCATCGGGACCGGCGAGCGCGTCCCGGTAGACGGACTCGATCGCGGTGAAGCCTTCGATCCAGGCGTCCGAGCGAGCGCGCCGGTGCTCGCGCTTCTGGCGCGCCGCGAGGGCACGCGTGCGCGCCGCGGCGACGCGCGACGGGTAGCCCGCGGCTTCCATCGACGCGCCGAGCGCCTCGAGCTCCGCGGCCTGCCGGTCCTCGAGCTCGATCACCGTCGCGCCGAGGACATCGACCAGCATCTCGACCGAGCGTTCGACGGCCGCACCGGTTCCGTCGATCGCGTCCACGGCGTCGAGGAACGCGTCACGCAGCGGCCCGAGCCTCCCGGCCAGGAGACGCGCCCGGTCGAGACGGCCGCCGGCGAGTCGTGCGATGAGCACCCGGCGCTCCTCGGGCAGCTCGGGGTGCGATGCGGTGAGCGCGCGCAGGATCGTCGCCTCGTCGAGCGACTCGAAGTCGACGCGCTGACAGCGCGACCGGATCGTCGCCAGGATCGCGCTCGCGCGCTCGGCGACGAGGATCACCGACGTGCGCGCCGGAGGCTCCTCCAGCGTCTTCAACATCGCGTTCGCCGCCTCGTCGCGCAACCGGTCCGCGCCCAAGACGACGACCACCTTGTGGTCGAGCTCGACGGGGCTCGCGTGGGTCTCGCGGATGATCGCCCGCGCCTCGTCGAGCACCACCTCGTTCCCGATGGGCTCGAACTCGACGACGTCCGGGTGTTCACCGCGTTCCACGAGATCCCAGACGCGCGGGTCGTCGGGCGCGAGCAGCGTCGCCGCGAAGCAGCGCGCCGACTCCTCGACCCCGGAGCCGCGCGGACCGACGAGCAGGTACGCGTGTACCGGCCGCGCCGCCGCGCGCTGCAGCAGCGCGACCGCACGGTCCTGACCGACGATCCGATCCCATCCGGTGGCGCCGGTCACGTTCGTCGCGGTCACGGTGAGAGCTCCTGTTCGACCACGGACCAGATCGCGTCCGCGACCGCGGTGACCTCGGCCGACGCGTCCACGACCGACCACCCACGCGAGCGCGCGAGGTCGCGGTACGCCTCGTGCACGGCGAGCGCGAACGCGTCGTTCTCACCCTCCATCCGATCGCGCGTCAGCCCCAGGCGTGCTCGCGCGACTTCTGGCGCGAGATCGAGGATGACGACGAGATCCGGCTCGAGCCCCGCGGTCGCGAGCTCGTTGAGCTGACCGACCTCGGCGACGCCGAGCCCGCGTCCGACGCCCTGGTACGCGAGCGACGACGGGACGAAGCGATCGCTCACGACCCATGCACCGCGCTGCAGCGCGGGGCGCACGACGCCGGCGACGTGCTCGGCACGATCTGCGGCCATCAGCAGCGCTTCGGCGGTCGGGTCGATCGGACCGTCCTCGTCGAGGAGCATCGTTCGCAGGCGCGCGCCGAGCGCCGTCGCGCCCGGCTCGAACGTCTCGACCACCTCACGGCCCGCGTCGCGCAAGCGCGCCGAGAGGAGGCGGAGCTGCGTGCTCTTGCCCGTCGCGTCGCCGCCCTCGAGGACGATGAACCGCGCAACGTCAGTCATGCCGCACCACTCTCGGAATCCGTCGCGTGCCCGGAGTTCGGGTCGAACGCGGGATCGATCGGGTCGGTGCGCTCCGCGAGTCGCCACGAGTGACGCGCCCACAACCCCGCGGCCAAAGTGATGAGGCCACCACCCCACAGCGCGATGCGGACACCGGGGAACGCGTAGCTCGCGCCGCCGAGGTGCACGATCCGATCACTCGTGAACTGATCCACCACCCAGTCCCAGAAGTCGGCCCAGAGCGGGGAGATGACGAGGGAGATCAACAGGCACAGCCGGATCACCGTGTAGAGGGTGGCGAACGTGCGCCCGCGTAGCTCGTCGTGCACCGATTCCTGGAGCACGGTGAAGCCGGTGACGTACGACGTCCCCGCGCACGCGCCGACGAACCCGATCGCGAGCGCGGCCGGGAGCAGCGACGAGCAGAACGCCGCGAGGATCAGGAACGCGCCGGTGCCCATCACCGCGAACTCGAACACCGTCTCGCGGGGCAACCGCTTCTGGAAGATCAACAGCAGGACCACGCCCGCGGCAGCACCCATCCCGAGCGCGGTCATCAGGACGCCGAAGGTCGCGCTGTCGCCGCCGAGACCCTGCTTCGCGAACGCGGCACCGAGCGGGATCATCGCCCCGCCACCGATCAGCCCCACCCCGAGGCCGACGATCACGCCGCGCACCCGCGGCTGTTGCGCGATGAAGCTCAGCCCCTCCCGGATGTCACGGATCGTCTGCGTCCAGTCGATGCGCCCATGGCCCTCGCGGTTGCGCGCTTTGGGGATGGGAAGACCGAACACGATGATCGCCGAGGCGAGGAACGTGCACGCATCGACCACGAGTGCGAGCGCCTCCTGGTCGAGCTGGAGTGCGGAGAGCGCGTTGAAGGTGCCGAGCCAGACCGCGAGCGCGGCGAGGAGCGAGAAGATGATCGAAGCGAGTGGGAACGTCGCGTACGACGCCACGAGCGAGAGGCTGTTCGCCGACGCGAGCTGCGACTCGTCGACGAGGTGCGGCACCGACGCGTCCTTCGCCGGGCCCCAGAGGAGCGTGAGGATCTCGAGCCCGAAGGAGATGAGGACGAGCCCGGTGAGGGTGTCGACGAACGGCAGCATCAGCAGGAGGCTGGCGCGCAGGATGTCGCAGGTGACCATCACCTTCCTGCGGTCGAAGCGGTCGATCACGACCCCGCCGATGGTGCCGAGGAAGAAGCCCGGCACGACGCGGGCCACCATCACGAGGCTCACGGCGGCACCCGAGTTGTCCGACACCCGCGTCGCGATCGCGAGGATCGCGATCAGGCCGATCCAGTCGCCCAGGCTCGAGACCACCTGCGCGAGCCAGAGCCGGAAGTACGCCTTGGTCCCGAAGACGCGCCAAGGCGCGGACGGCACGGGTGGCTCGTCCGGACTGGAGGGGATGAAGGGGGCCGGCTGGTCCGCGCTCACGTCGTGGTCAGGCTAGGCGGATCGCCCGACATCTCAACCGGGGCCGGAAGTGCGAACCGGAGCGCTAGAAGGCGTCGGGCGGCAGGTCGACAGCACCCGTGTCGGGCGTCGCGTCGTTCGAGGCGACCGCCGCGGGCTCGCGGGTCCGCGCCGCGGCAGCCTTCTTCGTCGCCGCCTTGGCGGCCTTGGCGCGGCTGCTCGTCCCCTTCTTCACGACGTGGGTCGTGGTCTTGGGGGGACCGCCCGCAGCGGCGCCCCGCTTCTTGGCCGCCTTCTTGGCCGGCGACTTCTTGGCTGCCTTCTTGGTGGACGTCTTCTTCGTCGCCTTCTTCGTGGTCCGCTTCTCGGCCGGACCGCGCGCTTCGCGCTCGCGGAGCAGCTCGACGGCCTGCTCGAGGTCGATCGACGCGGGATCGACCCCGCGCGGGACGGTGGCGTTGATCGAGCCATCGGTGACGTAGGGACCGAAGCGCCCGTCGAGCACCCGCACCGGCACACCCGACTCGGGGTGCGGCCCGAGCTCGCCGATCGGGGCCTTCGTGCGCCCGCCGCGTCGCTTCGGCTGCGCGAAGAGCACCTCGGCCTGCTCGACCGTGACCGAGAACAGCTGCTGCTCGGTCTCGAGGCTGCGGCTGTCGGTGCCCTTCTTGAGGTAGGGCCCGTACCGACCGTTCAGTGCGGTGATCTCGTTGCCCTCGGGATCGTTCCCGACCACCCGCGGCAGCGAGAGGATCTGCAGCGCGTCCTCGAGCGTCACCGTCTTCGGGGTCATGCCCTCGAGGAGTGACCCACGTTTGGGCTTCTCCTTCGACCCCTCTTCCATCTCACCGAGCTGCACGAAGGGGCCGAACCGTCCGGTCAGCGCCAGCACCGGCCAGCCCGTCTCCGGGTCGTTGCCGAGCACGCGAGGCCCGCCGGAACCCTCCTTGATGAGCTCTTCGGCCTTCTCCATCGTGAGCTCGTCGGGCGGGAGGTCGACGGGCACGGGCGCCTTGTCGTCGCCCCGCACCACGCTCGCGCCGTTGCTCCAGACCCGGACCAGGATCTCGCGGCCCTGGGCGTCGTCGCCGAGGCGGATGGCGTTCACGTCGGCCGGGTCGATCGTCGCGAGGTGGTCCTCGTCGATCAGCTCGCTCAGACCCGGCTCTGCATCACCGAACCAGAACGCGTGCAACCACTTCTCGGCTTCGCCCTCGCCGCGAGCGATCGCGTCGAGCGCCTCCTCCATCGTCGCGGTGAACTCGTAGTCGATGAGACGGGCGAAGTGGCGCTCGAGCAGCTGGATCTTCGCGAAGGCCGTCCACGACGGGACCATCGCGTTGCCCTTCTTCCACACGTAGTCGCGGCGCAGCAACGTGTCGATCACCGACGCGTAGGTGGACGGGCGCCCGATGCCGCGCTCCTCGAGCTCCTTGACCAGGCTCGCCTCCGTGTAGCGGGCCGGCGGCTGGGTGGTGTGACCGGACGGCGTGAGCTCGCGGCACTCGACCGCGTCGCCCTCGGCGAGCGGCGGGAGGATCGCCTCCCGGTCCTCGAGCTCGGCGTCGGGATCGTCGGCGCCCTCGACATAGGCCCGCAGGTACCCGGGGAACTCGATCGTGCGACCGGTCGCGTTGAAGACCACTGCCTCGCCGCTGCTCGCGGTCGCTCCGAGCTTGGCGGTGACGCGGCGCACCCGGGCGTCGGCCATCTGGGACGCGATCGCCCGCTTCCAGATCAGCTCGTAGAGGCGGCGCTCGTCGCTCGTGTGCAGCTCGGGTGCGAGCTCGTCGGGCACGCGCATGGCGTCGCCGGCCGGGCGGATGGCCTCGTGCGCCTCCTGGGCGTTCTTCACCTTGCCCCGGTAGGTGCGGGCCTCGGCCGGGAGGTAGTCGGCGCCGTAGAGCGTCGAGATCTGGCGGCGCGCGGCGCCGATCGCCTGCTCCGACAGGTTGGTGCTGTCGGTGCGCATGTAGGTGATGTGCCCGTTCTCGTAGAGCTTCTGGGCGATGGACATCGCCCGGGCGGCACTGAAGTTGAGCTTGCGCCCGGCCTCCTGCTGCAGGGTGGAGGTGGTGAAGGGCGGCTTCGGCCGCTCGGTGAACGCCTTCGTCTCGACCGACTCGACGCGGAACGAGGCGCCTTCGAGCTTGGCGGCCAGCGCGGATGCGCCCTCCTCGTCGAGCAGGGCGACGTCGGCACCCTCGGCGAGCAGACCGGAGGTGGCTTCGAAGTCCTTCCCCGTGGCGAGGCGCTTCCCGTCGAGGGTCGTGAGCCCGGCGGAGAACGCGCCGTTCCCGTTCGCGCCGTCGGCCGCGAACGCGCCCTGGAGGTCCCAGTAGGAGGCGACGCGGAACGCGATGCGCTCCCGCTCCCGCTCGACCACCAGGCGGGCGGCGACGCTCTGGACGCGTCCGGCCGAGCTGGCCCCGCCGGCCCGGCGCCGAGTGACCAACGACATCTCGTAGCCGAACAGCCGGTCGAGGATCCGCCGGCCCTCCTGAGCCTCGACCAGCTTCATGTCGAGCTCGCGCCAGTTCTCGATGGCGTCCTCGATGGCCTGCTGGGTGATCTCGTGGAAGACCATCCGCTTCACCGGGATCTTCGGCTTGAGGATCTCGAGGACGTGCCAGGAGATGGCCTCTCCCTCACGGTCCTCATCCGTCGCCAGGTAGAGCTCGCTGGCGTCCTTCATGGCGTCCTTGAGCGCTCGGACGTACTCCTTCTTGCGCTCCGGGACGACGTAGACGGGGGCGAAGTGGTCCTTCACGTCGATGCCGAGCCGGCGGACGTCCCGGTCGGTGACCGACTTGGGCACCTCCTTCGCGCTGCTCGGCAGGTCGCGGATGTGGCCGTAGCTCGCGATGACCCGAACCTTGTCGCGACCGAGGAAGCCTTCGATGGTCTTCGCCTTGGCCGGCGATTCCACGATCACGAGGGGCTTGGGCACGGCTTCCTTTGGTCCTGCTGATGAGAGAGGTGCTGTGAGAGGAGGGGGAAGAGGGGACACGGTGACGGGTGAGGCACCAAGTCTTGCCGGTGCGAGGCCTGGTCCCGCGCATGCGAAAAGGGAGCCTTCCCCTCTCTGGTGCAAGTCTCTCGAGCAAGGATTCACACGGAAGGCCGGGTCGAGTCAAGCCGGGACCGGAAAACCCAATCAGCGCAACGGTCCCGGGACGAACCGCCCACCCCGAAACCCGAGACCCCGGGACCACGAGACCCCGAGCAGCCAGCCCCCGGGAGCGGGGTCTAGGGTTCGCACGTGCTGAGTGCGCTCGCCGGAGCTCCCGCCGTCAACCCGCTGGGGCTCCTGCCGCTCGGCATCCTGGGCATCGACCCGCAGGCGTGGCTCAACTCCTTGAGTCCGTACGGCGAGGTCGTGCTCTGGCTCATCATCTTCGCCGAGACCGGGCTGCTCCTCGGCTTCTTCCTTCCCGGCGACTCCCTGCTCTTCACCGCCGGGATCCTGGCCGGCCAGGGAAAGCTGAACGTCTGGATGGTCGTGATCGGCTCGTTCATCGCCGCCGTCGCCGGCGACCAGGTCGGGTACACGATCGGCGAGCGCGCCGGGCCCCGCCTGTTCTCCAAGCCCGACTCCAAGATCTTCAAGCAGGACTACATCGACCGCACCAAGGAGTTCTTCGAGCGCCACGGCCCGAAGACCATCATCATCGCCCGATTCGTCCCGATCGTCCGGACCTTCGCGCCCACCCTGGCCGGGGTCGGAGAGATGCCGCGTCGGACGTTCTTCCGCTACAACATCGTCGGCGCCTTCCTCTGGGCGGTCGGGCTCACGATGCTCGGCTACGTCCTCGGCGACGTGATCGGCAAGGACATCGACACCTATCTCCTGCCGCTCGTCGCGGTGATCATCCTGGTCTCGCTCATCCCGCCGTTCATCGAGTGGCGCAAGGCCCGCACGCACCCGCACGCCCCGGTCAGCGCCGAGGAGGCCGAGGCGGAGGCGGAGGAGATCGAGGAGATCGTCAACCCCGATGCTTGATGGGGACGCCTGATGGCGTCGCCTTGATGCGCCCTTGACGCGCAGGGCGCCGGGGTCACTCCCCGGCGCTCGAACCCGTGGGCGCACCGGCTGCGTCGAGCGCACCCTCCACGACCTCGGACTCCTGAGTGAACGCGCCACCCTTGCGCTTCGAGAAGGTGATCGCTACGAGGACGATGATCAACGCCGCGGCGGCGATGCCCAGCCGCGCAGCAGTGTCGTCGCGCAGACTGATGATCGCGGGCAGGATCAGCAGGGAGACCAAGTTCATCACCTTGATCAGCGGGTTCAACGCGGGGCCGGCGGTGTCCTTGAACGGGTCACCGACGGTGTCGCCGATCACGGCGGCCTTGTGGGCCTCGCTGCCCTTCCCGCCGTAGTTGCCGTCCTCGATGAACTTCTTCGCGTTGTCCCACGCGCCACCGGCATTCGAGAGGAACACCGCCATCAGCTGGCCCGTGAGGATCACCGCGGCGAGGAACGCCCCCAACGCGAGGTAGCTGAGCCCGAACCCGATGATGACCGGAGTGAGCACGGCCAGGAGCGCCGGCGTGGTGAGCTCGCGCAGCGCGGAGGTGGTGCAGATGTCGATGACCTTGTCGTGCTCGGGCTCGTCGATGCCCTCCATGATCTTGAGCTCACGGAACTGGCGGCGGACCTCTTCGACGACCTTGGCCGCCGAGCGTCCGACGGCTCGGATCGCGAGGGCACTGAACATGAACGCGATCGAGCCACCGACCAGCAGGCCGAGGAAGACCTCGGGGTTGGCCACATTGATCTGCGTCAAGGGGTGGCCGAAGATCGCGTCGCCGTTGACGCGCGGGATCAGCTCGGCCCCGATCACCTCGATGTACGAGGCGAACAGCGCGACGGCGGCGATGACCGCGGAACCGATCGCGAAGCCCTTGGTGACCGCCTTCGTGGTGTTCCCGACGGCGTCGAGGCTCACCATGATGCGTTCGGCTTCGCCCGAGAACTCACCAGACATCTCGGCGATTCCCGCGGCGTTGTCGGCGACCGGACCGAAGGTGTCCTCCGAGACCACGACCCCGGTGGTGGCGAGCATGCCCATGCCGGTGAGGGCGACGATGTAGAAGGTGAACTGCAGGTTGCCGTCACCCAGGATGATGCCGACGCCGATCGAGATGGCGATCGCGACGATCGACCAGACGGACGACTCGAGCCCGCTCGAGATCCCCGAGAGGATCACGGTGGCCGGACCGGTGCGCGTGGACTCGGCGATCTCCTGGACCGGCTGCGTCTCGGTGGACGTGAAGTACTCGGTGAGTCGGCTCACCACCTGGGCGAGCACGAGACCGATGACCACCGCGAGGAACACCCGGGCGCCGGGGCCGAAGTCGCCCCAGCCGGCGGTGTTGTCCTGGCCGACGTAGAGGAACGCCACCAGTCCCGTCCCGATGACCGTGAGGATCGACGCGGCGGCGAAGCCACGGTTGATCGGCGCCATCGCCGACTTGTCCTTGTCGGTGGCGCGCACCATGTAGACGCCGACGATCGACGCGAGCACGCCGACGGCGCGCGCGACGACCGGGAAGATCAGGCCGTAGGCCGGGTTGGCGCCCACCGAACGGAACGCCGCGACACCCAGGATGATCGACGCGACGAGCGTGACCTCGTAGCTCTCGAACAGGTCGGCCGCCATCCCGGCGCAGTCGCCGACG
>JBBQFJ010000128.1:0-9835 GCA_038321755.1 Acidimicrobiia bacterium | reverse complement strand
CGATCCCCTGGCTCGCGTCGACGAGGAGGATGGCGCCCTCGCACGCCGCCATGCTGCGCGACACCTCGTACCCGAAGTCGACGTGGCCGGGCGTGTCGATGAGGTGGAGGATGTGGTCCTTCCACGTCAGGCGCACGTTCTGGGCCTTGATCGTGATGCCCCGCTCCCGCTCGAGGTCCATCGAGTCGAGGTACTGCGCCCGCATGTCGCGCATCTCGACCGCCCCGCACAGCTCGAGGAGGCGGTCGGCCAGCGTGCTCTTGCCGTGGTCGATGTGGGCGACGATCGCGAGGTTGCGGAAGCGCTCGAAGGGGGACGACGTCATTGCCCGGCCAGTCTCGCAGAGCGCACCTCATCTCCTGGACTGGACGTCCCGGACTGGGTCTCCCGACTGGACTGGCCGAGACCGGGCCGGTGTGCCCGGGATTCCGGGCGCTGGTAGCCTGATCCCTCCTCACACACCAGCACCACAGCAGCGGAGCCTCACTCGGACATGGCGAACATCAAGGGTCAGATCAAGCGGAACCGGCAGAACGAGACCCGACGGGTCCGGAACAAAGGTGTCCGCTCGGAGCTGAAGACCCGCGTGAAGGACGCCAACGAGGCCGTCGACGCCAGCGCCGAGGACGCCCCGAACAAGGTGCGCCTCGCTCAGAAGCGTCTCGACAAGGCCGGGGCCAAGGGCCGCATCCACAAGAACCAGGCCGCCCGCCGCACGTCGCGCCTCATGAAGCGCGCGACCAAGACCACCTGACGCCTCACCTGCTCGGTCGTCGCTTCACCCTGGGCCTCGACCGGCGCGGGTGCTGAGGTTGCACAGTCGCACCACCAGGACGTCGAGCACCGCGTCGCCCGGGATCGCACGCTCCCCCTTGAGGTCGAGGTCCGCGCGCGCCAGCTGGTCGAACGCCTGGCGCAACCCGTCGGCGCCGAGCGCCCGAGCCTGCTTCAGCCGGTAGCGCGCCGAGTTGGGGTTCGTGCGCCCACCGAGTGCGGCGGCCGCATCTTCGGCGCTCCTGATGTTCGGGTCATCGAGCTTGAGCAGCCGCCGGTAGTGCGAGTGCAGGATCGCGACGATCTGCAGGGGATGGACCGGCTTCGGCTGGGTCGGACTCGTGACCGTGAGCAGGCGGTGCAGCACGGTCAACGCCGTCGCCCGGTCACCCTTCTCGATCGCGTTCGTGAGGTCCCAGACCGGAACGCTCCCCTCACCGCCGAGGTACGGCACGATCTGGTCGAGCTCGAGCTCCTGATCCGGACCGTACGCACCGGCGATGGTGTCGACGATGCCCGGCAGCAGTCCGGCATCCCCGCCCACGTGCGCGACGAGCGCCTTCGTCGCGGCCGGGCGCAGGCGCAGACCCGCGGCGGCGAGCTCGCGGTCGAGCACGTCGACGGCCTTCGTCGCCCCGGGCGTGTGCACCGTGCCGTGCTTCTTGATCGCGGCCTCGAGGCTCTTGGCCACCGTTCCGCCCCCCGCGACCAGCACGAGCTCGGTCGTCGGCATCGGATCCTCGAGGTACCGGCACACGGGCTCGACCTCGGTCGCGGTGAGGAGGCCGACGTCGCGCAGGACGACGACCCGCGACTCGGTCATGAACGGGGGTGTGCTCGCCCCGTTGAGGGTGGTGTCGACCACCGCGATGCGGGCGTCGCTCCCGCCCCCGTCGCCTTCCGCGCTCCCCTTCGGTGGCACGGTGAGCTCCTCGAGCGCCAGGCTCCGGTCGTCGTCTCCGAGGAGCTCGGCGAGGAGCTGCTCGAGCGCGTCGGAGCGCAGGATCGGGTCGTCGCCCTTGACGAGGTGGGCACTCACGCGTCGGGTCCCTGGTCCGAACGCAGCCGGGCATCGAGGATCGCTTCCACGGTGCGACACACTCGCACGCTGCCGGCGACGTCGTGGACCCGGACGATCCGACACCCGTGGACCACCCCGTACGCCACCGCCGCGAGGGACGCGTCGCGTCGGTCGTCGATGTCGAGTGCGAGGAGCTCACCCAGGAATCGCTTGTTCGACGCGGAGAGCAGCAGCGCGTAACCCGCTGCCGCGAGCACGTGGCTCTCGCGCAGCAGGACGGCGCTCATCGCCGGCGTCTTCCCGAGATCCAGACCCGCATCGATGGAGATCTGGTCGCGCGTGAGGCCCGCGACTTCGGCCCGAGCCGCGCGCTCGAGCAGGAACGCCTCGACGTCGGGCACGAGATCGTCGTAGTGCGGCTCCGGGTCGGGGACGCGCGGCGCCAGGCGGATGTGCGTCGCGACCACTGACGCGTCGTGCTCCGCCGCGACCGTGAGGTAGTCGGGATCGCCGAACCCACTGATGTCGTTCCCGACGACCGCACCGGCGCGGCACGCCTCGTCGAGCACGCTTGCGCGCCATGTGTCCACCGAGACGGGAACACCGAGCCTGGCTCGGAGCGCCTCGATCGTCGGGATCACACGATCGAGCTCTTCCGCCTCGCTCACCTCGGGGCCCGGGCCCGCCTTCACCCCGCCCACGTCGAGCAGGTCGGCGCCGTCGACGACGAGCGCCTCGGCTCGTCGCAGCAGGTCGTCGAGCCCGAACGTCGCGCCCTGGTCGTAGAAGGAGTCCGGGGTGCGGTTGAGGATCCCCATGACGAGGGTGCGCGTCGTCAGGTCGTGGACGACGTCACCGAGACGGTAGGACCAAGGCACGCTGGCGGAGCATACGACGGCGGCGAGCAAGGACCGACCCGCCGACCGCGATGCCCCAGATCGCGACGCCGATCGCGACGCCGATCGCGATCGTCCCGGCTCCCACCGAGATCGGGACGCGCGCGGCTGCGTCGGCGATGCCGAGCACTGCGTCGGCGAGGATCCGGGTCGGCCACTGCAGCGCGGCAGCGAGGGGCGGAACACTCGTCTTCACGACCCCCGCGAACGTCCCGGCCGCCAGGCCCCAGATCGTCAGGGGACCGACCAGGGGCACCGCGAGCAGATTCGCGGGGATCGCCACGAGGGGCACCGATCCGAACACCGGCACGAGCACCGGCGCGACACCCACCTGGGCGGCCGCCGTCGTCGCGAGCGAATCGCGCAGCCACGCCGGACCACGCAGGCGGGCGGCGATCGGCACGGCCAGGAGGGCGATCCCGAGACTCGCGCCGACCGAGAGCAAGAACCCGACCGAGTGCACCAGGAACGGATCGAGGACCAGCAGCGCCGTGATCGCGAGCGCGAGGAGGCGCACAGCGTGCGCCGGGCGACCGACGTAGACCGCAACGACGGCAACCGCGGCCATCGCGCAGGCTCGGAGCACCGACGGCTCCCACCGTGTCATGGCGCCGAAGACGACGAGCAGGGCGAGGGCGGCCCCGAGCCGAGTGGCGCGCGGGAGTCGCCGAAGCGCGGGAGCGGCGAGCGCGAGCACGAAGGCGACGTTGGCGCCGGACACCGCAAGGAGGTGGGACAGCCCGGCGTTGCGAAAGCGCGCGACCACCGCGTCGGGCAGGTCACGCGTGTCGCCGAGGAGGAAGCCGGCGACGAGCGCACGCTCGGTCGGGGGCAGCGCATCGGTGCCGCGCAGCACGAAGCCGCGGGCCGCGTTCGCCACCTGGTCGAGTGGCGACGCCGGCCCACCTGCATCGAGGAGGTCGGTCGCCGTGAGCCCGGCGACGACGTGGCGCCACCGGAGGCGCTCGTCGAACCCGTCGAGCGGGCGCAGGTACCCCCGGAGCACCACGTCGTCACCGGCTTCGAGCACCGCGACCCGGCCGGTCGCGTCGCCTTCCGCGTCGACAAGGACCGTGCGGTGGACGTCGACGAAGGGATGCCGGCGATGGCCGACGATCCGGGCGGCCTCGACGCGCAGGAGCGTATGGGTCACCCAGCGCGTGCCGTCCGGATCATCCACGAGCGTCCCGCGAACCACGACGTCCGCCCGGAGCTCGGCACTGCGCGCCAGCGGCCAGTGCCGGAGACCGTCGAGCGCACGGCGTTCGACGGTGCACCCCGTGCAGGCGAGCGCGAGCACCAGGAGCCCGGCTCGCAGCGCTCGATCTCGAGTGACCACCGCGGCGGCCAGCCCGATGCAGCCGAGCACGATCGTCGGGAGGGACGCCGACGGTCCCAGTGCCTCACCGGCGAAGATGCCGACCACGAGGGCCCCGGGCGCGATCCCCGCGACTGCGGAGCGCACGCTCAGACCGTGACGAGATCGTGCAGGTCGGCGAAGCGCTTCTCGCCGATGCCGCGGACGTCGCGCAGCTCGTTGACGCTCTTGAAGCTGCCTCGGCGCTCGCGCTCGGCCAGGATCGCCGCCGCGAGCGTCGGCCCGATGCCGGGGAGCTGGTCCAGCTGCTCGAGCGTCGCCGTGTTGAGGTTCACCGGACCGGTCGTCGGTGCGCCCGGTGCCGCCGAAGCGCCACTCGGGTCGCCGGTCGGGTCGGCGGCAGCGGCGGGATCACCGAGCTTCTGGACGAGCACCCGCTGCCCGTCGACCAGCTTGGCGGCGAGGTTGATCCGGTCGAGATCGGCGTCCGGGAGTCCGCCACCCGCGGCTTCGACCGCGTCGATGACGCGGGAACCCAGCGCCAGGTCGACCACGCCGGGCCGCGCCACCGCACCGGCGACGTGGACGACCACACGCTTCGCGGTGGTGGTCGTGGTCACATCCTCCGCCGCCCGCGCGCTCGAGGAGCGAGTCGAGCCCGCGCGACTCGGTGCCGTGCGGGGCGATGCCGAGGCGCCGCCGGCACCGATCCGGTACCAGACGACGCCCGCGACGACCGCGACCGCCACGAGGACTGCGAGACCCAGGCGCGCATCGCCCCGCCAGCGGTCGAGGACGTCGCGGACGCGCTCGACCGGGCCGCCGAGCCCTCGCGGACGCGAGCCGCGACGGGTGCGCTCGTCACCCCAGAACCGGGGGTCGGGCCGCGGACCCGGCCGGGCGTCAGGCCGGGCGTCAGGCCGGGCGTCCGATCGGGTGGGAGCGGCCGTCGCCAGCCGATCGGGCGCCGGGTCGGTCTCGCGCCCGGCGTCCAGACGGCGGTACGGGTCGTCGGGCTGTGACACATGGGCCTCCGTGCGGGGACTGCACGGAGGAATCGCCGACCCCCTCGGCGTGACGCGTCAGCCGACGACGAAGTTCACGAGGCGGCCCGGCACCGCGACGACTTTGCGGACCGTGGCCCCGTCGAGCAGCACCGCAACCTTGGGCTCGGCTCGGGCCGCCGCCTCGATCTCGTCCTTCGTGGCATCCGCCGCCACGCTGATGTGGCCGCGGACCTTCCCGTTGATCTGCACCGGGAGCTCGACCGTGTCGTCGACGAGCCACGCCGGGTCGGGTTCGGGGAAGTCGACGTACGTGAGCGAGCCCGAGCTGCCGGTGTGTGCGTGGCCGAGCTTGGCCCAGAGCTCCTCGGCGATGTGCGGTGTGAGCGGTCCGAGCATCAGCACGAGGGGGCGCACGACCTCGAGCGGCGCGGCACCCCGATCGGCGACCACCTGCGTCAGCCGGTTGTTCAGCTCGAAGAGGCGAGCGATCGCCGTGTTGAACTTCAGCCCGGCCATGTCGTCGCGCACGGCCGAGATCGTGCGGTGCAGCAGCCGACGCGTCTCGTCGTCGGTCGGCTCGTCGACGACGCGAGCCTCCCCGGTGTCCTCGTCGATCACGTTGCGCCAGAGCCGCTGCAGGAAGCGGTGCACGCCGACGATGTCGGCGGTGCTCCACGGTCGGCTCGCGTCGAGCGGACCCATGAACATCTCGTAGAGACGCAACGTGTCGGCGCCGTAGTCGCGGTAGATGTCGTCGGGCGTGACGACGTTCTTCAGGCTCTTGCCCATCTTGCCGAACTCGCGGAACACCGGCGAGCCGTCGTGGAAGAACTCACCGTCGCGCTCCGCGATTTCGGTCGCCTCGACGGGGATGCCGCGCTCGTCGCGGAACGCCGGTGCCTGGATGTATCCCTGGTTGAAGAGTCGGTGGAACGGCTCGGGCGTGGACACGTCGCCCAGGTCGAACAGCACCTTGTGCCAGAAGCGTGCGTACAGGAGGTGCAGCACCGCGTGCTCGACGCCACCCACGTAGAGGTCGACCCCGCCACTCGGCTCCATCCAGTACCGCTCGACCGCCGGATCGACCATCGCGTCGTCGTTGGTCGGATCGAGGTAGCGGAGGAAGTACCAGCACGAGCCGGCCCACTGCGGCATCGTGTTCGTCTCGCGGGTGTAGCGCTGAAGCCCGTTGCCCAGATCGAGCTCGACCTCGAGCCAGCGCTCCGCGCCGGCGAGCGGGGGCTCCGGATCGCTGTCGACGTCGTCGGGATCGAGCGCACGCGGACGGAAGTCGTCGACGTCGGGGAGCTCGACCGGCAGCAGCGCCTCGGGGACGGCGTGCGGCGCGCCCTGCTCGTCATAGACGATCGGAAACGGTTCTCCCCAGTAGCGCTGTCGGCTGAAGAGCCAGTCGCGCAGCTTGTACGTGCTGGTCGGTGCCCCGTTGCCCGTCTGCTCCAGCCAGTCGAGCATTCGCTGCTTCGCGTCGTCGATGTGCAGGCCGTCGAGGAAGTCGCTGTTGATCGCGGGACCGTCGCCGACGTACGCGTCGCCGTCCCATCCGTCGGGCGGTTGCACCGTCCGTACGATCGGGAGACCGAACTCCTCGGCGAACTGCCAGTCGCGCTCGTCCTGCCCTGGCACCGCCATGATGGCGCCGGTTCCGTAGCCCATGAGCACGTAGTCGGCGATGAAAACGGGGATCTTCTCGTCGTTCACGGGGTTCCGGGCGAACGCGCCGGTGAACACCCCGGTCTTCTCGCGACCCTCGGCCTGCCGTTCGAGCTCGGACTTCTGCGCGGCGAACTCGCGGTATCGCGCGACGGCATCGGACGGCAACAGGTCGGTGCCGAAGATCCCGCGCCACTCCGCCGGGATCGACGTGGAGTCGTCACCGAACATCGCTCCCGGCCAGTCCGCAGGGACGATGTGGTCGATGAGCGGATGCTCGGGCGCGAGCACCATGTACGTCGCACCGAACAACGTGTCGGGGCGCGTGGTGAAGACCTCGATGGCAAGGTCCTCATGCCCCGCCAGGCCGAAGGCAACGGACGCGCCGGTGCTCCGACCGATCCAGTTCCGCTGCATCGTCTTGATCGATTCGGTCCAGTCGAGCGCGTCGAGGTCGGCGAGCAGCCGATCCGCGTACGCGGTGATGCGCAGCTTCCACTGCTCGAGCGGCTTCTTGAACACGGGGAAGTTCCCGCGATCGCTGCGGCCGTCGGCGGTGACCTCTTCGTTCGCGACCACTGTGCCGAGCCCGGGGCACCAGTTGACGGGCGCGTCTTCGAGATACGCGAGTCGGTACGCGTCGACGACTCGACCTCGGGTCGCGGCGTCGAGCTCGGACCACGGGATCCCCTCGGGGTTCGCCTCGGACACCGGTTCGCGGGTCCCGGCCTCGAGCTCGTCGATCAGGTCACCGATCGGACGGGCTCGGTCGAGCGCCGTGTCGTACCAAGATCCGTAGATCTGCAGGAAGATCCACTGGGTCCACCGGTAGTAGGGCACGTCGGTGGTCGACACGCTGCGCCGGGAGTCGTGGCCGAGCCCGAGCGCGCGCAGCTGCCGCCGCATGTTGGCGATGTTGGCCTCGGTCGCGGCGCGGGGGTGCTGTCCGGTCTCGAGCGCGTACTGCTCGGCGGGGAGCCCGAACGCGTCGTAGCCGAGTGCGTGCAGGACGTTGCGACCGTTCATCCGGTGGTAGCGGGCGTACACATCGGTGCCGATGTACCCGAGTGGGTGACCGACGTGCAGGCCCGCGCCGCTCGGGTACGGGAACATGTCGAGCACGTAGAGCTTCACACGGTCGCGCATCGCGTCGAAGCCCTCGGAGAGCGCCCCGGTGGGGTTCGGCGTCCAGAAGGTGTGGTGCTCGTCCCAGTAGTCCTGCCAGCGCACCTCGATCTCGTTGGCGAGGCGCGCGCCGTAGCGGAACTTCGGCGCGGCGTCGTCGGCCGCGGGATCTTCGGCCGCGGGATCTTCGGCCGCGGGATCTTCGGGAGGAGCGCTCGGGCCGTCGGTCATGGTGGAGCGAGCGTAGCGAGGCCGCGTCCGGAGACTGCCCGGGGGCCACTGATATCGTGATCGTTCCCACGGGCCTGTGGCTCAGTCTGGCAGAGCACCTCCATGGCATGGAGGGGGTCAGGGGTTCGAATCCCCTCAGGTCCACCCTCCGTGGCAGACCCGCCCTCAGCCGGCGGAGCCAACCCGCGCGATCGGGGTTCTGGTATCCATCTCGTCGAGATGAAGCTCGAGGCCGTCCAACCGGGCTTCCCTAGACTGCAAGGGTGATCGGCGTCATCGACTACCGCGCCGGGAACGCGCCGAGCGTCGGCTTCGCCCTCGAACGCCTCGGCATCGAGCACCGCTTGGTCGCCGCCGCCGAGGAGCTCGACGCCTGTGACCGCCTGATCCTCCCCGGCGTCGGCGCGGCGCGTGCAACCCTCGACTCGCTCGGCGCCTCCGGACTCGTCGAACCGCTCGCGGTGCGCGTGAGCGAGGACGGCGTGCCGTTCCTCGGCATCTGCATCGGCTTGCAGGTGCTCTTCGAGCACTCCGCCGAGGGTGATGTCGCCGGGCTGGGGTGGATCCCGGGCGACGTACGCCGCTTCGACGACGACCTGCGCGTGCCCCAGATCGGGTGGAACTCGGTCCGACTCCGTCGCGACCATCCCGTCACCGCCGACTTCCCCGATGGCGGCCACGCGTACTTCGTGAACTCGTACTACGCGGCGCCGGCCGACCCCGACCACGTGCTCGGCGAGACCGAATACGGCGTCGAGTTCTGCTCGATCGTCGCCCGCGACAACATCGTGGCGACGCAGTTCCACGCCGAGAAGAGCGGCGAGCTCGGCCTGCGTCTCCTGCACGCCTTCTCGAGCTGGAGCCCGTGATGCTCACCAAGCGCTTGATCGCGTGCTTCGACGTCGTCGAGGGCAGGGTCACGAAGGCCCAGCAGTTCCAGGACAACATCGATGTCGCCCCGGCGGACGAGCTCGCGCGGCAGCTCTACGACGACCAGATCGACGAGATCGTCTTCTACGACATCAAGGCCAGCGCCGAGAAGCGCAAGATTGATCTCGACACCGTGCGGCGAGTCGCGCACCACGTGTTCGTGCCGTTCACGGTCGGGGGCGGGATCCGGTCCGTCGAGGACATGTTCGAGGTGCTCAAGGCCGGGGCCGAGAAGATCAGCATCGACTCGATGGCCGTGCGCAACCCCGACATCATCCACGAGGGCGCCGAGGCCTTCGGACGCCAGTGCATCGTGCTGAGCACCCAGGTCAAGCACGTCGGCGTCCGCCCCGGCATCCCGAGCGGGTACGAGGTCTTCATCGACGGTGCGCGCGAGGCGACGGGGCTGGATGCCCTCGACTGGGTGCGCCGGGGTGAAGAGCTCGGCGCCGGAGAGATCGTCGTGAACAGCATCGACCGCGACGGCACGGCGTCCGGCTACGACCTCGAGATCACCCGTGCGGTCGCCGATGCCGTGAACGTGCCGATCATCGCATCGGGCGGCGCGGGGACCGTCGAGCACATCGCCGACGGACTCACCCATGGCGGTGCGCAAGCCGCGATCATCAGCTCGATCCTCTACTCACCGCGCCTCGACCGGAACGTCGGAGTGCGCGAGCTCAAGGCCGGCCTCGCCGAGCGCAACGTGCTGATGCGCCCGTTCCTCGACTGAACGAGGCTCAGCCGTCGGCCGCGACCGCACGCGGTTCGTCGAACGGAACCCGTTGGGCGTCGGCCCAGAGGCGGTCGAGGTCGTAGAAGGCCCGGGTCTCGGTGAGGAAGATGTGCACCACGATGTCGC
>JBBQFJ010000127.1:0-9985 GCA_038321755.1 Acidimicrobiia bacterium | reverse complement strand
GGCGTAATCGTCGCCGAGGTGCTTCGTCGAGCAATGCGCGAACCGTTCCACGTCGGTCACATCGAGCTCCATATTACAATCAGCATCGGTCTCGTCGCCGAGGCCCAGGCACAGGATCGCGATCCAGAAACGGTGCTCGGTGACGCCGACATCGCGATGTACTGCGCCAAGGACAACGGCAGGGATCGCATCGCGCAGTTCTCGCCCGAGATGCACGACGGCGTACGCCATCGCCTCGTGATCGAGAACGCGCTCCGGGACGCACTGCTCCATGAAGAGTTTCAACTCGCGCTGCAGCCGATCGTGTCGCTCCACGACGGATCCGTGATCGCTCACGAAGGACTGATTCGGTGGAACCGCCCGGACCACGGGGTCGTCATGCCCGACGACTTCATCCCGATTGCGGAGGCTTCCGGGTTGATCAATGACATCGGGGCGTGGGTCCTGCGTGAAGGCGCCCGCCACGTTCGACAGATCGGAGTCGCGGGCGCCCTTGTCTCGGTCAACGTCTCCGCGCGCCAGCTCCGGGATCCCGAGATGGCACGACTTGCTCTCGAGATCGTCACCACCGAGGGGGTCTCACCGACCGCGTTGATGCTCGAGATCACTGAGACCGAACTCGTCGAACCTACTGTCGCGGTCGACGAGAACCTGGTCGCACTCCGGGCGGCAGGCTTCCCCTTCGCGATTGACGACTTCGGCCTCGGCTACTCGAATCTCGCAGCGCTGCGTCGACTCGACATGGAGGTCATCAAAGTCGATCGGACGTTCGTGGCCGGCTTGGGCCGGAAGTCGGAGGATGAAGCTCTCGTGGCGACGATCATCGCGATGGCTCACGCGCTCGGCGTACGCGTCACCGCCGAAGGCGTCGAGAGCGCAGAGCAAGTCATCGCCCTGCGACGCCTCGGCTGCGACTCCGCACAGGGCCATTACTTCGGGCGTCCCGCTCTCCGTGGGCCGCTCACCGGCAACTCGGCCGCAAACACCTAGTGAGGTGATCTGTCGAGCGCGAGCGCTCCCGGTCGCGCCGTCAGCGGTGACGGGCGCGTAAGACGACGTCGGCCAACGCGCTCAGCTCACCCGAACAGTCCCTCACCGGTCCCCGCGATGCCGCGTCCACGTCATCATCGCAATCGCCCTCTGCTGGCCGCCCAGCCGTGTCCCGAGATCAACGTGTCTGGTGGGCGACGTCGGTCTCCGAACGTCGCCGCCAATCGGGGGGCGGCTCAAACCGTGAAACGCGGCGCGGTGACGATTGGCGCGGTGACGACCGGCGCCAGCGCGCAGGTACCCGACCCGCCGGTGAAGGTCACGCTCACCGCGCCGTCGGCCTGGGAGAGGGACGCCTGGCTGAACGTGACATTGGCGAGGGGCACCAGGTTCCTGGCGAACTGCGATCCCCCGCCGCCGCCGCCGCCGCCGAAGAACCCACCGCCACCGCCACCGCCGGTCTCGCCGGTGCCCGCCGTGGTCGTGATCCCGTCGGTGCCGTGGCCGCCCACGAGGATCGCGAGCGTTGTGCACGGTGTGACCGGGACGCCGGTGACCGTGACGACTCCCCCGCTATTGCCTGCGTTGCTGCCGGTGGCGCCGTTGCCGCCGTGGGCGCCGGTCACCACCAAGTCGACACTCGTGACCCCGGCCGGCACCGGGAACGTCACCGTCCCCGGCGTTGTGAACGCCTGCGTCGTGGCCCCTGCCGGTGCGGGCAGGAGCAGGGCAGCGCCACCAAACGCCACCATTACCGCCGACGCGCCGGCGAGCAGGCGAGCAGGCGAGCAGGCGGACGGAGTCGGGCACGAGACGTCTCATCCTGGCAACTCGATCCCTCGGTCCGACCGGAGCCGCGGAGGGTAACAGCAGGGCGGTGTGAGCTCGTGGTCCAGGAGCGCTCCGGCGGATTCAGGCCCAGAAACCCATCGATGAAGCCGCCGTCCTCACCCGCCGACTCGCGTAGAACCACGCACTCCCCGACGCTCAGTGCCGAGATCGATCGTTTCGCGTGGTCAGAGACCTTCAGCGTCAAGCGTGCGTTTGCACTCGGCGGCAAGCTCGGGATCCATCTGCTTGGATCCGAGCAGATCATCAACCTGCGCATCGAAGCTCTCTCGCGTGCTCTGTCCGCTGCGAACAGCGTTCATCATGATGGGCATCATCTGTGCCATTTGAGCCCAACTCTGGGCTTGCAGCGCCGGGTTGCTCTCCACGTACGCCGCGGTGGCGCGTTTCTGATTGTTCGCCACCACGCCGTCGAAGTTCGCTTTGCGGTCGGGACTCGACAAGTACACCTTCCAATCGATCTGGAAGTCGTTCGAATCCGGACCCGTCATCGTGATCGGCAGTTCGAGACCCGGTGGGAGCTGATACCCGTTCGTTCCTGTGGCCTTCGACGGAACCTTTTCGGCTCTGGTGACCTCGAACGGTTCACGTCCAGGGACCCTCACTTCCAGCGTCAGGGTGTGCCTGATGCTGCCGAAGCCGAGCGCATTCAGCGGATTCTCGTTCTCGGAGGCATTCAGAGTCACGCCGGTACCGACGACGTTGCTGTCGGCCTTCGATCTCCGAACGACCGCAACGGCGCGGACAGAGTTCGGCGTACTCGACGAGGAACTGCTTCGGCGGAAGAAGCCCATGTCGCCACGGTAGCGCGAGCCGTCTCGGGTTTGATGCAGCGGTTGTTCCGTGGCGTCGCACGAGCTCCCTCCTCGCTGCGCAACTTCGCTCTTGGAGGTCCACGAGCTTCAGACGAAGGAGATCATCCTCGCGATCGGGGAGCTGAAACCGAAAGCCCGGATGCACCGCTCACACCCAGGCGAGCACCGCGTCGACAGCCTCGTCAAGGACGCTTCCCCCGCGATCGAGCGCTTCCCGTTCCCAGGCTCGGTCATCAGGCGTGAAGCAGCACCGGTAGCGCCAGCGGGCTGCGCGGTGCTCCGGGTCGTCGAGGCCGCCGACTCGAAAGACCCATTGCTCCTGGTACGTAGCGACGAGTTGCTCCATGTCGCTGGCAGTTCCGATCTCGGGCGTGACCGAGAAGCACTCGGCCGCGGGGAGGAGGTCGGCGATGCCTGCTGCGATCGGTCCGGACTTGACCGTGGACGCCGAGGTCGGGTTACCCACCGTGGCGTCGATCGCACCGAACGCGCCGCGCAGGAACACGTCCTGCGGTGAGTCGCGAGGTTGGCTCGAGAGGAGCGTGACGGCTCCCCGGGGGCCGACGCCGGTGTGGATGTCGACGGTCAACAGTCGCTCGGTCGACCCGAGGAGTCGCGGGATCTCCCGCTCGAGCACGAGGCACGACTCTTCAGTGCGGTCGCCACCGAAGTGCATGCCGTCGGTGTGGCGGTACTGGCCCTTGGTGATGCCGTCTCGCACCCAGTCAATGCCGTGCTCGTCGACGATCGGGCTCATGCGGCCGAGCAGGTCGTCGAGGTTCGGCATCGTCGGCGTGTCGGGGCAGGCCAGAGAGTGCAGCCGGTCGTAGGCGAGGTTGTGCTCCGGCTCGCGCGCGCTGCGACGCCAGTTCCGGTTGAGGTCGACGTTCGACTCGTTCTGTCGCCGGTCGTGCGCCATCCCCCACGGGTTGACGACGTGAACCACAACGACGCCGACATCCGGGGGAAGTGTGCGTCCAGCGAGCCGACTGATCAGGTCGGTCTGGAGCGTGGAGCCCACGAAACCCTCGACGCCGTGCACCCCCGACAGGACCAGCAGGGCCCGGCGAGGTGTCTCCGCACCCAGCGTCGTCATGTCGATGGCGAGCTCCTGGCCGTGCGGTCCACGCGCGGCGATCGGATGCGACTCCACAGCCACCTCGGCGGCCTCGGCGGCCCGGCTGAACCGAGCGCGGCACTCGTCGTACGTGAGCGGCAATCGGTCGACGGGCATCGGCGGAGTCTTGCAGCCTTCGGTCACGACCCTCTTGACCGTATTGGCTGGCATACTCCGGAGATGCGATCACTCTCGGGCGCCGGTCGGTCGGTGGACGAGGTCATCGCCGACCTCGTCGCGAAACGCCGCGGCGACATCCGATGGGAAGACGGCCGCACGTTCGGCATGGTCTACGACGGCGGGCCCGGCGTCAAGGAGGTCGCCGCACGCGCCGCCGCGCTCTACCTCCACGAGAACGCACTCAACACCAAGGCCTTCCCGTCACTGGGCGCAATCCAGTCGGAGGTGGTCGGGTGGACCGCGTCGCTCCTTCACGGTCCCGAGACGGCTGCCGGCTTCCTCACGAGCGGTGGCACCGAGTCGATCCTGTGCGCGGTGAAGGCGGCGCGCGAGCGTGGCCGCGTCGAGCGAGACATCGATGCTCCCGAGATGATCCTGGCTGAGAGCGCGCACGCCGCGTTCCACAAGGCCGCCCACCTCTTCGGACTCCGCGTCCACACGGTGCCGGTCCGAGACGACTGGACAGCCGACGTCGATGCGATGGCCTCGCTCATCAACGAGAACACAGTGCTGCTGGTCGGCTCCGCGCCCCAGTATCCGCAGGGCGTGATCGACGACATCCCGACCATCGCCGCGCTCGCGGCCGCCAACAACGCGAGCTGCCACGTCGACGGATGCATGGGCGGGTTCGTGCTGCCCTTCGCCGAGATGCTCGGGTACGACGTTTCACCGTGGGACTTCCGGGTCGACGGTGTGACCTCGATCAGCGCTGACATCCACAAGCTGGGCTACGCGCCCAAGGGCGTCTCCGTGATCCTGCACCGCACCAAGGAGCTGCGCCGATACCAGACGTTCGTCTTCGATGACTGGCTCGGCGGCTTCTACGCGTCGCCCAACCTCCAGGGCACGCGATCGGGCTTGCCGATGGCGACGGCATGGGCCGTCATGCAGCACCTCGGCACCGACGGATACGTCGCCCTGACCCGGGCCGCTCTCGACAACGCGGACCGGATGCGCGCGGGAATCGCCGAGATCGACGGCGTACGGGTGCTTGGTAGCGGCGCCTTCCACCTCATCGCCATGAGCTTCGAACCCGACGACCCCAGCCCTGTCGACATCTTCGCCCTCGGCGATGCGCTCGCCACGGAGGGTTGGTTCCACGACCGCCAAACCCCGCCCGATTCGCTCCACTCGACCGTGTCGAACACCAACACCGGCGTGATCGACGACTACCTCCAGGCGCTCAAGCGCTGCGTCGCTGCCGTTCGTGGCGTCACGAGCGACGACCGCTCCACGAGCTACGCCACCCTCGAATAACCGGCCGTCAGCCCGCGGGAGTGAACTCGACGTCGAGGCGTTTGAGTCCCCTAAGGATGAAGCTCGGTTCGTACTCGAAGTCGTTCCCGGGGCCGTAGCGCAGCTCGGGCAGGGAGGTCAGGATCCGGTCGATCGCAGTCGTGGCCTCGGCGCGCGCGAACGAAGCCCCCAGGCAGTAGTGGATTCCCTTCCCGAAGGCGAGATGCTCCTTGGAGTTCTGGCGCCCGGGCCGGAAGGCGTTGCCGTCGGCGAACTCAGCCTCGTCTCGGTTCGCCGACGCGAACATGAGCACGCACATCGCGCCCTCGGGAATGGTCACACCGTCGACGGCCACCTCACGCGTCACCCGTCGGAACATCCCCTGGGTCGGCGTGGCGAGTCGAAGGGCCTCCTCGACGACACCGGGGACGAGGCTGCGATCTGCTCGGGCGCGCTCGGCCTCCTCGGGATTGTCGATGAGCATCCGACACGCCTCGGTGACGAGCTTGGTCGTCGTCTCGTTCCCCGCCACCAGGAGCTGCTGGAGGATGCTCAACATCTCCGGCATCGACAGTGGCGTGGTGTCCTCGCCGACTTCCGGGTCCTCGATAGTTGCGTGCACGAGATCGGAGAGGATGTCGTCTCGTGGGTGCTCGCGCCGCGCCTCGAACTCCGCCGCAAAGAACTGCTGGAACTCGACCACGCCACGCGCCGCCTCGAGCCGCCGCTCACGAGAGAGCACGGCACCGATCGCGGCCACCGAATCGTCCGACCACCGCTTGAAGTCCTCCTGACGGTCATCCGAGACGCCCAACGCGTGCGCGATGAGCCGCACGGGCAGCGGCACCGCGAACTGCGAGACGATCTCCGCCCGACCATCAGCGACGAAGCCGTCGATGAGCTCGTCGCAGATCCGTTCGATCTCGGGGATCAACCCCTGGACGCGACGGGGTGTGAACGCCCTCCCGACGAGCTTGCGGTACCGCGTGTGCGCGGGCGGATCGGCCACGAGCAGAGTCGCGACGGGCGGATAGCCCTCGGCGAGGATCGCGGCGAGCTCCGGGTCCCCCTTGGCTCCGGCGAGCCCGGCCGACGTCCCCGGCCCACCGAACGCGCTCGAGAAGACATCGGGGTTGCGCAGCGCGTCCAGGCAGTCGGCGTACCGCGAGATGATGAACATCCCGTTGTCGGCGTGGAACACGGGCGCCTCGCCCCGCATGCGCGCGTAGTAGGGCTGGGGCTCCTGCTGGATGCGGGCATCGAACGGATCGAAGCCCTCCAGCGTGACGTCGGACGTGGTCATGGTCCCTCCGATTGTGCCTTGCGGCACGGTGGCGCGACTACTGACCGCCGCTCACGATCAGGATCTGGCCGGTCACCCAGGCCGCGGCCGGTGAGGCGAGATAGAGCGCAGTCGCACCGATGTCCTCTGGTGTCCCGAGCCGCTCGAGCGGAATGCGCGAGCGCGAGCGGAACTTCTCGAGGTCGTCGCGCTCGAGTTGGAGCGCCTCCATCATCACCTCGGTCGGCACGGACCCGGGCGCGATCGCGTTGACGCGGATGCGGGGCGCGAGCTCGCGTGCGAGCGTCTGGGTCAGCGAGTGCACCGCGGCCTTGGCTGCCGCGTAGTGACCACTCCCCGGGACGGGGCCGAAACCCGCGAGTGAAGAGACGTTGATGATCGCACCCGTCTCCATCGCTCGCGCCGCGATGACCGACGCCTCCCACACCGCGGTGAGGTTGAGCGCAATGGTCTGGTCCCAGGTCTCGCGCTCGAGTTCGAGCAGCGGGCTCCGGACCGGTGATCCTCCGGCGTTGTTGACCCAGATCGAACAGCGACCGAACCGCTCCCGCGTCGTTTCGGCGAGGTGCGTGAGGGCCTCCGGGTCCGTGACGTCGGTGGGAACCGCGAGCGCAGCCCCCCCATCGGCCTCGATCTCGGTGGCAACCCGCTCGATCTCGTGGCTCCTTCGGGCCGCCACCACGACCGCGGCGCCTGCGCCGGCGAACGTGCGAGCGATCCCCTCGCCGATCCCCCGTCCGGCACCGGTGACGACCGCCACCTGGCCCGTGAGATCGAAGAGCTTGGCAGTGTCCATCGGGCTTCCTGGCGCTTCGTCGGGCCGGTCGTCCGGAAAACTAACCGATCAGTTGATTCGCCGGGGCGCGTAGCATCCCCGTCATGCAGGAGCCGAGGAGCGTGACCGGCCGGCGACTCGACGGCAGGATCGCCCTCATCACCGGCGGAGCCAGCGGGATCGGGGAAGCGACGGTTCGGCGATTCGTGGCCGAAGGCGCCTCGTGCGTCGCCGCCGACCTCCAGGCCGACGCCGGCAATGCCCTCGCCGACGAGCTCGGCGACGCAGTCCGCTTCATGCCCACGGACGTCACGATCGAGTCCGACGTCGCCGCCGCGGTCGACCACGCGGTCGCGGAGTTCGGTGGTCTCGACGTGGTCTTCAACAATGCCGGCATCATCGGCGCGGTCGGTCCGCTCGTCGCCACCGACGTCAGCGCGTGGGACGCGACCATCGCCGTCCTGCTGCGCGGCGTGTTCCTCGGGATGAAGCACGGGGCCAGGGTGATGATCCCCCAGCGATCGGGCGTCATCCTCAGCATGTCGAGCACGGCCGGACTCACTGGTGGTCTGGGCCCCCACGCCTACACCGCGGCGAAGCATGCCGTGATCGGTCTCACCCGTTCGGGCGCGTCGGAGCTCGGGCAGCACGGCATCCGCGTGAACGCGATCGCCGCGGGCAACATCGCCACACCCATGACAGCCGATGCGATCACCGGCGATCCGGAGGCCGTCACCACCGCGCACGACTTCATCGAGGCGGTCTCTCCCATCGGGCGCGGGGGCTATCCGGCCGACATCGCGGCTGCTGCCGCGTTCCTCGCGAGCGACGACGCGGCGTACGTGTCGGGTCACTGCCTGGTCGCCGACGCCGGTCAGACGAGCGGCGGTGGTCCCGGAGTCTTCTCGACCGTCGAGGCTGCCATGATGCGCGAGGCCGGGCGCCGGGGGGTCTGAGATGCACACGTCGCGATCGTTCTGTCGGATCTGCCACGCAGCCTGCCCGATCGACGTCGACGTCGACGCGGGCCGCGTCGTCGAAGTTCGCGGAGTCGCCGACGACCCCTTGTTCGAGGGCTACACGTGCATCAAGGGTCGCCAGCTCCCCGACCAGATCCATCATCCCGATCGACTCGACGGACCGCTCCGGCGAGCGCCCGACGGCCATTTCGAGGCGATCCGATCGGAGAACGCGCTCGACGAGATTGCCGAAAGGCTGCGCACCATCATCGACACGCACGGCCCTCGCTCGGTCGCGGTGTACACCGGCACCGGCGGCTACCAGAGCTCATGCGCGATCCCGACTGCTCGCGCGTGGCTCAAGGGGTTCGGCTCACGATCCTTCTACACGTCGATCACGATCGACCAACCCGCCAAGACGACCGCTCCGTTCCGGATCGGAGTGTGGGAGGCCGGCTTCCACGACTTCCGCGACGCCAACGTGATCATGGCGATCGGGTACAACCCGATGGTCTCGAGCTACGCGCCCGCCGGCGGCTTGCAGGGCACCAACCCGTTCGTCGAGATGCGGCGCGCCAAGAAGCGGGGGATGCACCTCGTCGTCATCGATCCGCGTCGCACCGAGCTGGCCGGGTTCGCCGACGTGTACCTGCAGGTGCGCCCGGGCGAGGATCCGACGCTGCTCGCCGGCATCCTCAACGTGATCCTGCACGGAGGGCTCCACGACCAGGAGTTCTGCGAACGATGGGTCGAGGACTTCGACGCGTTCGCGACCGCGGTCGAGCCCTTCACTCTCGACTACGTGGCGCGCCGCTGCGAAGTCCCGGCCGACGACATCGTCGCGGCTGCACATCTCTTCGCCCGTGGGCCCAGAGGGACCGCCGGCACCGGCACCGGCCCGAGCATGGCCCCGCACTCGAGCCTCACCGAACACCTCACCCTGGCCCTCAACATCGTGTGCGGGCGCGTCAACCGCGAAGGCGATCACATCGGGCCCGGCTGGTTCCTCTTCCCTGAGACGCCCAAACGGGCTCAGGTCGAGGCTCCTCGCGACGTTCGCACGGGCCCGCACCACCGCGTCCGCGGCCTTCGTGGTTACCGGGGCGAGATGTTGACGAGCGCACTCGCCGAGGAGATCCTCGAACCGGGCCAGGACCAGGTGCGGGCGCTGATCGTGAGTGGCGGGAACCCGGCCGTGGCGTGGCCCGACCAGGCGCTCACCATGCGGGCATTGGACGACCTCGACCTGCTGGTGGTCATCGACCATCGCATGACCCCGACCGCGGCGGTCGCCGACTATGTGATCGCCCCGCGCCTCTCCCTCGAGCGCGCGGATGTGCCGCACCTGATGGACATCTGGTTCTCGGCCCCGTACACCAACTACACCGACGCGGTCGTGGAACCCGCGGGCGATGTCCTTGCCGAGTGGGAAGTCTTCGCCGGGCTGGCTCGTCGGATGGGCACTCCCCTCGCGCTTCCCGGTGGCGATCTCGCCGAAGCCGTCGACGCCGAAGACGGCGATGTCATCGACCTCGCCTACGCCAACGCGCGCTTCCCGATCACGGAGATGCGCACCGCACGCGGTGTGATCCACGAGGACCGCGCGATGGTCGTGCAGGCGTCGGACCCCGAGTGCCGGGCGCGCGTACAGCTCGCGCCGCCCCCTCAGGGGGACCATAACGGGGCGGGGCACGCCCCGGCGCCGAGCGCCGACACCCCGGCCCGACACCCACCCCACCGCAACCCCGTCCCCCACCAAGC
>JBBQFJ010000126.1:0-10114 GCA_038321755.1 Acidimicrobiia bacterium | reverse complement strand
AGCGAGCCAGGCGAGATGCGAGCGGCAGCGAGCCAGGCGAGATGCGAGCGGCAGCGAGCCAGGCGAGATGCGAGCGGCAGCGAGCCAGGCGAGATGCGAGCGGCAGCGAGCCAGGCGAGATGCGAGCGGCAGCGAGCCAGGCGAGGAGGAAGGAAAGGGGTTTGACCGACCCCTCCACGCCTGCGAAAATGGCTGCCTCATGACGCACCTCACCGTCATCGTCATTTCCTAGCGAGCGCCGGACCACCGGCGTTCGCTCTCGACCGTCCACTCCGGTGGGCGGTTTTTCATGTCTCGACCGTGCGCCTCCCGATGGGTGCGGAAGCGGGACGCACACGACCAGGAGCACCAGCGTGACGCACAGGATCGGGATCATCGGCGGCGACGGGATCGGTCCCGAGGTCATCGCCGAGGCCATGAAGGTGGTGGACGCAGCCGGCGTCGAGTACACGCCCGTGGTGTTCGACCTGGGCGGGACGCGCTACCTGCGCGATGGGGAGGTGCTGCCCGACGCCGACCTCGCTGCGATCCGCACGTGCGATGCCGTGATGCTGGGCGCGGTGGGCACGCCGGAGGTGCCGCCCGGGGTCATCGAGCGCGGGCTCCTGCTCCGGCTCCGCTTCGAGCTCGACCTGTACGCGAACGTGCGACCCTTCGTCGCCGGGCCGAGCGAGCTCAACGACGGCGTCGACATGATCGTGGTGCGCGAGAACACCGAGGGGACGTACGCGGGTGAGGGTGGGTTTCTGCGCCAGGGCACCGCGCACGAGATCGCGACGCAGGGCTCGGTGAACTCGCGCTTCGGGGTCGAGCGCTGCGTGCGACACGCGTTCGATCTCGCACAAGCGCGGGAGCGCAAGCACGTGACGCTGGTGCACAAGACCAACGTGCTCACCTTCGCCGGCGACCTGTGGGAGCGGACCTTCGACATCGTCGCGGCCGAGTTCCCGGAGATCGAGACGGGGTACCACCACGTCGACGCGGCGTGCATCTACTTCGTGCAGGATCCCGGCCGCTACGACGTGATCGTGACCGACAACCTCTTCGGCGACATCCTCACCGACCTCGGTGGCGCGGTCTCGGGCGGGATCGGTCGAGCGGCCTCGGCGAACCTGAACCCCGACCGTACCGGTCCGTCGCTGTTCGAGCCGGTGCACGGCTCGGCGCCCGACATCGCCGGGACCGGGAAGGCAGATCCACGCGCGGCGGTGATCTCTGCCGCGATGATGCTCGACTTCCTCGGGGAGACAGATGCTGCTTCACGAGTGCGCGACGCACTCGCGAAGTCGGACGACATGACCGGAACGACGAGCGAGCTGGGCGACGCGATCGCCGAGCACGTCCAGGCGTAGGACGAGAGAGGTTCGAGATGCCGATCGAGAAGACCAAGAAGATCTGGATGGACGGCGAGCTCGTCGACTGGGACGACGCCAAGATCCATGTGCTCACGCACACGCTGCACTACGGGTCCGGCGTGTTCGAGGGCATCCGCGCGGACCCGACGTCGCGCGGCCCCGCGGTCTTCCGGCTCACCGAGCACATGGCGCGCCTGCACGACTCCGCGTCGCTGCTCCACATCGAGATCCCTTACTCCGTCGACGAGCTGGTCGAGGCCACGAAGGCGACGATCCGGGCGTGCGAGATCGACTCCTGCTACATCCGGCCGCTCGCGTACCTCGGGTACGGAGAGATGGGGTTGAACCCGCTGCCGTGTCCCGTGAACGTGTCGATCGCGGTGTGGCCATGGGGTTCGTACCTCGGTGACGAGGGTCTCAAGAACGGCGTGCGAATGAAGATCTCCACCTGGCGTCGCATGGACCCGAACATCAACCCGGTGGCGGCCAAGGGCACCGGCATCTACGTGAACTCCAGCCTCGCGAAGGTCGAAGCGCTCCACGGTGGGTACGACGAGGCGATCCTCTTGAACACGCAGGGCAGCGTGGCCGAGGCGACAGGCGAGAACGTCTTCGTGGTGAAGCGCGGCGTGCTGTACACGCCGCCGCTCTCGGCGGGCGCGCTCGAAGGGCTCACGCGCGACTCGGTCATGACGATCGCCCGCGACTTCGGCTACGAGGTGCGCGAGCAGAACCTCCTTCGCACCGACCTCTACCTCGCCGACGAGGCGTTCCTCTGCGGCACGGCGGCCGAGGTCGTGCCGATCCGTGAGGTGGACGATCGCGAGATCGGTGATCCGGGCGAGATCACCCGCAAGATCCAGGAGACCTACTTCGCCGCGGTGCACGGGCAGGTGGAGAAGTACGCGGACTGGCTGGAGTACGCGAACGATGAGTGACGACCGCGCCAACCCTCGGCGGCGGGTCGAGATCTACGACACCACGTTGCGGGACGGTTCGCAGCTCGAGGGCATCTCGCTCACGGTCGACGACAAGCTGCGCATCGCCGAGCAGCTCGACTGGCTCGGCGTCGACTACATCGAGGCCGGCTGGCCGGGCGCGAACCCCAAGGACGACGAGGTCTTCCGGCGGGCGACGAAGGAGCTCAGGCTCGAGACGAGCACGCTCGTCGCGTTCGGCTCCACTCGACGGGTGAAGGGCAAGGTCGACTCCGACGACACCCTCCGGCACCTCGTCGAAGCCGGCACCTCCACCGTGTGCATCGTCGGCAAGTCGTGGGACTACCACGTCACCGAGGCGCTCGGCACCACGCTCGACGAAGGCGTCGCGATGGTGGCCGACTCGGTGGAGTTCCTCCACGGTCACGGCCTCGGCGTGCTCTTCGACGCAGAGCACTTCTTCGACGGCTACAAGCGCAACCCCGAGTTCTCGCTCCGCGTGCTCGAAGGAGCGACCGAGCAGGGTGCCTCGCACCTCGTGCTGTGCGACACCAACGGCGGCACGCTGCCCGACGAGGTCGAGCGCATCGTCTCGGAGGTCGTCGAGTACTTCAAGGGTGACGTCTCGATCGGCGTGCACCTCCACGACGACGCGGGGACGGGCGTCGCGAACGCGCTCGCCGGCGTCCGGGCCGGCGCCGACCAGGTGCAGGGCACCATCAACGGCTATGGCGAACGCACCGGGAACTGCAACCTGACGACGATCATCCCGAACCTCACGCTGAAGATGGGGATCGACACCATCCCGGCCGATCGCATGGATCGGCTCACGCCGGTCGCGCACCACGTGGCCGAGCTGGTGAACATGACGTTGAACCCGCAGGCGGCGTACGTCGGCGAGTCGGCGTTCGCGCACAAGGCCGGGCTCCACATGAGCGCGATCGCGAAGCGGCCCGATGCCTATGAGCATGTCGCCCCGGACTCGGTCGGCAACGGCACGAGGTTCGTCGTCTCGGAGATGGCGGGGAAGTCCACGGTGATGCTGAAGGCTGCGGAGCTGGGGCTCGAGCTCGACGGTCCCCAGGCGAACGAGATCGTCGACACGCTGAAGCGGATGGAACACGAGGGATTCCACTTCGAGGTCGCGGACGCCTCGCTCGAGCTGCTGATGCGCCGCGCCACGGGCTGGGAGCAGCCGTGGTTCCGCGTCGAGTCGTTTCGGGTGATCACCGACGACCTCCAGACGCCCGACCCTCGCGTGGGCGTGACGGTCGGTGGCGTGAGCACGGAAGCCACGATCAAGGTGCACAGCGGCGCCGAACGCCTCATCGCCACCGCCGAGGGCAACGGCCCCGTGAACGCACTCGACTCGGCACTCCGCCGCGCCCTCGGCGATCGGTGTCCCGGCCTCGAACGGGTGCACCTCACCGACTACAAGGTCCGCGTCCTCGACACCCAGAAGGGGACCGGCGCCGTCACGCGCGTCCTCATCGACAGCACCAACGGTGAGCGCACGTGGACGACGATCGGCGTGAGCGAGAACATCATCGACGCGTCGTGGCAGGCTCTCTACGACTCGCTCGTCTTCGGGTTGCTCCTCGACCCGGCCCCCGCGACCGAGTCCCCCACCTCGAGGGAAGGCACTGATGCCCACTGATCCGTTCGTCGTCCCGGCTGATGGCGACGCGCCGCGTCAGGAGCAGAACCTGGCGCCGGGCGTCTCGATGCCGCCGGCGAACAGCTGGCGAGCGGACCGACCCGGCGATCTCCACGGCTCCCAGCCGCACGGCGAGATGTTGGGGTCACCCGGACCGAACATCGGGTACGCGCTCACGTTGGTGCATCGGGCGCAGGACCGGCTCGCGCTCGCCCCGTTCGAGCACGTCGACGACGCATGTGCCGTGGTCGGTGAAATCGGGATGAAGCGGGCGGCGTCGTACGGTCGTGCCCCCGTGATGCCCGACATCGAGTGCGCCATGCTCGTGCTCGGGTACCAGGGCGGATGTGCACCCGACTTCGCTGAGTGGCGCGCGCTGGCGATCGAAGGTGCGCACCACGAGTACGCGCGCCGTCGTGTCTTCTGCGACGCGGTGTCGCTCGACGCGCTCCGTCTCGCCCCGCAGGCGCTCGCACCTCGGGTGGAGGACGTCCGTCGCGAGCTGCGCGCCGCGGCCCAGCGCGAGCCGGGGTTGCTCAGCTCCTGACGCAGCTCCTCAGATCGTTTGCACCCCGAGCCTCGCAGCCGAGCCTGACGCGCTCGTCAGGCTCCCAGGTAGGCTGCCGACCTTCATGAGCACCTTCCTCCTCTCCGCCGAGCACGAGGAGCTGCGCCTTGCCCTGCGGCGCTTCGCCGAGGAGCAGATCGCGCCGCACGCGGCCGAGGCCGACGAGCGCTCCGAGTACCCCTGGAGATCCTTCGAGGCCTTCCGGAGCTCGGGGTTCCTGGGCATCCCGTACCCGGTGGAGTACGGCGGGGAAGGGGCCGACGGCGTCGCCTACGCGATGCTCGTCGAGGAGGTGGCCCGCGTGTGCGCCTCCTCCTCCCTGTTCGTCTTCATCACCCGACTCGCCTGCGCGGCGATCCTCGCCCATGGTTCCGAGGGCCTCCGGAGCCGGGTGCTCCCGAAGGCGACGTCGGGGGAGTGGCAGGGCTCGTACTGCCTGTCGGAGCCGAACGCCGGGAGCGACGTGGCGTCGATGACGACCCGGGCCGTGCGCGACGGCAACCACTACGTCCTCAACGGCCGCAAGACCTGGATCACCAACGCCGGGATCTCGAGCTTCGCCACCGTGTTCGCCAAGACCGATCCCGACGCCGGCAGCAGGGGGATCAGCGCCTTCGTGGTCGAGACCGACTCGCCCGGCTTCAGCGTCGGCAAGCTCGAGTCGAAGATGGGTGTCCGCGGCTCACCGACCGGTGAGCTGCTCTTCGACGACGTCGCCGTGCCGGCCGAGAACCTCATCGGGGAGGAGGGCGCCGCTTTCGGGTACGCGATGGAGGCGCTCGACGGCTCGCGTCCGATCGTCGGCGCGCAGGCGGTCGGGATCGCACAGGGTGCTCTCGATGCGGCGCTCCAGTACACGACCGAGCGGGCTCAGTTCGGGACGAAGATCGCCGACTTCCAGGGGATCCAGTTCATGCTCGCCGACATGGGGACGCGGGTCGAGGCGGCGCGCCTGCTCGTGTACCGGGCCTGTGCGATGGCCGAGGTCGGCGCGCCGGGTGGCGGCAAGGCTTCCGCGATGGCGAAGCTCTTCGCGTCGGACACGGCGATGCAGGTGACCACGGATGCCGTCCAGCTGCTGGGGGGTGCCGGCTACACCAAGGACTTCCCCCTCGAGCGCATGATGCGCGACGCGAAGGTGACCCAGATCTACGAGGGCACCAACCAGATCCAACGGATCGTGATCGCGCGGCGGCTCCTCGAGGAGATCACGAAGGCCTGAGCCCGCCCGAGGCGAGGCGGGTGGGCTCGTACACTTCCTGCTCATGACCGGACCGGTGCGCGTTCGCTTCTCGCCCGCACCGACGGGGTCGCTCCACGTCGGGTCGGCCCGGACTGCGCTGTTCAACTACCTCTTCGCGCGGCACCACGACGGAGTGTTCGTCCTGCGGATCGAGGACACCGACCGGGCCCGGTCGAAGGACGAGTGGGTCGTCGGGATCCAGGACACGCTCCGCTGGCTGGGGCTCGACTGGGACGAAGGACCGATCCTCCAGAGCGAACGGTTCGCGGAGTACCTCGCGGCAGCCGACGACCTGCTGGAGCAGGGCCGCGCCTACGAGTGCTACTGCACCCCCGACGAAGTGAAGGAGCGCAACGAAGCGGCCCGCGCCGATGGGCGGCCGCCCGGCTACGACGGGAGGTGTCGCGACCTCACGCCCGACGAGCGCACAGCCCGCTCCGCCGAAGGGCGGCCCCGCTCGCTCCGGTTCCGGACCCCCGACGAAGGGTTCAGCCACTTCGTGGACGAGATCCGCGGCGAGGTCCGGGTCGAGTGGTCGACGGTGCAGGACTTCGTGATCGTGCGAGCTGATGGCAGCCCCATCTTCTTCCTGGCCAACGCCGTGGACGACCTCGAGGGCGGGATCACCCACGTGATCCGGGGCGAGGACCTCATCGACTCGACCCACCGTGTGCTGGCGCTGCGCGAAGCGCTGGGTGGCGGCCCGCCGCCGGTGTTCGCGCACCTGCCGCTGATCCTGGGACCCGACCGGGCGAAGCTCTCGAAGCGCCATGGTGCGGTCGCGCTCGAGGAGTTCCGCGATGCCGGCTACCTCCCCGAAGCGGTCTGCAACTACCTCTCGCTCCTCGGCTGGTCGCCCGACGACGGACGCGAGGTGATGGACGTCGACGAGGTGATCGCCGCGTTCACGCTGGACGGCGTCACCCACGCGGCCGGCGCCTTCGACCACGCCAAGCTCGACTGGATGAACGGGGAGTGGATCCGTCGCCTCACGGCACCCGAGCTCGAGGCGCGCGCCCTCCCGCTCGCGGTAGCCCGCTTCGGTGATCGCCTCGATCGCGACCTCTTCGCCGCGGCGTTGCGCCTCGGTCAGGAGCGCGCGGTGACGATCGGATCGCTCCTCGACCAGATGGAGTTCCTGTTCGTCGACGAAGCGGACTTCACCATCCCCCCCGAGGCGTGGGAGAAGGTCGTCGGGACGGAACGTGTCGCGGAGGTGCTCGACCTCGTCGCGGCGCACCTCGAGACCTGCGCCTGGACACCGGACGGCACGGACTTCCGCGAGGCGCTCGCACCGCTCACCGAGTCGGGGTTGAAGGTGCGAAAGCTGATGCCGGCGGTCTACGTGGCGGTCGAGGGACGACCGAATGGACTGCCGGTGTTCGACTCGCTCGTGCTGCTCGGGCGCGAGCGAGCGCGTGGGAGAGTGATCGCGGCCCGCTCGCGACTGCCCGGATAGCGCGCGGCGACCGTGGCGTGGCTCACCTGGAAGCTGGCTCGTCGAGTGCTGCTCGGCGTCGCGGCGCTCCTCGTCGCCTACTACCTCGTCAACCTCTTCCAGGTGTGGCGCACGGCCGAGTCCGACGACCGAACGCATTCCCAGGCGATCATCGTGCTCGGCGCCGCCCAGTACGACGGGCGCCCGAGCGCGGTGTTCAAGGCTCGCCTCGACCACGCGCACGAGCTCTGGAAGGAAGGGGTCGCGCCGACGATCGTGGTCACCGGTGGGAGCCAACCGGGCGACCGGTTCACCGAGGCCGGTTCGGGCGCCGCATACCTCCACGAGCTCGGTGTGCCGGACAGCGCGATCCAGCGCGAGACGACGAGCACGAGCTCCTGGGAGTCGCTCACGGCGTCGTCACGGTTCCTCCTGGACGAGGGGATCACGCGCGTGACGCTCGTCTCGGACCCTTTCCACATGCTGCGGCTCCGGCTCATCGCGGAGGAGCTCGGGTTCGACGCCACGACCTCGCCCACGCGGACGAGCCCGATCTCGGGTCTCGACGAATTGGGGCGCTTCGCGTCAGAGGCCCTGCGCGTCGGGTTCGGCCGCATCTTCGGCTTCGGGGCGCTGGCCCGGGCCTCGCGGGTGGGGAAGGTGGTGCCCGGTTTGGCTATCCTGATCGGACCTTCGGGGGTGGTGTAATCGGTAACACAGCTGGTTCTGGTCCAGTCGTTGGGGGTTCGAGTCCTCCCCCCCGAGCCGCCCGACTCCCCGGATCCGCACCACCGGGTGGTCGTGCCCGGCCCCGTCGTCTAGTGGCCTAGGACGCCGCCCTCTCAAGGCGGAAACGGCAGTTCGAACCTGCTCGGGGCTGCAACACGGTCCGCACCTCGCGTCTGAGGTGCGGACCGCTTCGCGTCCGGAGACATCTCGAGCGCGCGCGACGCGAACGATCGCGCGCACGACGCCCCCGCGGCTTCCCGCGCGCGGCGCACGTCGAGCTCTCGTGCGATGTCGCGTCGCGCGACGCGCCACGCGCGGCGGAGGACGTGTCGTACGCGCGCGTCGGCGAACCGCGCGCAGATCTCGGCGCGTGATCGCGCTCGTGAAATACCTGCGAAATCCACCACTTGCGTGGCCGAATCGTTTACCGTTGTCTCTACGTGCACGTGCGCAGCAGCGCGCGTGCACGAGTGCACGTGAAGTGCATGTACGAGCGCCGGTGACGCCACTAACCTGGTTACCGAAGCGAAGCAACGCCGCAAGATCTGTCAGTCCAGAGGAGCCAAGTCACGCAGCGGACACGAAACGTGCCGAGTGCATCGAGCGAGAGCGCGAAACACTTGACACTCGTGTCCGGATGCGTTCGACTTTCCTGCAGCACGCACACCATGGAGGCAACAGCGTGAACAAGGCAGAGCTCATCGACAAGATCGCCGAAGGGGCCGGTCTCTCGAAGGCAGACGCCGACTCGGCGCTGAAGGCTTTCATCGAGACCGTCATCGCGGCCGTGAAGACCGACGACCCGGTCGCGATCCCCGGCTTCGGCAAGTTCTCGCGCAGCGAACGCAAGGCGCGCGAGGGCCGTAACCCACGGACAGGTGAGCCGGTGCACATCCCGGCTTCGAAGGCCGTCAAGTTCTCGGTGGCATCCGCGTTCAAGGACGCGGTGAAGAACTGAGACCGAACCGCTCCAGGTAGCGGCATCGGAGACCGAAACCCGTCAAAGAAAGGTGGTGACCGTGCCTCCGGCAAAGCGACGTACTGCTCGCAAGAGCGCGGCGAAGAAGACAACCGCACGGAAGCCGGCCAAGCGCCGGACAGCCAAGAAGTCGACCGCTCGTAAGTCGACGGCACGGAAGCCTGCGAAGCGTCGGAAGAAGGCAGCGGCGAAGAAGGCTCCGGCCAAGCGTCGCAAGAAGGCTGCCAAGCGCAAGTAAGGCAGTCGCCACACGAACGTGCTCGAGGGGGTCCTCCGGGGCCCCCTCGTCGCGTCCGGAGCCGTGTGGCCGGATCAGAGTGGCCGGAGCAGCTTGAACGCCTCGCCGCAGCGGAAGCCGACGCTCGACGCCACGTCGACGGCGTCGGCGCGCACCCGTGCTGCGAACGCCTCCCGCTGCTCGTCGGCGCGGGGATCGGCATCCTCGATGCCCATCGTCGAGCGCCACTGGCTCCGATGGGCGAGCAGCGCCCCGACCTTGGCATCGAGATGGGCCGTGACATCCTCGACGTGATCGATGACTTCGGCTTCGAAGAGGAGCAGCGCATCGGGTCGGTGGGGCTCACCGCGACCCGGGAAGAAGTGGGGGTCGCGGGCGGCGACGATCGCCTCGATCGTCACCTCGCCCGCTCGCCGGTGATCGGGGTGCAGGCGATATCGCTTCCACGGGTCGTGGCCGAGGACGACGTCGGGTCGGGTGGCCCGGATCGCGTCGCTGACCCGGGCCCGGGTCTCGGTGTCGTTCTCGAGCTCGCCGTCGACCAACCCGAGGTGGTGCACCTCCGCGACTCCCAGCACCTCGGCGGCGGCGCGCTGCTCGGACTGGCGCGTGGCGATCAGCGCGTCGATGTCGGCATCGGCGTCCCACGTGCCCTTGGACCCGTCGGTGACCACGAGGAGGTGCACCTCGGCCCCCGCCGCGCTCCACTTTGCGAGCGTGGCTCCGCATCCGAACTCGATGTCGTCGGGGTGCGCGCCGATCGCGAGCACGCGCAGGGGGGTCGCCAAGGGAGTGCCGTCCGCGTGCGTCATGTGCCGGTCCGGCCGGTCGCAGTCCGGGTGAGCAGGAGGTCGTAGTCGGCGGGGACGTCGACGTCGAAGGCGAGGTCGTCCAGCCGGACCACCTTCGCAGTGAAGCCCAGCCGCGCCGCAGTGACCTCATGGCGACGGAAGGAGCCTGGTCCGTAGG
>JBBQFJ010000125.1:0-10142 GCA_038321755.1 Acidimicrobiia bacterium | reverse complement strand
ACCGGCCCGAGATGGATAGGGTCGACGACCCGGCAATCGCACGCGAGCATGACCGAGAGGGAGAGGAGGACCGATGAGCCCGCTCGTCACCTATGAGCTCGACCGCGCTGTCGCCACGATCGCGATGGACGACGGCAAGGTGAACGCCCTCTCGATCCCGATGCAGACCGCGATCAATGCTGCGCTCGATCGCGCCGCGGCGGATCGTGCGGTCGTCGTGCTGACCGGGAGGGACGGCGTGTTCAGCGCCGGGTTCCACCTCCCCACGCTGACGGCCGGTGGCTCCGACGCCGTCGACATGCTGCGCGGGGGTTTCGAGCTCTGCACGCGTCTGCTGTCGTTCCCGACGCCGGTGCTCATCGCGTGCAGCGGCCACGCGATGGCCGCGGGGGCGTTCCTCCTCCTGTCGGGTGACTACCGGATCGCCGCGTCCGGTCCCTACAAGATCGTCGCCAACGAGGTGGCCATCGGCCTCACGATGCCGCTGTCGGCGATCGAGGTCTGTCGGCAGCGCCTCACGCCGGCTGCCTTCAACCGCGTGGTCGTGCTCGCAGAGCTGTTCGCGCCGGACGAGGGCGCGATCGCCGCCGGATTCGTGGATCGGGTCGTCCCACCGTCCGAGTTGGGTGAGGCGGCTCGGACCGCAGCAGCTGCGCTGGCCGAGCTCGACCTCGACGCGCACGCGGCGAGCAAGCTGCGCGCCCGGGCCCACGCGCTCACGGCGATCAGCGACGGGATCGATGCCGACGGGTTCGGTCCGAGGACATGAGCACTCGAGCCGTGGACCGCCGCGCCCAGTGACCTCGAGCAGAACCTGGAGAACCCGATGGAGAGAGTGTTCGAGATCTACATCAAGACCACGCCTGAGCGTCTTTGGGAGGCGATCACCGACGGTGACATCCGGGAGAAGTACAACTTCGGCGCCCGGGTCACGTCCGACTGGACGGCGGGCTCTCACTACGAGATGGGGGCCATGGACGGTGCCGTCGTGCTGGGGGAGGGCGAGAACCTCGAGGTCGACCCACCGCGCAAGCTCGTGCAGGCCGCGCGCTTCCTGTGGAGCGACGACGTGAAGGCCGAGGGCACGTCGCGCGTCACGTGGGACATCGAGCCGATCGGCGACGACTCGTGCCTGCTCACCGTCACCCACGACCAGATGCGCGACGGCGCGAACGACGAGATCTACGGCGGTTGGCCGATGATCCTCTCGGGCCTGAAGACCTGGCTCGAGACCGGCGAGGAGCTCACCACACCCGGGTCCTTGATGTACCGATGAGGCCGGATGGCAGGCACGGCGTCGCCGAGGCGGTCGGCCGAATGGTGCAGACTGCGGAATCGTGATCGCGCCGCAGCTCTCCATCACGTTGCCGACCTTCGCTGCCGAGGATCCCGGTGGCTGGGGTCATCTCCTCGACCGGGCGCGCGCCGCCGACGTCGCGGGGATCGACCGCGTCCTCGTCTCGGACCACGTCGTCTTCGGGGAGGACCTCGAGGCGTACGGCCGTCCGGAGGCGGGCGGAGTCGCGGGAGGTCGTCAGCCGACCGGTCCCGATGGGCACTGGCTCGAGCCGCTCACCGTGCTCTCCTATGTTGCCGCGCTCACCGAGCGCGTCCGGCTCGGCACGAACATCCTGCTCGTCGCGCTGCGCCGCCCCGTCGTCCTCGCGAAGTCGACGTCGACGCTCGACGTGCTCTCGGGCGGCCGACTCGACCTCGGTGTCGGGATCGGATGGCAACGCGAGGAGTACGAGGCCGCGGGGCTCGAATATGCAGACCGTGGTCGGCTGCTCGATCAATCGCTCGAGGTGTGCCGTTCGTTCTGGACCGAGCCGCGCGCCAGCTTCGACACACCCTCGCTGCACTTCGACGGGATCCACATGATGCCGAAGCCGCTGCAGCCGGGTGGCGTACCGCTCTGGATCAGCGGCCGACTCAACGACCGCGTCGTGGGTCGCCTCGCGCGGTTCGGGAGCGCGTGGATCCCCTGGGGGGAGGACGCGACCGACCCGACGGAGAGCATCCCCCGGATGCGGGACGCGGTCGCGGCCGCCGGAGGAGACGCATCGGAGTTCCAGGTCGCAGGCACGCTGCCCGTGGTGCGCCGCGACGACAGGTCGATCGACCTCGGGGCGACGATGGACGGTGTGCCGCGGCTCGTCGAGGCTGGTGTCACCGACTTCCGCTCGCATTTTCCCGTGCCGGATTCCTACGACGGTGTGCTCGCGCAGTACGCGGACCTCGTCGCCGCGTTTCGAGCCGTGACGACCTGATCGTCCCTCTTAGCCCTTGCGGTAGGTCCGGAGGGCCAACGGAGTGATGATGATCACGAGCGCGACCGACCAGATCAGTGAGCCGACCACGTAGTAGTCGAGGCTGTGCGAGAAGGTCCGCGTCGCGGCATCGCCGAGGAGCAGTCCGCGCCACGAGTTCACCATGAAGGTCAGCGGCTGCGCGTTGGCGAAGGTCTGGAGCACCGCCGGCATCGTGCTGATCGGGACGAACGCGCTCGAGAGGAACGAGAACGGGACGGCCAGGATGCTCAGGCCTTGCGCGGCTTGGGCGCTGCCGCTCACCAGCCCGAGCCAAACGAAGATGCACGAGAACGACAGCGCGTACACGGCGAGGAGTCCGAACGCGAAGAGCACGTCGATCGCACTCCCGTGGATGCGGAAGCCGACGATGAACCCGACGAGCAACGTCACGCCTGCGACCAGCATCATGAGCGCGGCGTCGGCGATCGCTCGGCCGGCGAGGACCGCCGTATCGGCGATGGGGAGGGAGCGAAGCCGGTCGTAGAGGCCGGAGGCCGCGTCTTCGGCGACCGCGACCGACGCACCCCCGCCGGTGAACAGGATCCCCGACACGACGAAGCCCGGGACGAGGAACTCGACGTAGGGCAGGCCCTTGACGCCGATCGCGCCACCGAACACGTACCGGAACATCAACAGGAACACGACGCTCTGGACGACGGCGATGCCGAGGATCTGGGGCGTGCGGAGGAGCTTCAGGATGGTGCGCGCGGAGAGGGTGAGCGCCGTCGTCACGCGTCCGGCCGTGCCGACCGGAGCGGGCACCGTGCGCTTGGGAGTGATGGGCGTCGGGACGGTCATCAGGAGTTCTCTTCGTCGGCGGTGTCGGACTCTTCGGTCGTGTGACCGGTGAGGGTCAGGAACACGTCGTCGAGCGTCGGCCGACGAAGCGCGATGTCGTCGAGCGCGATGTTCGCGCTCCCGAGCGCGTGCACGGCGGCGACGAGCTCGTCGGCGCCACCCGAGACGGGCAACGAGACGCGTGAGTGCGCCGCGTCCACCGTCGCCTCCGACCCGAGCGCCTGTGCGGCGCGATCGAGGTCGGTGATGTCGCGGACGCGCACATCGACGACGTCTCGACCCATCTGGGACTTGAGCTCATCGCCGGTGCCGGACGCGACGAGCTTGCCGTGATCGATGATTGCGATGGTGTTGGCGAGGCGATCCGCCTCGTCGAGGTACTGCGTCGTGAGGATGACATCGGTGCCCGATGCGGACAGCTGCTCGATCGCAAGCCAGAGCTCGTTGCGGCTTCGGGGATCGAGCCCGGTCGTCGGCTCGTCGAGCAGCAGGATGTGTGGCGCACCGACGAGGCTCGCGCCGAGGTCGAGGCGGCGTTGCATGCCACCCGAGTAGGTACGAACGAGTCGGTCGCCGGCGTCGGTCAATCCGAGCTGCTCGAGCACCGTGTCCGCGGCGGCGTGCGCGTCGGCGCGGTTGTGGCCGAAGAGCCGAGCCACCATCCGGAGGTTCTCGCGTCCGGTCATGGCCGGCTCGACGGCGGCGTACTGCCCGGCGAGTCCGATGGCGCGGCGCACCTGCTTGGGGTGCTCGGTCACGTCGATGCCCGCCACTCGGAGCAGTCCCGCATCGGGCCGCGTGAGCGTCGCGATCGTACGGATGAACGTAGTCTTGCCGGCGCCGTTCGGGCCGAGGATGGCGAGCACCTGCCCGGCCGCGGCGCTGAGGTCCAAGCCGGCAAGCGCTTCGGTGTCACCGAAGCGCTTGGTGAGGCCGTCGGCCTCGATCATCAGGTCCATCGGAGGAGTATCGCTGGCTCGCCGGTTCCCGCTCCAAACGCCGATGGTAACCGTGCTGTTACCACGCTGAGCGATGCGACCCGGACGAGATCGGGTCGTACCGACTCTTCGGAGCCTGAGCGCTGCGGGCGGACGCCGGTAATGTCGGAGGTCTTGTCGGCACTCACACCAGCAGCATCGCCGTCGTGGCGCGAGACGGTGGCGCCCTACTCTCGCCCGCACCTCGGGCGGAGTCTCTGGTCGCTCGCCACCTCGGTCGTACCCTTCCTCGCGCTCTGGGTGCTGATGTACTTCTCGCTGCAGGTGTCGTACCTGCTCGTCCTCGCGCTCGCGGTGCCCGCAGCAGGGTTCCTGCTCCGCACCTACATCCTGTTCCACGACTGCGCACACGGGTCGTTCCTCTCGGGGAAGCGCGCGAACACGTGGCTCGGCTCATTCCTCGGGCTCCTCGTGTTCACACCGTTCGCGCGCTGGCGCTACGAGCACACGATGCATCACGCGACGGCCGGGGACCTCGACCGTCGTTTCATCGGTGACGTCCCGACCTACACGGTCGCGGAGTACCGGGCGTGGAAATGGCCAACGCGCCTGGCCTATCGGCTGTTCCGGAACCCGGCCGTGATGTTCGGGCTCGGACCGATCTACGCGATGTTGCTCGAGCCGCGTTGGGCGGTCCCGAAGGCCGCCCCGCGGATCCGGCGCAGCGTCTGGATGACGAACGTCGCACTGCTGCTGCTGATCGGTGGACTGTGCTGGCTGCTGGGCTGGCGAGACTTCCTGTTGGTCGAGGCGCCGTTCATCCCGCTCGCCGGTGGCGCGGGGATCTGGCTCTTCTACGTGCAGCACCAGTTCGACGACGCGTACTGGGAGCGCTCGCCCGAGTGGAGCTACGAGGACGCCGCGCTCCGCGGGAGCTCGTACCTGAAGCTGCCCAGGATCCTGCAGTTCTTCACCGGCAACATCGGGCTCCACCATGTGCACCACCTGGGTGCGAAGATCCCGAACTACAACCTCCAACGCGCCCACGACTCCGAGTCGATCTTCCAGGGCGTGCCCGAGGTCTCGTTCCTCGACGGGCTGCGGGCGACGCGCCTCAAGCTCTGGGACGAGGAGCAGCGCCGGATGGTCTCCTGGCGAGACCTTCGCCGCACGGGCTGAGGACGGTTTCTTCGCGCCAGGCAAGTCATCGTTCACGGACGCGAAACACACGTGAAACATCTGGTCCATAGGTTGAACGGCTATGGACTTCGGCTCGGCTGGCGGTCGCGGAGTGTCTCCCTGCCTCCGGCCGGGTGTGGGCTGAGCTCCGGTGGACGTCGGTTCCATCCTCCTCGACATCCTGATCGTGCTCGTCGCGGCCAAGATCGCTGCCGAGCTCGCCGAACGGGTCGGCATCCCCGGTGTGGTGGCCGAGATCGTCGCCGGGGTGCTGATCGGCCAGTCGGTCCTCGGGCTGGTGGCACCGAACGAGACGCTCGCCGTGCTCGGCGAGATCGGGGTGATCCTGCTGCTCCTGCAAGTCGGCCTCGAGATGAATGTGAGCGAGCTCGGCGCCGTCGGACGGGCGTCGCTCGCGGTCGCGGTCATCGGCGTGATCGTCCCGATGGCGAGCGGGTTCGCCGTCGCCGAGGTGATCGGCGAGAGCACCAACACCGCCTTGTTCCTCGGTGCGGCGCTCGCGGCAACCAGCGTCGGGATCACCGCGCGCGTCTTCAGCGACCTCCGCGCGCTCGCGACCGTGGAAGCGCGCACGGTCCTCGGGGCTGCGGTCGCCGATGATGTGCTCGGACTCGTCATCCTGACCGTCGTCGTCCGCATCGTGTCCGAGGGCACGATCTCCCTCGGGAGCCTGGTCGAGATCGTCGGCGTTGCGGTCCTCTTCCTGGTGCTCGCCGCGGTGATCGGTTCGCGAATCGGGCCGCCGCTCTTCGAGTTCCTGCACCTTCGAGCGCGTTCGGCCGGCACCCTGGTCGCCTTGGCGCTCGCGTTCACGCTTGCGTTCGCAGAGCTCGCCGACGCCGCGAAGCTCGCGCCCATCGTCGGGGCGTTCGTCGCCGGTGTCGCCCTGTCGCGCAGCAACGTCAAGGATCGCATCGAGCGTGAGCTCGCTCCCGTCGGTCACCTCTTCATCCCGGTCTTCTTCCTCCTCATCGGGATCGACGTCGACGTCAACCAGTTCTTCTCGCCCGACGTGCTCGGCATCGCGGCCCTGTTGTTCGTCGTCGCGGTGGCCGGGAAGCTGATCGCCGCGGTCGGAGTGTTCGGATCTCCCGGCGACAAGTGGCTCATCGCGTTCGGGATGATCCCGCGCGGTGAGGTCGGGCTGATCTTCGCGACCATCGGGTTGCAACAGGGTGTGCTCGGGCAGGACCTCTACGCGGCGCTGCTGCTGGTCGTGCTCGCCACGACGTTGATCGCGCCGCCCCTGCTCCGAGCGCGGCTGAGCAAGATCAGGTCGCGGGGTCCCGACGAGGGCCCGATCGATCCCATGCCGGTCGGCGGCTGGCTCGAGGTGACCGACGGGATCGTGGACCTCACGGGGAAACCGTCCGGTGATCGTTCGCTCTCGATCGGCCTCGATGCCGCCTTGCTGGTCGCGCACGATGCCCGCCCCGGGCCCCGCCTGCTCGACTGGCTGGGGGCGTCCGGGAACATCCCGTTGCAATGGGATCCGGCCGCGACGACCACCCTCTTCGAGGTGCTCCGTCGCGGTACTCCGAAGACCTGGCGGTTCCTCGAGACGACCGGCCTGCTCGAACGGGCCCTGCCCGAGCTCGCGGAAGCAGTCAGCCGCCGCCGCGCGGACCCGTTCGTCCTCGAGCCGGCGCACGTCTTGACGTTCTCGCTCGTCGAGCGACTTCGCGAGGTCGCGGCCGAAGACGTCCGAGCGCGGGCGGAGTACGACCAGCTCGGGCATCCGGAGTGGTTGGTGCTCGGGGCGCTCATCCTCGATGCCGCCGGAGAGGACACCTCACCGGTCGCGATCGCGCGCCCGCTCGTGGAGCGGTTGGACCTCGGTGCGTCGGCCGAAGAGGATGTGGCGCTGCTGGTCGGCGACTCCACCTTGTTGCGTGGCGCGGCACTGCGCGCCGATGGATTGGAACAGGAGCGGGTGCTCCAGATCGCGTCGCACCTCGAGACGTCCGAGCGCGCCCGTGCGCTGTATGTGCTGACCATCGCGATCAATGAGCTGGAGCCCTCCGATCGGGGCCGACTCGACCAGCTCCTCGATCTCCTGCTCGTCGTGGTCAGCGACCCGTCGCTTGCGGGCGCCGACAATCGCAACCTTGTGGAACGTCGGCGCGCCGACGCGTTGCAGCTCGCCGGCAACGACGAGCGCGTGATCGATCGGATCAGCCACGCGCCGCGCGGCTATCTCCTGTCGCAGGATGCCGCCGACGTCGCGCGGCAAGCGCTGCTCATGGAACCCGTGCCGCCCCGGGGGCGCGCTCGTGTCGGCGTGGTTCCCATCCCGACCGCTGATGACGCGCCGAACCAGTGGCGCGTCGAGGTTGCGATCCGCGACCGTCCGGCGTTGTTGGCAACCGTGTCGGGCGTGCTCGCGGATGCCGGTCTCGACATCGTCGACGCCGTCGTCGCGACCTGGGACGACGGCGGGGCGATGGAGAGCTTCAAGGTGCAGCGTGCGGTCCTCGAGCCGGCCCAGCTCGACGCGGAGCACGTCGCACGGATCCACCCGCCGGAGGAGAGCGCGCTGGAGGCGGCGATCTTCGATGCGTTGGCTCGACCGCTCACCTCGCCGGCGAACCCCGACGCCGAGGTCACCTTCGACGACGACGCATCGCCCTGGTACACGCTGTGCGAGGTTCGAAGCCCGGATCGCCGCGGCCTGTTGCACACGATCGCCGTCGGGTTGGCGTCGGCCGGCGCCGACGTGCACTCGGCCCGCCTCGTGACGGCTGCCGGCCGAGCCGTCGACCGATTCGAGGTAACGGACCGGACGGCGCGAAAGCTGGATCTCCGCGCAAAGGCCGACATCATCCGCGCGATCACCGAGGGCGCGACGCCCGCCCGAAAGAGCCTCGTGGCCCGCATCCGCGGCTGATCTCGACGGCCCACAGGCATCTGGGCCGGCGGTCCAGCTGTTGTCAGGTTCCTGTCAGATGCGTGTCGCGGACCGTTCACCACGGCGCGCAACTCACGAAACCTCCCGTTCCTAACTTCCCCACATCCAATGGAATGGGGATCGGAGCAATGGCGCTCCGCTTCTTCCCGCGTGGCTCGTCGAGAGCTGCAGGGCTACGAGGAGGGTGGAGTGAGACTGAACAGGCGCACTGTGTCGCGGCGTGCGGGGATCTCCCTGCTGGTCGTGATGGTTGCGATGCTCGCGATGGCGGGCACCGCGTTCGCGGCGGGGATCGACCCATCGACGACGATTCCAGGGAAGGCGGGGACCTCGACCGATGCAGGCATTGCGGTCAACCTGCTCTGGGTCGTCATCGGGGCCATCCTCGTCATCTTCATGCAGGCGGGCTTCGCGCTCGTCGAGACCGGGTTCTGTCGTGCGAAGCACGCAGCCCATGTGGTGAGCACGAACTTCGCGGTCTTCGGGGTCGGGTTCGTGGCGTACTTCCTCATCGGCTTCCCGATCATGTTCTCGAACTTCAGCTATCCGGGCTACTTCGGCCTGGACAAGGCGCTGAGTCCGGATCGACTGATCGGGTTCGGTGACTGGACGTTCCTGTGGGGCAAGACGGGCTTCGGCCTCAGCGGCGCGGCGTACAGCGCCCCGGTCGCGGCGTTCTTCCTCTACATGGTGGCGTTCATGGACACCACGGCCACGATCCCGACCGGGTCGATGGCCGAGCGGTGGAAGTGGAAGTCCTTCGTCGGTTGGGGCCTCTTCTGTGGGGCGATCTTCTACCCGATCTTCGGTGGGTGGACCTGGGGTGGTGGCTGGCTGAGCCAGCTGGGCAACAACGCCAGCCTCGGCTTCGGCTACGTCGACTTCGCCGGCTCCGGTGTGGTGCACGCCGTGGGTGGCATCGCCGCACTGGCGGGTGCGATCGTCCTCGGACCTCGCATCGGCAAGTACGGGTCCGACGGCAAGCCGCGCACGCTGGCGGGTCACAACATCCCGATGGCGATGCTCGGTACCTTCATCCTGCTGTTCGGATGGTTCGGCTTCAACGCAGCGTCGACTTTCGCCGCAACCGACGTGCGCTTCGCCGTCGTCGCCGTGAACACGGCGATCGCTGCGGCGTTCGGTGCAACGGTCGCGATGTTCTACTGCATGAAGCGGATGGGCAAGCCCGACCCCGGGATGATGGCGAACGGCATGCTCGCCGGACTCGTGGCGATCACCGCCCCGTGTGCGTTCGTGCAGCCGTGGGCCGCCGCGGTGATCGGTGGCATCGCTGCCGTCATCGTCGTCGAGTCCTGCATGTTCTGGGAGCGCAAGGGCATCGACGACCCGGTGGGTGCGATCTCCGTGCACGGTGTGTGCGGCATCCTCGGGGTGCTCTTCGTCGGGATCTTCTCCGACGGGCGCTACGGAGCCGGCTGGAACCTGACCGGCAGCGGTGCCGCGGCGAAGGCGACCGGTGTCACCGGGATCCTCTACGGCGACGGCGGGAAGCTCTTCGGGAGCGGTTCCTTCGGCGAGCTCGGCTTCGGCCAGCTCGCGTCGCAGGCCATCGGTGCGTTGGTGATCATCTTCATCATGGGTGCCATCGCCTACGGCTTCTTCTGGATCCAGAACAAGCTCACGAAGGGTGGCATCCGCCCGACCGAGGCGGACGAGGTCGCAGGGCTCGACCGACCGGAGATGGGCGTGTTGGCGTACGACAACATCCAGCTCCGCGAGATCGACGTCGTGGGCATGGACCCGAGTCAGGACAAGGTCCTGGCTTCGGGTGGCGACACGGTCGACGAGTCCACGTTGGGTCGCTGAGCTTCAGGGACTGAACGAGCTCCCCCGAACGAGTCGGGGCGGCCGCGCCCACAGCGCGGCCCGCCCCCGCGCCGCCCGGCGCCCGCCCCCCCCCGCCCCACCCCGCAGCGCCAGACCCCGCGTAAGCCCCCCCCCCGCGCGGGCGCGGGCGCCGGGAGG
>JBBQFJ010000124.1:0-10178 GCA_038321755.1 Acidimicrobiia bacterium | reverse complement strand
GCCTGGTACAGCCTGCGCCGGTTCAAACAGGTCGTGGAAGACCCCGGAGCAGCCGATCTGGTGGCCGTGGCGGTTCTGGCCGGTCAGATCGAGGCGTCGCCGACCCACGTCGATGGCGCCACACTCTCGTAGAATCGGCCTGTGACCTACTTCTCGGAGCGTCTCGACGCGTTCCCGCGCATCGAGCCCTACCGGATCGCCCGGGATGCCGGCTTCTGGCCGTTCTACAAGACGGTCGAGAGCGCCTCGACGCCGCGCATCACCGTCGAGGGCCGCGAGCTCATCAACTTCGGCTCCAACAACTACCTGAGCCTCTCGTACCACCCTGCGGTCATCGAAGCCGCCATCGAGGCGACCCGCCGGTTCGGGACCGGCGTCACCGGCAGCCGACTCCTCAACGGCACCTTGAGCCTGCACCGCGAGCTCGAGGCCGAGCTCGCCGACTTCTACGGCCGCGAGGCCGCCCTCGTCTTCACCACGGGCTACGTCGCCAACGTCGCGGCGATCGCCGGCTTCCTGGATCGCGGCGACTACGCCGTGGTCGACAAGGACATCCACAACTCGCTCCTCAGCGGTGTGCGGCTCAGCGGTGCGTCGATGAAGCGGTTCCGCCACAACGACGTGGCGCACCTCCAGAAGGCGCTCGGGGCCCTCGACGCCGCGGCCGGCAAGGGCATCATCGTCGACGGCGTCTACTCGATGGGTGGCGACACCGCTCCGCTCGACCAGCTCGTGGAGATCACGCGGGGCAGCCCGAACACGTTCCTGCTCGACGACGAGGCACACGGTTTCGGTGTCCTCGGCGAGCGCGGGCTCGGTGCCGCGGAGCAGTACGGGGTGCTCGACGAGGTCGACCTCATCACGATCACCTTCTCGAAGACGCTCGGGTCGTGCGGCGGCGCGGTGATCGGATCCAAAGAGGCCGTCGAGCTGCTCACGGTCACCTCGGACTCCTTCATCTTCACCGCCGCGAACACACCCGGTTCCGTGGCCGCGGCGCTCGCCGCACTTCGGGTGCTCCGAGCCGAGCCGGATCGCCCACGACGGCTCCGGGAGAACGTTGCGTCGTTCCTCGCGATGCTCGCCGAGCGCGGGATCCCCACCAACCCGGTCGAGAGTGCGATCGTCACCATCCCGCTCCGGCTGCATGACGACCTGTCGACAGTCCTGGTCGCCATCGACCTGCTCGACAAGGGGGTCTTCGTGAACCCGGTGATCCCACCGGCCAGCGCACGCGACATCGGACTCATCCGGCTCAGCCTGATGGTCGACCACGATCGGCTCCTGCTCGAAGAAGCCGCCGACGCACTGGCGAAGGTCCTCGGCGAGCACGACCAGCTGCCCGAGTAGCCCAGCTCCCTGGCCGCGCGGTCGGTCAGGCTGCGCGGTTGCGGACCTGCTCGAAGCGCTTCTCCCAGGCGTTGTGGCGAGCCTTCGCGTCCTGGATGAACGGTGAGAAGCCGATCACCTTGAGGACGACCTCGTTGAAGATCCTCGCCACACCGTCGAGCGGGCGCTTGAAGTCGACGAACAGGACCACACGCGTCCCGTCGGTGTCGTTCCAGGCCTCGTGCTCGAACGTGTCGTCGAAGACGAGGCTCTTGCCCTCTTCCCAGTGCCGCACGGCATCCCCGACCCGGATCCCGCAGGCATCGGCCGGCTCCGGGACCATGAGGCCCAAGTGGTAGCGCAGCACGCCCTTGTAGGGACCGCCGTGCGGCGGGATGCGCTTGTGGGGAGAGAAGATCGAGAACATCGCGGTCGTCATGCCCGGGATCTGGCGGAGCAATCGCGCCGTCTCCGGGCACCGATCGACGTTGTTCCCGGCCGTGAAGCCGTACCCGAAGAAGAAGAACGTCTTCCACCGGTCGTCGTCGGTGATCTGGTACTGATCAGTCGAGATGTCCTGGAAGTTCGGCAGCTCGTCCTGATAGCGCAGCACCTCGTCGAGCTCGGCCCGGATCTTGGGTGCGCCGGCTTCGAGCTCGGCGATCCAGGCGAAGTCCTCGGGCGCGAAGAAGGTGTGGTCGCCGACCAACGAGTGTCGACCGAAGTATCCGTCGAGCCAGCGGATGAACTTCTCGCCGACGCGAGTGGACGTGTCGACGACGCGCTCCCGGAACGTCCGCGCCACCTCGACCACCACCCTCTCTCCCGCTGATGAGCGGCGTCAGATTAGCCTGCGCGGTCATGGCGCCTTCCCCCGAAGCCAGCAACCGCAAGTGGTGGGTCGTCGTTGCGATGTCCGGCGTGATGATCGCGCTGACGCTCGACTTCTTCGGTGTCACGGTCGCACTGCCCGAGATCGGCAAGGACCTCCACGCGTCGACCGAAACGCTCCTGTGGGCCATGAACGCCTACCTGCTCGCGTTCGTCGCGGTCATGATCCCGGTCGGGCGCCTGGCAGACATCGTCGGGCGCCGCAAGGTGGTCCTCGGCGGGATCACGCTGTTCATCATCGGCTCGGCGTTGTGCGGCTTCGCCGAGAGCGACACGTTTCTCATCGGCGCGCGCATCCTGCAGGGCGTCGGCGGTGGCACGATCTTCGCGACGTCGGTCTCGGTCGTGAACAACGCGTTCCCGCCCGGCGAGCGACCCCAGGCGCTCGGCATCTGGTCGGGAGTCGGACTCCTCGGCTCCGCGCTCGGCCCGTTCGTCGCCGGCGTGCTGACCGAGTACGCGTCGTGGCGCTGGTTCTTCTTCCTCAACATCCCGATCGGCATCGTTACGGCCCTCATCACGATCGCGGCCGTCGAGGAGTCGAAGGACGAGACGTTCGTCGGCGGCATCGACTGGTGGGGCTTCATCACCCTCGTCCTCGGGTTCCCGCCCCTGATCTTCGGAATCCAACAGGGCGCACAGTCCGGCTGGGCGTCCCCCGAGGTCATCGGCGGCATCGCCGTCGGCGTGTTCTTCATCGTGGCGTTCGTGCTGATCGAGACCCGGATGAAGAAGCGCGCGCCCCTCGTCGAGTTCTCCTTGTTCAGAGACATCCGCTTCGCAGGTGCATCGGCGATCGCCTTCCTCGGGAACTGGCAGTTCGGCACCATCCTCTTCTTCCTCACCCTCTACCTGCAGAACGTGCTCGACCTCAGTCCCAATGAGGCCGGGATCATCTTCCTGGTGTTCAGCATCCCGATGGTGGTGATGTCGCCGATCGGCGGACGACTGGTCTCCCGCTTCGGCGCGCAGCGCCTCATGTCGCTCGGGATGGCGCTCATCGCGATCGGAGTCGCGTGCTTCGCCGCGCTCGACACCGACTCCGGGCTCACCCTCCTCGTCATCGGACTCGCGTTCGCCGGGTTCGGCCAGGGGTTCGCGTACAACCTCTCGAACACGGCCGGCATGGAGTCGATGCCGGACGAGAAGACCGGAGTCGCGTCAGGGGTCCTGCAGACCGCGCGACTCATGGGCATCGTCATCGGGCTTGCGATCTCCGGCGCCGTCTTCCGCGGCCTCGAGAACGACGAGATCATCTCGCGCTTCGCGTCCAAGGGCGCGCACCTGTCGAGTGGCGACCAGGACACGGTCCGCGGCCTGCTGTCGGGCTCGCAGGCCGCGCGCCAGCAGCTCCGCGACCTCGCACCCGCCGCGAAGAGCGTCGTCGACCAGATCGTCGACGCCGCGTTCGTGAAGGGGCAGCGCGGCGTGATGCTGCTCGGTCTCGTCGTGTGCCTCGTCGGCGTCTGGGCGGCGCTGTGGGGTCGATCCAAGGCGAAGGCTGAAGGTCGCGTGCATCGCGTCGGTCATGGCTTCACCCTGGCGCACTGGCGCCCGAGCTCGTCCCCCTAGAGCGGGGAGGACTCGCCGCCGCCCGCTCCAGGAACTCGCGTGCATCCGCGGGATCGATCACCCGCCGGAGCGGTGGCATCGACGCGAGCAGCACCGACCGGTAGCCCGCAGTCGCCAGGCGTCGATCGAGCACCGCGACGACCCCGCGATCCTCGTGCGAGCGGATGAGTCGCCCGGTCCCCTGCGCGAGCACCAGCGCCGCCGCCGGGAGGTCGATCTCGCGGAAGCCATCACCCCCCGTGTGCTCGACCGCCTCGCGACGTGCCTGCTCCAAGGGATCATCGGGTCGGGCGAAGGGCAGCCGGTCGATCACCACGAGCACGCACGCGGGGCCGGGGACGTCGAGGCCCTGCCAGAACGCGCGCGTCGCGACGAGGCACGACGTCTCGTCCTCCCCGAACTCCTGGATCAGTCGCGCGGTGGTGTCGTCGCCCTGCGTCAGCACCGCGTGCTCGGTACGCTCCTGCAGCACCTCGGAGAAGAGCCGCACCCCGCGCCACGACGTGCACAGCACCAGAGTGCGACCGCCCGCGGCTTCCACGAGCTCGCAGAGCTCATCGGCGGCGGCTTCGGCCCATCCCGCGTCCCGCACGTCCGGCAGGTGCTTGGCGACGTAGAGGATCCCCTGCTCGCGCAGCGCGAAGGGCGATTCCACGCGGAGCGCCTCGTAGCCGAGCGAGCGGCCCAGATCTTCGGGACGCAGATCTTCGGGACGCAGATCTTCCGGACCAACGATCACGGCGTCCGTCGCGGGGTCTGCGTCGTCATCATCGTCCGCGTCGGCCGCCCTCGGGTGCGGCTTGGTCGCCGGATCCGTCGCCGAGACGGCCGGGTCGAGGCCCAGGCGACGGGCCAGCGGCTCGAACCGCTCCCCGGGGCCGAGCGTCGCCGAGACCATCACGACCGGCACCGTCTCGAAGAGCAGCGGACCGAGCTGCGAGCCGATCGAGACGGGCGCGAGCCGCAGCATGGGCCGGTCACCCCCCTCGACCCAGGCGACCTCTCCGGCACCCGGCGCCTGAAGCCGCCGGAGCGACTCGAGGCGCGTGCTCGCCAGCTTCACTGCCTGCGCCGCCAGCGCGCTGTCCTTCGCGTCGACACCGGCGCTCGCGCGCGCAACCCGCTCGGCAACCGATGCCAAGGCACCGCCGAGCGCGGGCGCCGTTGGGTCGACGCGGCCCTCGAGCCCCTGGACCGCTCGCTCGAACGCCTCGGCGGAGTCGTTCAAGGCGTCGCTCACCGCCGCGCTCGCACCCGCACGCCGGAGGCGCCCCGAGAGCTGCCGGAGTCCGACCGGAGACACGTCGGCACCGAGTGCGTTCGTCGCGATGCGATCGAACGCGTGCGCCTCGTCGACCACGAGCAGGTCGTGCGGCGGGAGCACGCGTCCGCCGGCCGCCAGGTGTGCCGCATACAGCGCGTGGTTCACGACCACGATGTCGACCTGTTCGGCACGGAAGCGCGCCTGCTCGGCGAAGCACTCCACACCGTGCGCGCACCGGCTCGCGCCTGGGCACTCGTTCGGCCCACACGTCACTGCACGCCAGGACGACGGAGCCACCGAGTCCTCGAGGTCGGCGACGTCGCCCGTCTCGGAGTCCGCCGCGAACTCCTGGAGCACCATGAGGTCCTCGGTGAAGGACGGACCCGGGCGCTCGTCGAACAGCGCGTCGCTCGAGTCGGCGCCGTCAAGACGAGCCAAGCAGAGGTAGTTGGACCGCCCCTTCAAGAGCGCACTGGACACGCGCCGGCCCGAGTGCTCTCGCAGCAACGGCAGGTCGTTGCGCCAGAGCTGGTCCTGCAACGTCAGCGTGGCGGTCGCGACGACGGCGCGCACGCCCGCGGCCACGATCGGCGCGAGGTACGCCAAGCTCTTGCCGGAGCCCGTGGGGGCCTCGGCCAAGAGGTGGTGTCCGTCGGTGATGGCCTCTGCGACCGCCGTCGCGAGCCGATGCTGGCCCGGGCGATCGTCACCTCCGAGCCCCGCCACCGTTCGATCGAGCACCTCGAGCGGGTCGCCGGGGCGCACGGGGCTACGAGGCATCGGGGGAGCGTACGCTCGCGGATCCCGACGGCCTGGCCAACCCGACGATTGGTGTGCAGCGATGGCAGACCTCCACTACCGGACGTGCCCGCTCTGCGAGGCCATGTGCGGACTCGAGCTCCACGTCGAGGACGAGCGCGTCGCGCTCATCCGCGCGGATCGCGAGGACGTCTGGAGCAAGGGGTACCTGTGCCCGAAGGGCACGACCCTCGGACACCTCCACGAGGATGCCGATCGTGTCCGGGAACCCATGATCCGCGACGGCGACGAGTGGCGTGAGGTCAGCTGGGATGAAGCGTTCGCTCGGTGTGAGGAGCTGCTCCTCGGCGTTCGTGAGCGCCATGGCCCTGCGGCGATGACCAGCTACGTGGGGAACCCGACCGTCCACAACTTCTCGCTGTCTCGCTACGTCGGCTTGTTCATCGGGCTCGCGAGCTTCCCGATGATCTACTCGGCCGGCACCGTCGACCAGTGGCCGAAGAACGTCGCGTGCGCGCTCATGTACGGGAACATGTGGGACATCCCCGCACCCGATGTGCAGCGCACCGACTACTTCCTCGTGCTCGGCGCCAACCCGCAGGCGTCGCAGGGCAGCCTGCTCGCCTGTCCCGACCTGCTCGGCGAGATCGAGGCGATCCGCGCGCGCGGCGGTCGCACGGTGGTGGTGGATCCCCGGCGCACCGGCACCGCAGATCGCGCCGACGAATGGGTCCCCATCGTCCCGGGCACCGACGCCGCGCTGCTCCTCGCGATCGTGCAAGTCCTGTTCGCCGACGGCCTCGTCGACCTCGCCGACGTCGCCGACTTCGTCCTCGGCGTCGAGACCGTGGAGGCCGTTGCCCGCCCGTTCACGCCCGAGGCGGTCGCAGACGCGTGCGGGGTGCCGGCCGAGACGATCCGCCGAATCGCGCACGAGTTGGCCGCAGCCCCGAGCGCGGCGATCTACGGACGCATCGGCTTGTGCAACCAGGAGTTCGGCACGCTTGCGACGTGGTTGATCGATGTGGTCTCGGCCCTCTCGGGCAACTTCGACCGTCCCGGCGGCACCATGTTCGGCAACCCGATCGCGTGGTCGCTCACCTCGCTCCCCAACCCGATGTGGGCCGACGGCTACACCTTCGGGCGCTGGACCAGCCGCGTGCGCGGCGCGCCGGAGGTGCTGGGCCAGGTCCCCGTCTCGTGCCTCGCCGAGGAGATCGCGACGCCGGGCGACGGACAGCTCAAGGCGCTCATCACCATCGCGGGCAACCCGGTGATCAGCGCACCCGACGCCGGTCGCCTCGACGATGCACTCCCGCTGCTCGAGTGCATGATCAGCCTCGACAACTCGCTGAACGAGACGACACGTCACGCAGACGTCATCCTCCCCGGCCTCACCGCACTCGAACAGCCGCACTACGACGAGACGATCTGGTCGTGGGCGGCCCGGAGCGCGGGCAACTTCTCCCCTGCCGTCTTCCCGCGCGACGACCGACCCCACGAGTGGGAGATCCTCGCCCGACTGGGCGCGTGGTGCGCAGGGATGTCGGGAGACCAGATCGACGTGGGGGCGCTCGACGACGGGTTCTTCAGCGCCCTGGTGCAGGCCAAAGGGCTCGACCCGACCGATGTCATGGCGTACTACGAGACGGGCGGACCCGAGCGGCTGCTCGACCTCACCATCCGGACCGGCCCCTGGGGCGACTGGTACGGCCAGCAGCCTGATGGGCTCACCCTCGAGTCGTTCAAGGCAGCACCACACGGCATCGACAAGGGACCGATGATCCCCCGCGCTCGCGAGGTGGTGTGCACTCAGTCGGGCAAGATCGAGCTCGCACCCGACTACATCGTCTGCGACATCGACCGGCTCCGCACGCGTGTGGAACGACGCCCCGAAGGTCTCCTCCTCACGAGTCGACGCCACGTACGATCGAACAACTCCTGGATGCACAACGTGCAGGTGCTGGTGAAGGGAAAGGATCGGTGCACGCTGCTGATCCACCCGGACGACGCGGCCCGTGCGGGTGTCACTGACGGTTCGCTGGCGCGCGTCTCCTCCGAGGCTGGCGCGCTGGAGGTTCCGGTGGAGGTCTCCGACGAGATGATGCCCGGTGTCGTCTCGCTGCCGCACGGCTGGGGCCACGACAAGGCCGGGACGCGAATGGCGACGGCACGGGAGCACGCTGGGGTCAACAACAACCTGCTCGCCCCGGGGACCTTCGTCGACGCGATCTCCGGGAACGCGGCGGTCAACGGCATCCCGGTCGAGGTCGTCCCGGCCTGACCCATCGTTCACCGCGCTGCTCTCGGCACTAGGTTCCTCCCGTGGCGCAGCAGCGGGACACCGAAGGAGTCGGCCGGGTCCGAGGGATCGTCGTCGACGCTGACGACATCGACCTGCTCGCAGCCTTCTGGGGCGCCGTGCTCGGAGTCGGCATCGCAGAGCACTTCGACGACTGGGTCATGCTCCTCCCCGCACGGGGCGGCGCGTACCTCGCGTTCCAACCGCGCGACATCGGGGGTGCCGAGGCGTCGGCTCGCCTACGGCTCGACGTCGAGGTGACGAACCTCGAGGACGCGACGGAGCGGATCGAGACGCTCGGGGGGCGGCTGGTCGACGTGGTCGACGAGTCCGACTTCCCGTACCACCTCATGGCGGATCCTGAAGGCAACGAGTTCTCGATCGTGCTGCCATTCCCGGCCACCTCCGGCGGCGCATCCGCCTCGTGACGCCCGCGCTCGACGCGGACGGATCCACCCCTCCGGCCCGCCGACCGGGCATGCTCGTGCCCCCGACGCGGCGAGCGTCCAGCACGAGGCGAGGAAGCGGTGGCCGACGAGCTCGACCTGACCCCGATCGAGATGGACTGCATCCGATGTCGGGAACGTTCCTTGATGCGGTTCTACGGCCTCTGCACCAGCTGCCGCGACCAGCTCTACGCGAAGTTCGACGCGGAGGGCCGCACGGTGGAGGTGGCTGCCTACGAACCGAAGATGAACGTCACCCCCAACGCCGTCGCCCTGAAGGACGACTGAGCTGAAGGACGACTGAACCACCGCCCGAGGCAGGCCCGCGCTAGGAGTGCGAGGATGCGCCCCATGGGAGCAGTCATCGAGCACGTCGTCGCCGGCAAGGATCCGAGTGCGACCATCGCGACGGTGCTCGAGGTGCTCGATGCCGACGGCGCGGTGATCGTCGAGGACCTGGTCCGACCCGAAGTCGTCTCCGCGGTGAACGTCGAAGTGCGGGCGTACTTCGCCGCCGCGAATCCGCAGATGCGCCACCTCAACTCGGCCATCGGCGCATTCCACGGCCCGAACACCAAGCACGTTTCCGGTCTCGCCGGGAAGTCGCGCACGTTTGCGACCGAGATCATGATTCACCCCGTCCTCACGGGCACCTGCGACGCCGTGCTCGGCCCCTCCTGCGCCCGCTGGCAGCTCAACCTCGCGCATCTGCTCGCGCGCGGACCCGGCTCCGACGACCAGTACCTGCATCGGGACGAGCTCGTGTGGAACCTTGTCCCCCAGCCGCACGCCGAGCTCCAGGTGGCGTCGATGGTGGCGCTCGTGGACTTCACCGAGGCCATCGGCGCGACCCGGATCGTTCCCGGGAGCCACCGGTGGGACCACGCGCGAGTTCCGGCTCCCGACGAGGTCGCGGTCGCCGAGATGCCTGCCGGTTCAGCGGCGATCTACCTCGGATCGACGATCCACGGTGGTGGCGCCAACACGAGCACGGACATCTGGCGACGGGGCGTCCACCTCAGCTACACGCTGGGCTGGCTGCGCACCGAGGAGAACAACTCCCTGGCCGTGCCTCCCGCGGTCGCCGCGGGCCTGCCGCGGGAGTGCCAGGACGTGCTCGGCTACGCGGTCCACGACGCCATGGCCATGGGAGGCGGCTACCTCGGGATGGTGGACCTGCGCGATCCGGTGGAGCTGCTCGAATCCGGCGAGCTGGCCTGATCGAGCAGGCTGGATCGAGCGGGGCGGTCTAGGCCCAGGCCGACTCGCCGGCCGCGATGCGGATGCGCTCGCGGGCGACGGGGGCGTGGATGGCGCAGTAGACCTTGCCGCGAACGCGTGCGGCGCCGCAGGCGGGCATCACGCAGCCAGCCGCGGCCTTCGTCTTGCTCCGGGCGGGACGGCGCGTCCGAGTGGTCGCTGAGGACTTGGTTCGCGGACTGCTCATGGGTTGCTCGTTTCGTTGGATTCGGCGGTGCTCAGCGCGTCGGCTGGGTACCGTCAACGAGGCGGGTGCTCGCCCGTCTCCGGAACGGTTCGGGGGAAGCCGTTTCGGGACGACCCGGCGCCTTCACGCCAGCCTCGAGGTGGATTCGGGAGTGTAACGCATTTTCCA
>JBBQFJ010000123.1:0-10236 GCA_038321755.1 Acidimicrobiia bacterium | reverse complement strand
AGCAGCGCCCGGTCGAGGATCCAGCGCGTGACGCGCTCCCCCGCCGCCAGGTCGCCCAGCGGCTCGGCCGGCGCCTTCGTGAAGGTGACGTGCCCGACGAGCGAGCGGTCGGTGGTGATCGCGGTCTCGTGCACGACGGATTCGGGGCTCGTGTCCACCAGGAACACGCCGAGGCCGTCGGGCGTCATCGCCGGGACGACGAGCGCCTCGCAGATGGGCGCCGCGGGCACCGAGATCTTCAGGCCGTCCAGCACCCACTGCCCTCCAGTGGGGCCGTCCGCGGTCTGGGTGGCCTGGAGCTGCGGGTGCAGCGGGTCGTTCACGCCGATCTCCGCGAGTGCGGCCGACATGAGGATCTCGCCGTGCACCACACCGGGCAGCCAGCGCTGCTGCTGCTCGGGCGTGCCGAACTCGGCGATCGGCAGCGCACCGCACACGACCGTCGCCCAGTACGGGACGGGGGCGACGACCCGGCCCTGCTGCTCGAGCACGAGCGTGAGCTCGGTGAACCCGAGGCCGCTGCCACCGACGTCCTCGGGGAGCGAGATGCCGAGCAGGTTCGCGTCGGCGAGCGCCTTCCAGAGGTCGCGGTCGATGCGGTCGGTGCTCGCCTCGACCGCCTTGACCTTCAGAGGCGTCACGGAGCCCTGGAAGATCTGCGCCGCGAGGTCGCGGACGGTTTCCTGCTCCTCACTCAACCCGAAGTCCATCGCTAGTGCTCCGCTTCCACTCCGCTAGCGCTCCGTTCGCTCCGCATCGGCGCGCCCGCTAGTTCGCCGGGTGGAACGCCGGGAGGGTGAGGTCCTCGTCGTGCTCGATCCACTCGACCTCGACCGGCATGCCCACCTTCACGTCGGCGGCGTCGATGCCCACGATGTCGGCCACGAGGCGCGTCCCCTCTTCGAGCTCGATGAGCCCGATCGCCAGCGGGTAGTCGAACGCCGGCACCTGCGGGTAGTGCACGACCACATAGGAGTAGACGGTGCCCTTGCCGCTCGCCTGCTGCGTGTCCCAGTCGTACGAACCGCACTTGTCGCAGCGCGGGCGCGGCGGGTGGCGCAGCTTGGAGCAGCTCATGCACCGCTGGATCTCGAGGTGGTGGCGCTGCGCGGCCTCGAACCAGAACGCGTTGTCGGGCGTGAGCCCGGGGCGCGGCCGCTTCGGGCGCTCCTTCGGCTTCTCGTCGGCGGGCGCGCCACCGCGGCCGGTGCCGGGCGTGAACTTCAAGATGCGGAACAGCATCGTGGCGATCGGCTCGCCGTCGGTCGTCGTGTACTCGACGCGCGTCGTCACGAAGTGGCCGATGCCGAGGCCGGTCTGCTTCTCCTCTGACACCGAGTCGAGCACCGAGCGCGTCTGCAGGTGGTCGCCCGGGTGCAGCATCCGGACGTACTCCTGCTCGCAGTTCGTCGCGACGACCGAGCTGTAGCCCGCGCCGTCGAGCAGGTCCATGAGCGTGTCCTGCGGGCTCGGGCCGCCGGCGCCGCGGGGCTTCAGCCCTCGCATCACCCACGCCTGCAGCGCGACCGGCGGTGCGATCACCTCGCCGTGGATCGATGCGGCCGCTGCGTCGGGGTCGGTGTAGATCGGGTTGGCGTCGTCCATCGCCTCGACCCAGTGACGGATCATCGGCTGGTTCACGGGGTCGGCGCCGACCTCGCTGGCCGTCTCCATCCCCTCGAACTCACGGAGCTTCGCCAGGAACACGGCCTTGTCCTCTACTTCACCCATCTAGCGGGAGCTCCTCGTCATCTGCAGGCCGACGGTCGCCACGATCTCACGCAGCACCTCGACGACGCCTCCACCGAACGTGTTGATCTGCGCGGCACGGGCCGCGCGCTCCACTTCACCGTTGAGCACCGCACCCGGCGAGCCTGCCGGTAGGTACCCGGCGGCGCCGAGGATGTCGAGGAAGATCCGGTACACCTCGATCTGCGTCTCGACGCCGAACACCTTGCTCGCCGACGCGTCGCTCGGCGTGAGCGTGTCGTTCGCGACCGCCGTCGCCATGCGCCAGTTCAGGAGCTTCATCGCGTCGAGCTTGGCGTGCGCCTTCGCGAGGTCCATCTGCACCCACGGCACCTTGGCCATCGTGCGGCCATCGGCCTCTCCGCTCGGTGCGGTCTTCACCCACTCGAGCATGTCGTCGTAGAGGCGGTGCGTGAGCCCGGCGAGCGCGGCGAGCCCGACGCGCTCGTGGTTGAGCTGGTTCGTGATCAGGCGCCAGCCCGCGTTCACTTCGCCGACGACGTTCTCCTTCGGCGCGCGCACGTCGTCGTAGTAGGTGGCGGTGGTGACGACGCTGCCGACCGTCACGATCGGCGTGCACTTGAAGCCCGGCGAGTCGGTCGGGACGATGATCATCGAGATGCCCTTGTGCTTCTTGGCCTCGGGATCCGTCCGGCACGCGAGCCAGATGTAGTCGGCCTGGTTCGCACCGCTCGTGAACACCTTGTTCCCGTTGATGACCCACTCGTCGCCGTCGAGCTCGGCCTTCGTCTTGAGCGATGCCAGGTCGGTGCCGGCCTCCGGCTCGGTGTACCCGATGGCGAAGTTGATGTCGCCGCTCAGGATCCCCGGGAGGAACTGCTGCTTCTGCGCCTCGGTGCCGTAGCTCATGATCGTCGGGCCGACGGTGTTGATCGTCACGAACGGGAACGGCGCCGCGGCTCGCTGGACCTCGTCGAAGAAGATGAACTGGTCGAAGGCGTCGCGGCCCTGGCCGCCGTACTCCTTGGGCCAGCCGATCCCGAGCCAGCCGTCGCCACCGATCTTGCGCACGACGGTCCGAAAGGCCGCGCTGCCCTCCCCGGCCGCACCCAGCTCCTGGCGGAGCTCCGGCGTCAACAGGTTGGCGAAGTACTCACGCAGCTCCTTGCGGAGGGCGCGCTGCTCGTCCGTGTAATCGAGAAACATAGAACGCGTTCCAACTTATCGGCAGCGGCCGCGGGCGGCAAAGTGAGCCCACCCCCTCCTTCTTGGGCTTCTTGGCACGGTGAGCGCCAACTGTCGTCGGTCAACGTGCCAAGAACCCCCAGAGACCGGCACGAGCCGAGGGTTGTAGGTTCCCGGGGATGAGCCCTGCAACGACCACCCAGCGCTTCGCCACCCCCGGCCCGTTCGGCCACGCGGTCGCCAGTGGTGACCCCACCACGGACAGCGTCATCATCTGGACCCGGGTGAGCGAGACGCCCGGTGGCGAGGCCGAGACGATCGACTGGGCCGTCGCCCGGGACGAGGGGTTCACGGACCTGGTGGCGTCGGGCCAGGTGACGGCCGAGCCCGAGCACGACTTCTGCGTCCACGTCGACGTCGGCGGGCTCGAGCCCGACACCCACTACTTCTACGGCTTCCGGACGCGCGACACCGACTCCCCCGTCGCCCGCACCCGCACGCTGCCGGCCGACCCGGCCCAGATCCGGTTCGCGATGGTGTCGTGCGCGAAGTTCAACGCCGGCTTCTTCAACGCGTTCTCCCGGATCGCGGCGCGCGACGACCTCTCCTTCCTCCTGCACCTCGGCGACTACATCTATGAGGCGTCGAACACCCCGCCGGCGAGCCAGACGCCCGGCGCCGACATCGGCCGACCGTTCGACCCGCTCAACGAGTGCGTGACGCTCGAGGACTACCGCACCCGCTACGACCAGTACCACCGCGACCCCGACATCCAGGCGTTCCACCTCAAGCACCCCATCATCCCGACGCTCGACGACCACGAGTTCGCCGACGGCGCGTGGCGCGACGGCGCGCAGGAGCACAAGCCCGAGTACGGCACGTGGGCGGACCGCAAGGCGAACGCGTTCCGGGCGCGCGAGGAGTGGCTGCCGGTGCGTCGGCCCGACCCGGACGACCCGTCAAGGGTGTGGCGAAGCATCGAGCTCGGGTCGCTCGCAGAGATCTTCCTGATCGACACGCGGACGCGGCGCGACGAGCCGGTGGCCGGCGAGGCGATGTCGGATCCGTCGCGCACCGCGCTCGGCCCGGAGCAGAAGAAGTGGTTGCTGGGCGCGATGGACGCGTCGACCGCGACGTGGCGCATCCTCGGGAACCCGTCGGTGATGTCGCAGACCTGGAACCCGGCGATCCCGATGGAGGTGCGGGAGCCCCTGAAGAAGGTGAAGCTCATCGCGGATGATGAGCTCGGGCCGGACTGGGACCAGTGGGACGGCTACCCCGTCGAGCGCGACGCACTGCTCGAGCACTTCGTCGGGTTCGACAACCTGGTGGTGCTCTCGGGTGATGTGCACGTGTCGCTCGCCCTCGAGCTGCACCGCGACCCGTTCGACAACACCGACAGCACCATCGCGTTGGAGATCGTCACGCCGAGCCTCACGTCGCAGAATCTCGACGACAAGATGGGCTGGCCCCGGCGCACGCAGTCGATCCCGCTGGAGAACCAGATCCTCGAGTTCATGCCGCACTGGCAGTGGTGCGACCTCGACAGCCACGGCTACGTAGTGATCGACATCGACCCGGAGCGCCTGCAGGCGGAGTTCTGGCACCTCGACACCGTGCTCGAGCGCACCGACGGCGAGTCCCTCGGCGCGCGGTTCACCACCGCCCTCGGCTCCCAGCAACTGGTGCGCGAAACCTGATCTCCCCGCCGGCCCCGGAAGGAATCGGTGATGGGCACCGAGACGACCGAGGCGCCCAAGCTCCCGCCCGCGTGGTTCAAGCACGCGTTCTGGCGCGTCCACCGGGGCCGAGCGGGAGCGGCTGTGGCAGCTCTGGGCCGAGGTCGATCACGATCTCGACGGCTACGCCGGGCCGCGCTCGGCCGTGACGCCCGTGGTCGTCTTCGAGCCGCGCGACGCAGCCGCCTGACGCTCTCCCGAATGCGCCGCTGACCTGCGGAAACGCGCGTCGACGTCGCTGTCACACCCCCCTGCCATCGTGACGGCATGCGATTGGACGACATTGCTGCCGAGCTGCGAGAGGTCGCAACGGGCCTCGACGCGGGGTGCGTCGAAGGACGCGACGCGCTCCGCCTCGTCCGGGTCGGCGCCGAGGTCGGGAAGCTCGCCGGCGTCGTCACCGCCCTGTACGCCCAGCGCTGCGTCGAGACGGGGGTCTGGTTCAACGACCGCGCCGCCCGCACGCCGGCGGCCAACCCCGCGGAGTGGCTCGCCGACGTCACCGACGGCGGGATCGGCCCGGCACGCGACGCGCTCGCTGTCGCCGAGGCGCTCCCCGACTGCAGCGCTACGAACGACGCGCTGCGCGCCAGGCATGCTCTCGCTGTCCACGGCGCGCGAGAGCACGAAGGCCGCCACCGTCGGCGGTGAGCTCGCCGAGCAGCGCGTGATCAGCGCCGCGAAGCGAGACGGCCTGCACGAAGCCCGCGACGAGACGCGCCGGGTCCTCGCGATCGCGTTCGACGGGTTCCTCGGGCTCGCCCGGGGCGCGCGCGACGGGTCAGCGGTGGCGACTGCCCGCAAACCTCGGGGGCGCGCCAAGACTCGCGACCACGTCGTGGCCCACATCGACCTGCAGTCGCTGCTGAGCGGCCGCACCCAGCCCGGCGAGCGGTGTGAGACCATCACGCCCTCAAGACCAAGGGCTGGGTGCTCAGCGAGGAGCCCGACGGACGCCGGCGCCTCGATCCCCCGGGCGAGTCGGCGAGCGGCCACCGATCGGGAAGGCGACGACCTGTCGCGGCATGAGGCCGCCCCCAGACCTGGATGCGTCTCTCACCTTCCTATTCGACGCTCAGAGACGCACGTCCGTGGTTGCTCAGAACGGGATTGGCTCCGGGAACGTGTCCTCGAGGAGCTCGCGGTAGTCGGCGAGCCGCGTGCGCGGCAGCCCGTACGGCGACTTCGAATCCTGGTCGGCCGCCTGGAACGCGGCGTAGTAGCGGTCGTGGTAGCCGCGGTCGCGGTCGTCCATCACGTCTTGGTGGTCAGCGAACTTGGCGCTGTGGTAGAGGACGAGCCACCCGGTCAGATCCGAGACGTGGTCCTTCAGACGCTCGTAGGCGAACTGGTCGTGGTTCCACTGGAAGACGCAGGTGTCGAGGCCGGCACCGGGCTCGAACGGGCCGAGCGCCGAGTTGCTGGCGCAGACGTTCGCCGGGTCCTCGTCGGTGAGCAGCAGCACCTTGCCGAGGTCGTGCAGGAGCGCAGCGAGCATCACGTCCGGGTCGGTGAAACCCTGGTCGTGCAGCGCCTCGGCAGTCTGGAGCGCGTGCGTGAGCTGGCTCGTGGAACCGAGGCCGACGTCCATCGGGTCGATGCACTCGGCGAGCAGCTGCATGACGTCGTAGACCCGCATCTCGCCGAACACCGGTTCTCGGTACTTCTCCTCCAGCACGCGCACGTCAGCGAGCGTCTGCGCGACGTGGCGGTCGTAGATCGTCTGCCCGCGATCGACGAACCCGCGCCACGGTGCGGTCTCGGTGCGGCGGAGCTGATATCCGAACCCTCGGAGCACCCGGTCGGCCGCGCGCTTGGTCCGGCTCATGGGTACCGATCGTAGAGGACACGCCGTTCCACATCGTCTGACCGGCAGAACCGCGCCCACACGGAGCGGTGGCCTGCGTCTGTGACCCCGGCATCGCCGGGGGAGGGATGCATCCAAGGGGTTGCGGCGCGACGGAGTTCTCGGACTGCGGCTACTCCGAAACAGGCATGCGGTCGCCGATGATGCCGTCGCGCTCGAGGGCGTCGACCTCGTCGTCGGTGAGGCCGAGGTCCTCGGTGAGCAGCTCGCGGTTGTGCTGGCCGAGCGTGGGCGCACCGCGGCGGTGATGCCGCTCCGCGAACGAGAACTGCGCGGGCCATCCGGGGTAGCGGCGGACACCGGTGCGAGCGTGGTCGAGCTCCTGGTAGTAGCCGCGGGCGACGAGCTGCGGGTCGTCGTACATCCGAGGTACCGCGAGCACGGGGGCAACGGGCAGGCCGGCGAGGCGAAGCGCGACGACCACCTCCGCGGGCGACTGACTGCTCGTCCACGCGGTGATGCCGTCGTCGATCTCGTCGTGGCGATCGTGGCGACCGGCGAGCGTCGCGAGCAGCGGATCGTCGGTCCAGTCGGGTCGGTCCATCACGACGGTCATCGCGTGCCACTGCTCGTCGGTCTGCACGGAGAGTGCGACCCACTCCGGCATCAGGCCGTCGGCCCGGCACGCATACACACCCTGCGGCGCGAGGCGCGCGTCGCGGTTCCCCTGACGCTCGACGCGGCGGCCGTGCGCCGACCATTCCAGCACGAGATCGGCAGTGAGGTTCGCGCCTGTCTCGAGCTGCGCGACCTCGATGAGCTGCCCTTCCCCGGTGTGCTCCCGATGCGCGAGCGCCGCCTGCACCGCGACGGCCGCGTGCATGCCGATGACGGGATCCGCGAGACCACCGGGGTGCATCGGGCGCTCGGGCGGACCGGTCACGCTCGCCATGCCCGTCGCCTGTTCGATCACCATCGCCCAGCCCACGTAGTCACGCCACGGACCCTCGAGCCCGAAGCCGGGCATGCGCACCATGATCACGTCGGGCTTGATCTCGCGGAGCTGCTCGTACCCGATGCCGAACTGCTCGACGACGCGCGCCGAATAGTTCTCCAGCACGATGTCGGCCTTCGCGACGAGCCGCCGCAACAGCGCCCGGCCCTCGTCGGTCGACAGCTCGAGGGTGAGCTCGCGCTTGTCGAGGTTCGTGCTCGCGAACACACCGCCGCGCTCGTACCAGTCGTCGCCCATCTCGGGCACCGCACCAGAGAAGCGGAAGCCGTCGGGCCGACGGGTCGACTCGACCTTGATCACGTCCGCGCCGAACGCGCCGAGGTACATCGTGCAGTACGGGCCCGCCCAGAACGACCCGAGATCGAGGACGCGCACGCCCGCGAACGGCAGCTCTCCCGGCGCGACCGGCTCGCCGACGAGCGCGCCACGCGGTGGCGCCGGAGCACCGAGGTCCCCCACCACCGGCGCCGGGCCACTACGCACCGCCGGTGTCGCACCGAGCCGGTACGGCGCCCCCGGCATCGTCAGCTCCTGCTCTCCCTCATGCTGCTCGCGCACGAAGAACGGCCGCTCGCGGAACTGCGCGTAGTCGAGCATCATCGGGCCGTCGCCGACGGGTGCGGCCGGCACCCGGAACGCCTGGCTCAGCTCCACGATTTCCTGCGCGTCGCGCTCGAGCAGCCATGGACGCACGCGGGAGAAGAACGCCTCCAGCAATGGACCCCCGGCCGCGAGCTCCTGTTGGCGCGGCCCGAACTCCTCGACCTCGAGCATCGTGCACGCGTCGAGGAAGTGCTGCCCGGTGAGCGCGTTGATGCCGACCCATCCGTCGCGACACCGCTGGATCCCGGGCAACGGGAAGTGGCGCGCCTGGGGCGGCGGCAACCCGGCGCTGAGCATGTCCTCCGTCACGAGCATCGGGTATGCGAGCGTGCCGATGAGGCACTCCTGCACCGACAGGTCGACGTCGACCGGTTCGCCGCGTCGGATCGCGGCGCGCACCGCGGTCAGCGCGGCCGCGGCGGCGAACGTCCCCGCGGTCATCTCGTGGATGTGGCCGCCGACCTGCACCGGGCTCTGCCCGACGATCCCGTGCGCGCTCACCCATCCGCCGGTGGCCTGCAGGGTGAGGCCGCTCATCCGCAGCTCGGCGTACGGCCCGCGCTGCCCGAAGTCGGAGATCCGCACGAGCGCGAGCAGCGGGTTCTCGACGCGCAGGCGATCGATGTCGATGCCGATCCGCTCGAGCCCCCGCGCACCGAGGCTCTCGACGATCACGTCGGCGTCCGCCACCGCCCGCGCGAGCCAGGCATGCCCCGGCTCCGTGGTGAGCTCGACCGCCGCGCTGCGCTTCCCCCCGTTCAGGAACCGGAACAGCGGCTCCACTCCTTCCCCCGCCCCCGCGATCGCACCTGCGCTCGCACCCGTGCCAATGCCCGCACTCCGGCGAAGGGGATCGCCGCCGGGAGGCTCGACCTTGCAGACGTCGGCACCGAGATCGGCCAGGAGCTTCGTGGCGTAGGCGGCCCCGATGCCGCCGCCGACCTCGATCACCCGCAGCTCGCGGAACGCGCCCACCGCCGCGCAGCGTAGAACCCCAAGGGCCCGGCGATGTGGGACTGCCGCGCCTGACTGCAGCGGGGCGACTTCAGCCTCGGACGGGTCCTGCCGATATGTGACAGGTGAGCATGCTTGTTGCTGAAGTGAGCTGGCGGTTCGACGGCGAGCGGGCCTTCGTGACCCGGGGTGGCGCCTGGATGGGCGCGGTCCAGGCGGCCTGGCCGATGGCCGAGCTGCGGATCTCGTCCACGACGGCCGCCCTGCGCAGCCGCCCGGGCGGGCTGTTCGAGGACTTGGTCGTGCCCCGTGACGACGTCACCCTGATCGTGGTCCGGCGCGGCGCGCTCGGGAATGGCATCTCGTTCCAGGACGGCTCGAGTCGCGGCGACGACCTGGTCTTCTGGCCCACCGACGCGGGACCCGTCCTCGAAGCGCTCCGTGACCGCGGCTGGCCGGTCGCTCCTTGATCGGTCGCTCCTTGATCGGTCGCTCCCTGATCAGGTCGCTCGGAAGAGCGAGCGCCTAGGAGTTCTTCGGGATGTCCCGGAAGGGCTCCGTCTTGTCGGGCCGCGCCTCGGCCGGGAGTCCGAGCATCCGCTCACCGAGGATGTTGCGCTGCACCTGCTCGGTGCCGCCACCGATGCGGATCCCCCACTGCCCGAGGAACTGCTGCTGCCAGAACCCGCCCTCGAACGCGTCGCCCTTGTAGAGCATCGCGTCGGCCCCCTCGATGGCGAGCCCGAGGTTCCCGTTCTCGAACACCTGCCGGGAGATCGCGAGCTTCGCGACCGAGCTCTCCGGTCCCATCGGCTTCCCCGCCTTGATCGCCGCGCGCGCCCGCTCGCCGAGCCACCGCAGGATCTCGCTGCGCGTGTACGACTGGGCGAGCTGCTGACGGATCTCCGCGTCGCCGGTGCGGTCGTAGTGGCGCGCGAGCTCCACGAAGTCGCGGAACCCGAGGCCCATCCCACCACCGATGAGCACGCGTTCGGCCATCAGCGTGGTCTGCGTGACGCCCCACCCGCCGTTCGGCTCACCGACCACGTTCTCGACGGGGATGTGCACGTCGGTGAGGAACGTCTCGTTGAAGTGCGCGACGCCGGTGATCTGGCGCAGCGGTCGCACCTCGACACCTTCGGAGCGCATGTCGACGAGGAAGTACGTGATCCCGCGGTGCTTCGGGACGTCCCAGTCGGTGCGGGCCAGGAGGATGCCCCAGT
>JBBQFJ010000122.1:0-10268 GCA_038321755.1 Acidimicrobiia bacterium | reverse complement strand
TGGGCCCCGAGTAGCCGAACGCCGAAGCGTCCGGACTCCTCGGGGCCCGTTCTCTTCGTCTCGCACCTCTCGCACCGACTGCCGCGCCCTCGCGGGCCCGACCGCCGCCGCATCCGCGGTCCGGGTGAGAAGCCCGGACCTCGTCGGCCACGATCCTGGAGACCGGAACCGCCCCCGAGGGGGAGGCCCGCTCACCGACCGACGCTGCGTCGGCTCCGTCGTCCGAAGGCGCCTCACCGGTCCTCCCCTTGCGGGAAGGATCGAGCGTGTCGCTCTCGGTCCCGTTGCCGTCACATCGCCAGCACGTGCGAATCTACTGCCGTTCGTCCCGCGGTCAAGAAGAATTTTCGGAACGGGTTACGGTCGAGTCGTGCAGGTGTCGCGTGACGACTTCGAGTCCCTCGTCGCCGACGCGCTCGACGAGATCCCCCTGACGCTCGCCGCCGAGATGGACAACGTGGCGGTGGTGGTGGAGGACTGGCCGACGAGCGCTCAGCTCGCGGGTCGCACCGGCACGCTGCTCGGGCTCTACGAGGGTGTGCCGCTCACCAAGCGGGATCCGATCAGCTACGCGGGGGTGGCACCGGATCGGATCACGATCTTCCAGGGGACGATCAGCGAGCGGGCACGGACGGGCGCGGAGCTGGCGGCGCAGGTGCGGGTGACCGTGCTGCACGAGGTCGGACATCACTTCGGGATGAGCGACGCCCGGCTCCACGAGCTCGGTTGGGCCTGAACCGCTCTACGGTCCCCTTCGTGCGAGACCGAGCGACCCCCGGTACCCGAGTGAGATCGCCATCACCGGCGGAGGGCTTGTACTTGTTGGGCGCGATGGGAGGGTGAATGGACCCGTGATCCCGCCGGGATGAGGGAATAGAGTCCTCGCCATGCCGTACCCGAAGAACCTCATCAACGACGGCGAGAACGTCGCCCTCGACCTTCGCCCGCACTGGTGGTACTTCTCCAAGCACATCCTCACGGGCATCCCGCTGCTGATCGTCGCGATCATCGTGTTCCAGATCGTTGACGACACGATCCAGAGCGTCGTGGGCGCGATCGTCGGGGTCGTTGCGATCGCCTGGGGGGTCTGGCTCCTCCTGAAGTTCATCTCCTGGACGCGCACCTACTTCGTGGTCACCGATCAGCGCGTGGTGTACCGCACCGGTGTGATCGCCCGACACGGTGTGGAGATCCCGCTCGAGCGGATCAACAACCTCAACTTCCACCAGCGGCTCTTCGAGCGGATGATCGGTGCCGGTGACCTCGAGATCCAGTCCGCCGGCGACCAGGGCACGACGCTGTTCGAGAACGTGCGGCACCCCGACGGTGTGCAGCAGGAGATCTACCGGCAGATGGAAGACGACGCGACGCGCGACGCCGGGCGCGGTGCGAGCGAGATCGGCAAGGCGGTCGCCGACGCGGTGAAGGCGCAGGGTGGCGGCAGCGGCGGCGGGGGACAGACCGTCCCCGAGCAGATCGAAGCGCTCGCGAAGCTGCGCGACCAGGGTCACATCACCCCGGCGGAGTTCGAGAAGAAGAAGAGCGAGCTCCTCGAGAAGATGTAGCGCGGCGTGCGGGTCGTCTCGCTGGTCCCGTCGGCGACCGAGACGCTCCTCGCGCTCGGTGTGCGCCCGATTGCCTGCACGCGCTTCTGCGAGCAGCCGGGCATCCCGACGGTCGGCGGGACGAAGAACCCTGATGTCGATGCCGTCCTGGCGCTCGCACCCGACGTCGTGGTGGTCAACGACGAGGAGAACCGCCGCGAGGACGCCGAGGCGCTCGTCGCGGCCGGGGTCGCCGTGCACTCCATGTCGCCCCGCTCGGTGGACGATGTCGCATCCGCGGTGACCAACCTGGCCGCCGTGGTGCAAGTCGACGCGCCTCCGCCTCCGCGCCTGCCGGTGCGACCGCCCGAAGGTCGCTCGTGCGTGGTGTTCGTGTGGCGCCGCCCGTGGATGACGTTGGCGCGCGACACCTACGGGGCATCGCTGTTGTCGCGGTTGGGGTGGGAGCAGATCGCGTTCGGTGCGAGCGACGACCGATACCCCGAAGTCGGGCTCGACGACGTCGCGCGGGCGGCCCCCGAGCTCGTGGCGCTCCCGGACGAGCCGTACGCGTTCGTCGAGCGCCATCATGATGAGGTGACCGCGGCGGTCCCTGGTGCCGAGGTGCTGCTCGTTGACGGCCGCGACCTGTTCTGGTGGGGGAGCCGCACCGCAGCCGCGATCGAGCGACTGCGGCTGGTCCTCACTCGATGAAATGGGCTCCTGCGGTCGCTCGGGCGACGAACGAGATCGGTGGGGGCGCCGATGCTTCCTGTGCCGTCTCCACCCGGTAGCGAGCCACCACCTTGGCGAGGACGTCGTCGGCGTGGTTCCGTTGTACGAGCGCGACGACGCAACCCCCGAAGCCGGCGCCGGTGAGCCGTGCACCCGTCGCACCGTTCGCCACGAGCAGCTCCACCAGGAGATCCAGTGCCGGCGTCGAGACGAGGAAGTCGTCCCGGAGGCTCTTGTGGCTCTCCAGGAGCAGCGGTCCCAGTGCATCGAGGTCGTGGTCGCGGAGGGCGGCAGCGAACGCGAGGACGCGCGCGTTCTCGGTGACGACGTGGCGAGCGAACGGGTCGTCCCGCACGTCGTCGAGGCTCGCGTCGCGCAGCGTCGGCACGCCGAGGCGAGCGGCGGCATCCTCGGTGGCACCGCGGCGATCCGCGTACGCGCTGCGCGCGAGTGCGCGAGGCATCCCGGAGTGCACGACGACCACCGCGAGCTCGCGTGGGAGCGCGATGGGTTCGATCATGAGCGTCCGACAGTCGATCAGGAGTGCGTGATCGACGACGCCGTGGACTGACGCCAGCTGATCCATCAGACCGCCCGGGACCCCGGTCGCGAGGACTTCGGCCTCGAGCGCGGCGCGTGCGACATCGCGGGATGCGAGAGGAAGGCCCGCGGCGTCGGCAACCGACATCGTGAGCGCCACCGAGAGGGCCGTGCTCGACGAGAGGCCCGAGCCCGGCGGGACGGTCGACGTGACCGCGAGGTCGAGCGCGGGCACCCTGGCGCCGCGAGCTCGGAGGGCCTGCACGACGCCGGCGACGAACCCACCCCACCGCGGTTCGGTGGTGCGCGGATCCGAGCTGCCGTCACCGGCGACGACCACTTCGCCGGGCAGCTGTTCGGAGCGGGCGCGCACGTCGTGTCCCGGCCGGTCCCGGCGCTCGACCGTGCACGCACGGTCGATGGCCATCGGGAGCACGAACCCTTCGGCGTAGTCGGTGTGGTCACCGATGAGGTTGACGCGCCCGGGCGCCCGGACCGTCCGCACCAGGAGGATCCTAGGAGCCTCGCGACCCGAGCCTCCCGAACCGGGGAGATGCGCCATACTCTCTGCATGCAGCGACTTCGCAACACGTGGGAGCACTTCAAGATCTCCTGGTCCGTGCTGCGCTCCGACCGCACGCTGGCCTGGTTCCCCGTGCTCTCGGGGGTCGTCTCGCTCGGTGTGTTCGCGGTCTTCGCCGCGCTCGTGTGGACGACCGGCGTCGACACCACCAAGGGCCAGGAGAGCCTCCAGGCGATCGGCTACGTCTTCGTCGTCATCGGCTACATCGTCCTCGCCTTCGTCGCGAACTACTTCCTCGACGCGCTGGTGCACGCGGCGAACGAGCGGCTGGAGGGACGGGAGACGTCGCAGATCGGCGGGCTCGAAGCTGCGAACGGGAAGCTGCACCGCATCCTCCCGTGGGCGATCGTCCAGGGGACGGTGTCGGTCATCATCTCGGCGATCGAAGAGCGCGCCGGCTTCGTCGGCCAGATCATCGTCCGCCTCATCGGCGCGGCGTGGGCGATCGTCACCTTCCTCACCGTCCCCGTCATCATGATGGAGGACCTCGGTCCGTGGAACGCGCTGAAGCGCTCGGGCACGCTGCTGAAGCAGACGTGGGGTGAGAACCTCGCCGCGCAGGCCGGGTTCGGGATCTTCGCGATGCTCGCCAGCCTCCCTGGTGCTGTCCTCATCGCACTCGGTGTCGCCACGAACGAGATCGCGGCGATCATCGGACTTGGCGCGATCGGCCTCATCTGGATCCTGGTCGTCTCGGTGATCGTCTCCGCGATGAGCGGCATCTACCGGATCGCGCTCTACCGCTTCGCGGTCGACGGGAAGGCTCCCGGGGCGTTCGCGAGCGCGGATCTCGGTGGTGCGTTCGGCCCGCGCAAGAACCGCAACAACAACTAGGCGTCGCGCAGCGCCTGTGCTGCGGTCTCGGGGACGACCGGGTTGGAGTACGTCCCGCTGCCCACTTCTGCTGCCGCGACGTAGCGCAGCGTGTCGGCCTCGCGGCGCGGCGGCGCAAGGTGCACGTGCAGGTGCGCGCGGTCGTCCGCCGGCTGCTGATGGATCCACAGCATGTACGGGAACGGCCGCGCGAACAGGCGGTCGTAGCGCTCGAGTACCTCGACGAGCGTCGCTGCGAGCGAGTCGCGACCGGCGTCGTCGAGGCTCGCGAGTCCGGCGACGTGCGCACGAGGGGCGAGGATCGTGCCGTAGGGCCATGGGCTCGCGGCGGGGATCCACGCGAGCCACGCTCCGTCGTCCGCCACGACCCGTGTTGCCGCAGCCGCCTCCTCCGGCACCAACGAGCAGAGCGGGCAGCCGCAGGCGTCGGTGACCTCGAGCTCGCGTCGGGGCACGGGCGGGACGAACCCGAACCCGTAGATCTGGCCGTGGGGATGATCGATCGTCGCACCGACGTCGCGACCGCGGTTCTCGAACACCAGGACGTACTCGACCTCCGGGCGCGTGAGCAGCGCCGTGGTCCGCTCGGCCCAGAGATCGACGACCTTGCGCACGCCCGCGACGCCGAGCGAGCCGAGTGAGGCGTCGTGCTGCGACGTGTAGAGCACCACCTCGGCGGCACCGCGCGCCGGCGTCCTCGCGCCATCGGGCTCGATCGAGCCGGGCACGAGGGCCGGCCAGCGGTTGGTGAACGATCGCACGTCGTAGGGCTCTGGAGCCTCGAGCCCACCCACGCAGAACGGGCAGCCGTCGTCCGGGAGGTTGGGTCGGTGCTGGCGATCACCGACGATCATCACCCACTCGCGAGTGAGGGGATCAAGTCGCAGCTCGGGACCGCGGTCTCCTCGCCCGGTCATGGCAGCTCCGCCGCAAGCCGCGGAGCTGCGGGAGCACGTCCGTCGCGAACCGGTCGAGCCCCTCGATGTCGAACGGTGCACGCAGCGCGAGGTTGACCCAGTCGGCGCCGGCGTCGCCGTAGGCACCGATGCGATCGACCATCTCCTCGACGCTCCCCGTGAGCGCGCTCGGACGGACCCAGTCCGTCATGCCGCCGAACTGCGCGACCAGGTCCTCTTCGCGCCACGCGAGCGTGAGGTTGACCGACTTGGTGATCTCGGCGGGGTCGCGCCCCTCCCGCTCGCAGTGCGCGTGCAGCACCTCGACCTTGTGCCGGTACGCGTCGGGTGGGATGAAGGGGATGTTCCAGCCGTCGGCGTGCCGGGCCGCGATCCGGAGCGTCACCTTCTCGCCGGCACCGCCGATCCAGAGCGGGAGCCGTTCCTGCACCGGCTTGGGATCGCATCGCGCCTCGTCGAGGTGGAAGAACTCTCCGTCGAAGCTGGCGACGTCTTCGGTGAGCAGGAGGCGCACGCACTGGATCGCCTCCTCGAGCTGGCGCAGCCGCACCGGTGCCGGAGGGAACGGGATGCCGTACGCCGCGTACTCACCTTGGTGCCACCCCGCGCCGAGGCCGAGCACGGCGCGTCCGGAGGAGAGCTGGTCGATGGTCGCGATCGCGTTGGCGAGCACCGCCGGGTGCCGGTACCCGACGGAGTAGACGAGGCTGCCGCACCGGACCGAGGTGGTGGTGCACGCCAGCGCCGCGTGGCTCGCGACCGCCTCGAGGCAGACCGATCCGGACGTGGTCGCGCCATCGCGCACCGTGGCATCGGCGGCATAGAAGTGGTCCCAGATCGAGATCCACTCGAAGCCGTGGGCCTCGATCCGCCGCCAGAGCGGGAGCAGCTCCTCCGTCGAGGTGTTCTGGAGACCGGTGTGCACCCCGAACTGCATGTGCCGCAGGCTAGAGCCTGCTCTCGGATGGGCCGAGCCTGCGTTCCTGTGGGGATCGGTGCGGCGCGCCCGGTACCGTTGCTCGATGCTCGAGATCGACGTGTGGCCCCGCCTCCGCGACCCGGTGCTCGTCGTGGCGATCACCGGCTGGGTCGACGCGGGCGAAGCCGGTGAGCTCACCGCCTCGACGCTGGTCGACCAGCTCGAGGGTGCGCGCTCATTCGGCCGGTACGCGCTCGACGAGCTCGTCGATCTCCAGCAGACCCGCCCCACGGTCGAGCTGGTCGACGGTCTGACCCGCCGGGTGTCCTGGCCCCAGCTCGACCTCACCGCCGGACGGGCTGATCGCGACGTGATCGTGATCACGGGGCCGGAGCCGTCGCTGCGCTGGCCGACGTTCACGAAGGATCTCGTCGACGTTGCGAATCGTCTGGGTGCGAAGCAGGCGTTCACACTCGGCGGCATGCCGGCGATGGTGTCGCACCGACGTCCGGTCCCCGTGCTCGCCACGGCGACCGCGCACTCGGTCGCGCAGGAGATCGGTGCCGTGCGCGGGGACTACGAAGGTCCGACGGGCGTGCAGACCGTCCTGCAGGTCGCGCTCGGTGAAGCGGGGATCCCGGCGGTCGGGCTGTGGGCGCAGGTCCCGCACTACGTCGCCGGCAACCCGTCTCCGCCCGCCGTGCGCGCGCTCCTCGAACGACTCCGTGAGTATGGCGGACTGCACGTCGAGCTCGACGACCTCGACGAGGAGATCGTCACGTACACCGAGAAGGTCGAGGAAGGACTCGCTGACCGTCCCGATGTCGCCGACCTGGTCGACGCCATCGAAGAGGAGAGCGCGGAGGAGGTCAGCGGCGATGAGCTCGCCGCGGAGATCGAGCAGTTCCTCCGCGACCAATGATCGCGAGCCCAGCCCTCCTGCCCACCGTCACCCGGACCTGAAGGAGCCCACCGAATGAGCGTCGTGCGGATCAACGCGATCACCGTGCCCAAGGACAAGGCCGACGAGCTGGAACGCCGCTTCGCGGCACGTGCCGGTGAGGTCGCGAAGTCCCCGGGCTTCGAGGCGTTCGAGCTGTTGCGTCCGACCGATGAGCGCGAGGAGTTCCTCGTCTACACCCGCTGGCGCACGGTCGAGGACTTCGACGCCTGGGCCAACAGTGCCGCGTTCTCGAAGGGGCACAAGGCGCACGCGAGCGAAGGTCCCGTGAGCGACCAGAGCGCGCTCTGGTCGTTCGACGTCGTGCAGCACGAGGAAGCTCCCGCCGAGTAGTGAGCGTCCTGCACTCGTTCCACTCGTGGTGGGGCTACGCGGCGATCGCGATGAATGCCATCGTCGGCATCGCCGCGCTGATCGCCTGGCGATTCGACGGCCTTCGCGGCCGTTGGCTCTGGATCGTCACGATCGTGGCCGAAGTCGCGATGATGCTGCAGGTCCTGGTGGGGGTGATCCTCGTCGCGAGCAAGGACTACACGGTCCCGCGGTTCCACATGTTCTACGGGTTCCTCGCGTTCCTCACGGTCGGGTTGGCGTACCAGTACCGGGCGCAGATGCGCGGCAGGCGCGAGCTGTTGTACGGGCTCGTCGGTCTCTTCATCATGGGGCTCGGCATCCGCGCCGTGCTCCAGGTTGGCTGATGGTCGTCCCTGATCGTCTGCGCGTGCTCGTGCTGTTCGGTGGCCGTTCGGCCGAGCACGATGTGTCGCGGGTGAGCGCAGTCGCGGTCGCGCAGGCGCTCGACCCGGAGCGCTACGACGTCGTGCCGGTCGCGATCACCAAAGAAGGGGAGTGGCTGCTCGCCGGCGAGGCGCGCGAGCAGCTCGCGGGGGCCCGCGACGCGCTGCCGAGCGCGTTCCGGATCGAGGGGTCGCCGGTCGCCGAGCTCCCGCAGCCGGGCACGAACGCGCTTGTCCCGCTCGACGGAGACGGGTCGGTGTCCGCACGCAGCACGCCGTTCGACGTCGTGTTGCCGCTGCTCCACGGGCCGTACGGCGAGGACGGCACCGTCCAGGGGCTGTTCGAGCTCGCGGGCGTTCCGTACGTCGGGGCGGGCGTCGTGGGCTCCGCGGTCGCGATGGACAAGATCATGATGAAGCGGGCCTTCGCGGCCGTCGGCCTGGAGCTGGCCGCCTGGCTCGCGTTCCGCGAGGGGCACGACGTCGATCAGCTCGTCCTCGACGTCGAGGCGCGCCTGGGCTATCCGTGCTTCGTGAAGCCCGCGAACCTCGGTTCGTCGGTGGGGGTGTCGAAGGCACGGAGTCGCGACGAGCTCGTCGCGGCGGTCGAGCTGGCGCTGCGCTTCGACGAGTGGATCGTGCTCGAGGAGGCGATCGTCGGACGGGAGATCGAGGTGGGCGTCCTCGGTGACGACCCGCCGCTTGCCTCGGTGCCTGGCGAGATCGTGCCCGGCGCCGACTTCTACTCGTACGCCGACAAGTACGAGGCCGACGACGCCGAGCTGCTGGTCCCGGCACCGTTGAGCGGCGCCGAGGCCGAGGCGGTGCGCGCCCTCGCGGTACGGGCGTTCGAGGCCTGTCGCGGCGAGGCGATGGCACGCGTCGACTTCTTCTTCGAGCCCGAGGCACCCGACGGTGGCCCGGGACGAGGCTTCATCGTGAACGAGGTGAACACGATCCCCGGGTTCACGCCGATCTCGATGTACCCACGCCTGTGGGCGGAGTCGGGCGTCGCATACTCGGAGCTGCTCGATCGGCTGATCGGGCTGGCGCTCGCGCGCCACGGTCGGCGTGTCCGGCGCGCAGGTCGTCAGCGCGACCAGGACTGATCTAGAGCCTGAGTGATCTAGAGCCTGAGTGATCTAGAGGTTGACGACGGGGCAGGTGAAGGTGCGGGTGATCCCTTCCACCGACTGGATCTGCGACACCACCAGCTTCCCCAGATCATCGAGGCTCGCGGCTTCGGTGCGCACGATGACGTCATACGGTCCCGTGACGTCGTCGGCGGTCACCACACCGGCGATCGCTCGGACCGCGCTCGTGACCTGTGACGACTTCCCGACCTCGGTCTGGATGAGCACGTAGGCACTGATGGCCATGACGTACCTCCCGGTTCCGCGGCGCTTGCCGCGGCTGGATGGATGTGTGCGCGGAGCGTAGTGGCGGAACCCGGCCCGGGTCCGGGGTGCCAGGTGCGTCAGGCGTCGAGGCGCCGTTCGAGCGCCGCGAGCTCCTCGAGCAGCACCGGCGGCAGCTTGTCGCCGAAGGTCTCGAAGTGCTCGTGGGTCGTCGGGAGCTCACGCTTCCACTCGTTCGGGTCCAGGCGCAGCGCCGCGGCCGTGTTGGTGCGGCCCTGCTCGTCGAATCCCTCGAGGTTCAGATCCTCGGGGCGTGGCACCGTGCCGATCGCGGTCTCGGCGCCGTCCGCTTCACCCTCGAGCCGTCGGCAGATCCAGTCGAGGACTCGCGAGTTCTCACCGAATCCCGGCCACAGGAACTTGCCGTCGGCATCTTTGCGGAACCAGTTGACCCCGAAGATCCGCGGCAGCTTCGACTCGTCGGTGCGCTCGGGCATCGACAGCCAGTGCGCGAAGTAGTCACCCATGTGGTACCCGCAGAACGGGAGCATCGCGAAGGGGTCGCGACGCAGCTCGCCGAGCCCGCCGAACGCGGCGGCGGTCTTCTCGGAGCCCATGGTGGCGGCGACGAACACGCCGTGCTTCCAGTCGCGCGACTCGTAGACGAGGGGGACCGTCGTGGCGCGGCGGCCTCCGAAGAGGAACGCCGAGATCGGGACGCCCTGCGCGTCTTCCGCCTCCGGCGCGAGGATCGGGCACTGCGTCAGCGGGACGCAGAACCGGGAGTTGGGGTGCGCGGCTGCCTCGTCGGACTCGGGTGTCCAGTCGCGGCGCTTCCAGTCGGTGAGGTGCGCGGGGGCATCCCCGTCGATCCCCTCCCACCACACGTCGCCGTCGTCGGTGAGCGCCGTGTTGGTGAAGACCGAGCAGCGGCTGAGAGTCCGAATCGCGTTCGGGTTGGTCTTGGTGCCCGTCCCGGGCGCCACGCCGAAGATACCGGCCTCGGGGTTGATCGCGCGCAGGCGGCCGTCGGGGCCGAACTTCATCCAGGCGATGTCGTCGCCGATCGTCTCGACCCGCCAGCCGGGCAACGTGGGGATCATCATCGCGAGATTCGTCTTGCCGCATGCCGAAGGGAAC
>JBBQFJ010000121.1:0-10426 GCA_038321755.1 Acidimicrobiia bacterium | reverse complement strand
CGCGCGGCTTCGGGAGCTGTTCCAGCCCGCCGGTGCGCTCGGCGCCGTCGGACAGCTCCTCCTCGATGATCTCGTTGCAGAGGTCGATGCACTCGTCGCAGATGTAGACGCCGGGCCCGGCGATGAGCTTCTTGACCTGCTTCTGGCTCTTCCCGCAGAACGAGCACTTCAGCAGGTCACCGCCGTCCCCGAACTTGGCCACGGTGCTCTCCCCCCGACCCGATGCTTCTCTTAGCTCACACCTGCCGCCACTGCGACGGCAGCGAGCTCGCGGTTCGTGATGACCTCGTCGATGATCCCGTAGTCCTTGGCCTCCGGCGCGCTCATGATGAAGTCGCGGTCGGTGTCGGTGCTGACCTTCTCGACGGTCTGGCCCGTGTGGTGCGCGAGCAGCTGGTCGAGGAGCTCGCGCATGCGCTTGATCTCCTTGGCCTGGATCTCGATGTCGACGGCCTGACCCTGTGCGCCACCGTGCGGCTGGTGGATCAGGATCCGCGCGTGCGGCAGCGCGAACCGCTTGCCGGGCGCGCCGGCTGCGAGCAGGACGGCGGCAGCCGAGGCAGCCTGACCGACGCAGATCGTCTGCACGTCGGGCTTGATGAACTGCATCGTGTCGTAGATCGCGAACAGCCCGGTGATCTCGCCACCCGGTGAGTTCACGTAGATCGAGATGTCCTTCTCGGGGTCGTCGCTCTCGAGGTGGAGGAGCTGCGCGACGAGGATGTTCGCGACCACGTCGTCGACGGGCGTCCCCAGGAAGATGATGCGCTCCTTGAGGAGCCGCGAGTAGATGTCGGACGTCCGCTCACCACGGGCAGTCTGCTCCGTGACGTACGGCATGTAGGTGTTGCGCATCGGGTCGCTCACTCCTGTGACTCCTCGTCGTGTGCTTCGGCGCTGGGGGGTTCGTCGTCTGGGTCGGAAAGGGCTGCCGCTGTAGGAGCGGCTGCGTCGGGGGTCTCGAGCTCGGGGAGGGTGAGGTCGACGGGGTCGCCGGCCTCGTCCACGACCGTTGCGTGGTCGACCAAGTACTGGACGGCCTTGCCCCGGGCGAGATCCGAGCGTACCGCCTCCAGCGCGCCCCGCTGTTCAAGATCGCGTCGCACCTTGGCCGGCTTCTCCTCGAAGCGCTCCGCGAGGCGCTCGACCTCCGCGTCGACCTCGTCGTCGGTCGCCACGATGCCTTCCTGGGCGACTACGGCGCGCAGCGCGAGGTCGGCCTTGACCGCCTTCGCGCAGCCCTCGCGCAGACCGGCGATGAACGTCTCCTGGTCCTGGCCGGTCGCCTCGAGGTACTGGACGATGTTGAGGCCCTGGGGCTCGAGGCGGTGCTGGAGATCGTGCAGCCGGCGCTCCATCTCCTGCGCCACGAGCGGCTCGGGCGCCTCGATCGTCACGAGGTCGGCCGAGCCCTCGAGCACCTTGTCGCGGACCGCGAGCTGCGCCTGCACCTTGGAGTACATCTCGAGGCGGGTTCGCGCGTCTTCGCGGAGCTCGTCGATCGTGTCGAACTCGCTGACCTCGGACGCCCACTCGTCGTCGGCGTCGGGCAGCACCTTCTTCTTCGCGTCCTTGACGAGCACCTGGAACGACACCGTCGTGTCGACCGGGTCATCGTCGCCTTGCGCGGGCCGCGCCGGCAACGCGTCCTCGAACTGGAGGATGTCGCCCACCTTCTTGCCGCGCAGCTCCTGGTCGAGCTTCTCGACGACCGTGCCGGAACCGACCTCGTAGAGGAAGTCGGTGGCGCTCAGCGCGTCGACCGGCTCGTCCTCGACCGACCCCTTGATGTCGATCTGCGCGTAGTCGCCGTCGGTGAGGGGGTTGGACGAGTCCTCGAGGTCGGCGAAGCGCTCGCGCAGCGCGTCGATCTGCGCGTCGATCGCCTCATCGTCGACCGACGGGCTCGGCACCTCGACGGTCATCGCGTCGTACCCGGAGACCTCGACGATCGGACGGACCTCGACGACGGCGTCGAACTCGACGTCGCCGTCTTCCTCGCCGGCCGTGATCTCGATCTCGGGATTCGCGATGACGTCGATCGCTTCGGTCTCGACCGCGGCCGCGTAGTACTCGGGGAGCGCGTCGCGCAGCGCCTGCTCCCGGGCCACACCCGTCCCGAGGCGGGCCTCGAGGAGCTGCCGGGGCGCCTTGCCGGGTCGGAACCCGGGCATCTTCACCTCACGGGCCAGCTTGCGGAAGGCGGCATCGATCGCCTTCTCGAACTCCTGCGCCGGCACCGCGATCTTGAGTCGCACCTTGTTGTCGTCGAGGGTCTCGACCGAGGTGGTGACGTTCGAAGTGGGAGCAGCAGGAGTCGCCATAGGGGGAAGTCGAGGATACCCGGGCGTTTCCCGTGCTCTTCGCATGGGGGTCACCCGGCACCCAGTCACCCAGCACGTGAGTCCGGAGCGTCAGAGCGACCCCGGGCGCGCGTCGTAACCTGGTCGCTTCGGGAAGTGGCGCAGCTCGGTAGCGCACCTGCTTTGGGGGCAGGGGGTCGGGGGTTCAAATCCCCCCTTCCCGACCAGGAGCCTCGGCTCCGTGCGGGTGTAGCTCAATGGTAGAGCCTCAGCCTTCCAAGCTGATGACGCGGGTTCGATCCCCGTCACCCGCTCTCATTCGGCGCTCTCATTCGGCGCTCTCATTCGGCGCTCAGGCTGCGGCCTCGGCGGGACGCTCGAGCAGCGCTTCGCAGCACGGGTCGACCACGACGCCGCGTGGAACGTCGATGATCGTGGCACCGCGACGGATGGTGACGTACGCGAGCACCCCGCCGACGACGGCAAGCACGGAGCAGATGAGCATCGCCCGCGAGAAGCCGTGCACGAGGTCGAGCGTCGCGCCCGCCGTCGCGAGGCCGGCGGCCGCGGGGAGCACGGCGACCGCGAGGAGCCCGGCGATCCGCGCGACGGCGTTGTTCACCGCGGAGGCGATCCCTGCGTGGTCATCGTCGACCGCGCCGAGGACGGTCGCGGTGAGCGGCGCAACCGTCGAGGCGAGGCCACACCCGAGCACGATCGCCGCGGGGAACACCGTCGTCCAGTAGCTGGAACCCGGTTCGACGCGCGCGAGCAGCGCCATGCCTGCGGCCACACCGAACGAACCGAAGGTCATGGGGAGGCGCGGGCCGACCCGTTGCGCGAACGCGCCCATGCGCGCCGATCCCAGCAACATGATCGCCGTCACCGGGAGCAACGATGCCCCGGCTTCCAACGCGCTGTAGCCGAGGTCGGTCTGGAGATGGACGACGAGCAGGAACATCGTCCCTCCCATCGCGCTGTAGATCGCAAACGTCACCGCGTTCGCCCCGCTGAACTGGCTCGACCTGAAGACCTCGAGCGGCACCATCGGCGACTCGACCCGAGCCTCGATCACGACCCACGCGACCAACAGCAGGGCGCCGACGATCGCCGCGCCAAGAGGCCCGGCTCCCCACCCGGATGGCGGACCCTCGATCAGGCCGTACACGACGCCGGCGAGCCCGAGGGCGAGGACAAGCCCACCGGCGATGTCGATGTGCCCGTGCGCGGTGGTGTCGCGCGTCTCGGGAACGTGTCGACGCGAGATGACGAGGGTGACGAGCGCGACGGGCAGGTTGATGAGGAACACGGCTCGCCACGACACGGCGTCGATGAGGTAGCCGCCGACGAACGGCCCCACTGCCATCGCGATCCCGCCCAGGCCCGACCACCATCCGATCGCGCGCCCACGGTCCTCGTGCGCGAACGACGCCGACACGATCGCGAGGCTCCCGGGGACGAGCAGTGCGCCAGCGATGCCTTGCACCGCGCGCGCGGCGATCAGGAGGTCGACGTTCGGCGCGATCCCGCAGAGGAGCGACGCGGCCGCGAACCCGACGAGACCGATCTCGAAGATCTTGCGACGACCGAACCGGTCACCGAGTGAGCCGCCGATGACGATGAGCGCACCGAGGGTGAGCAGATAGCCCGTGAGCACCCACTGCAGGTCGCCGAGGCCGGCCCCGAAGTCATGCGCGATCGTCGGCAGCGCCGCGTTGACCACCGTGCTGTCGAGGAACGCCACCCCGGAGCCGAGCACCGCGGCGCTCAGCACCCACTTGCCCGCAAGCGACGAGGTGCGGAGGCCCGGTGCGCCGGGCGTCGGTCCGCTCGATGTCGGCCGAGCGGGGTCGCTCACGGATGCGATGGACTCGGTGCGTCGCTCGGCACCTCGAAGAACAGCTCGTCGGGGAAGCACCAGAACCAGTCCTCGCCCGGCTCGAACGACTGGATGATCGGGTGCGCGGTCTCGTGGAGGTGCGCAGTCGCGTGCTTGTTCGGCGAGTTGTCGCAGCACCCGATGTGCCCGCAGGTCAGACACCGGCGCAGGTGCACCCATCGCCCACCGGTTGCCAGGCACTCGACGCACCCGTCCGCGACCGCGGCGGTGTCGAGCTCGAGCTGGTCGAGATGTGTGCAGGTGTCGGACACGGTCGCTCCCGGGTCGGTGGGTGGGCTCAGTGGGGATGGTTGCGGAAGCGTTCGTCGAGCATCACGAGCCGGTCGGCGACCTCCGGGTCGGCGCCGGGCCCGAACGCGGAGACCAGCGTGCCGCCCATGCCGCAGATCGGGCATCGGATCGCGTACACGACCGCCTCTTCGTCGGGGTCGCTCGGCCCCTCGAAGCGGTACACACGAACCACCTCGGCCGTCGAGACGTTGTGCAGGTTCCCGCACGCTCCGCACTGCAGGCCTTCGGAGCGGATCCGGAACGACGCGCCGAACCCCTCGCCCTCGAGCAGGTTCACCGCATCGAGCACCGTCGCGGGGGCATCGGCCATCACCCCATCGTCGCGCGGCCAGGGGACGCTGCGTCCCGCACGCCGCGCGCTCGACCGGGCCCCGGTAGCGTCACGTCCCATGCTGCTCGATCGATTTCGTCTGGACGGCAAGGTCGCGGTGATCACCGGTGCGGGCCGCGGGATCGGTGCCGGGTGCGCCCGCGCGTACGCCGAGTCCGGCGCCGACGTCGCGATCACCGCCCGGACCGAGGAGCAGCTCGAGGCGGTGGCAGCCGAAGTGCGCGCGCTCGGACGTCGCGCACTCGTGTTCCCGGCTGACGTGAACGATCTCGACGTGCTCGACAAGTTCGTGGACGCGACCATCGCGGAGTTCGGCCGGCTCGATCTGGTCGTGAACAACGCTGGCGGCTCGATGCCGACGGCCTTGCTCGACACCTCGGCCAAGATGTTCGAGCAGGCGTTCCACTTCAACGTGACCACCGCGTTCGCCCTGAGCAAGGCAGCGATCCCCCACATGCTCGAAACGGGCGGCGGGTCGATCGTCAACATCTCGTCGGTGATGGGTCGCGTCCGGGAACGCGGGTTCGTCGCGTACGGCACGGCCAAGGCCGCGCTCGCCCACATGACGCGGCTCATGGCGGCCGACTGCGCGCCCCGCATCCGCGTGAACGCGATCGGCGTCGGCTCGGTCGCCACCTCCGCGCTCGAGATGGTGCTGACGAACGACGACCTCCGCAACGAAATGGTCGCGGGCACTCCGCTGGCTCGACTCGGCGAGGTCGACGACATCGCACTCGGCGCGCTCTACCTCGCGTCGGACGCGTCGAGCTACGTCACCGGCAAGGTGCTCGAGATCGACGGCGGGCTCGAGGGTGCGAACCTCGACATGCGGTTGCCCGACCTATAGGCCGCTCGAACGCACGGGACGCAGCACTCGAGAACGCTTCACCCGTCGCCATCGGGGACGCAGGTACGATCGATGCGCACGACGAGCGCCCGTAGCTCAGTTTGGACAGAGCGCCGGACTTCTATTCCGCTGGTCGGGGGTTCGAATCCCTCCGGGCGCGCCGCAGGGTCCAGCGACCATCCCGACGCCCCGGCCGCGACACGAGCGCGACGGCTTCGCATTCCGTTGTGGGGGAACGTGCGGATACGCTGGTCATCCCGGACGGACGTCGAGCCCGCCGGAATTCATGGTGGCCGTAGCTCAGTTGGCTAGAGCGCCGGGTTGTGATCCCGGAGGTCGGGGGTTCGAAACCCCTCGGTCACCCCATTCGCACGCGCCCTCCCTCTTCCGAGGCGGGGCGCGTGTCGCGTCGAGACCGGGAGATCTGGGCGAGCGTTCAGGCGGGGCGGTGCAGGACCGCTCTGAGCGCAGGCTCGAGCGTCGGGTGCGCGAACGAGAAGCCGGTCGCCTCGAGCTGCCTCGGCAGGACGCGCTGGCCGTCGAGCAGCAGGCTCTGGACCAGCTCTCCGCCGTACAGCGCCTTCACCGGGAGCGTCGGCGTCGGAAGCAACGACGGGCGGTGGAGCACCTTCGCGAGCGTCTTCGTGAACTCACCGTTCGTCACCGGGTTCGGGGCGGTGAGGTTCGCAGGCCCGCGCAGCTCGTCGGTGTCGATCGCGTGCAGGATCGCCGCGACCTCGTCGTCGAGTGAGATCCACGACATCCACTGCTTCCCCGACCCGGTACGACCACCGACGCCGAGCTTGAACGGCAGGAGGAGCTGCTTCAGCGCGCCGCCGTGAGCGCCGAGGACGATGCCAGTTCGGATCGGGACGACGCGGATGCCGGCGTCGACCGCGGGTTGCGCCGCGGCCTCCCACTGCACGCACGCGTCGGAGACGAACTCGACTCCGGGCGGACTGTCCTCGGTGAGGATCTCGTCGCCGAGGTTGCCGTAGTACCCGACGGCCGACCCGGTGACGAGGACCGACGGCGGCTTCGTGAGCCCCGCGAGGGTGGTCGTGAGCAGCCGCGTGGGAATCGTGCGGCTCTCGATGATCAACCGCTTCCGATCATCGTCCCAGCGCTTGTCGCCGATGCCCGCTCCTGCGAGGTGCACCACCGCGCCCACGCCTTCGAGCGACGCTGCATCGAGGGTGCCGGCTTCGGGATCCCAGGCGATCGCCTCGACCCCCTTCGGGATCGTCGCCGCGCGGAGCGCGCGGATCGGACGGTGCCCCGCGTCGACCAGGCGCGGGAGGAGCGCGGAGCCGATGAACCCACTTGATCCGGTGACGAGGACATCCATGCCGTCAACCTACGCCCGCATCTCTCCCGCTTCCCACCCGGGATCGCGCGCGCGGGTTGGTACCATGCGGACCTTGAGCGCCCCTAGCTCAATTGGTTAGAGCAAGTGACTCTTAATCACTAGGTTCGGGGTTCGAGTCCCCGGGGGCGTACCAACCACCTGCCAATCACTCCTCCCATACACTCGGGCGCCGTGGCGAACTTCGACCCTCTCGCCGCGTTCTCGCTCGAGGACCGCGTCGCGATCGTGACGGGCGCGAGCTCCGGGTTGGGCACACGCTTCGCACGAATCCTCGACGCAGCGGGAGCTCGGGTGGTCCTCGCGGCCCGGCGCGCCGACCGACTCGACGTGCTCGCCGGCGAGCTCCGCGACGCCCTGCCCGTGACTTGCGACCTCTCACAGCAGGACCAGACGGCCTCGCTCGTCGACGCCGCGCTCGCGCACTTCGGCCGAATCGACGTGCTCGTGAACAACGCGGGCATCGACCACACCGAGCCCGCGATCGACCAGGACCTCGATGACTTCCGTCGCGAGCTCGAGGTGAACCTCGTCGCCCCGTTCGAGCTCGCACGCCTCACGGCGCGCGGCATGATCGAACGAGGAGCCGGCGGATCGATCGTCAACGTCTCGTCGGTCATGGGCATGGTCGGCGTCGGACAGATCCCCGATGCCGGGTACGCGGCGTCCAAAGGCGGGCTCCTGAACATGACCCGCGAGCTCGCAGCACAGTGGGCTCGGCGAGGGGTGCGGGTGAACGCCATCGCGCCCGGATGGTTCCGGAGCGAGATGACCGAGGAGCGGATGTTCGGGGACTAGCGGTCGATGCAGTGGGTGCGTCAGCGCACGCCGATGGGGCGAGCCGGCGATGAGCACGAGCTCGACGGAGCGCTCCTCTTCCTCGCCTCCGACGCCAGCACGTTCGTCACGGGCGCGGTGCTCCCCGTCGACGGCGGGTGGACGGCGATCTGATGCGCCGACTCCCCGCGCTCCTCGGCACTTCGACGCTGCTCGTCGCCCTCTCCCTCGCGGCATGCACCACCACGACGACCACCGACACCACCGACACGACCTCGGGGCTGCCCCGGGACCTCCTCCACGACCCAGGTCGCGCCGGACGCGCGATGGCCGCCATCGAACGGGCCGTGGGCGCGTCTCCTGCCCAGGTCACCGACGTCGACGTCTACCCCGAGTACCTCGACGTGAAGGCACAGGACCCGACCAACGCCGAGCACATCGACGAGTACGAGTGGCGCGACGGGGAGGTCGGACCGCCCACCCCCGTCCAGCTCAGTGGACCGCAGGAAGAGGTCGACGCCTCGCTCTTCCCGACCTCCGTAGTGCAGTGGAAGCGGCTGCCGGACCTGGTGCGCGCTGCGGAACAGGCCGCCCTGCACAACTCGCCGCTCCGCATCGAGCAGCCGCAGGCCCAGTACGCGCTCACCGAGCGCTCGACCTCGCCGGATGACGACGGCCGCGTGCTGATCCGCATCTACATCAACGGACCGCGCCGCAGCGGCTACGTGGAGATGGCCGCGAACGGCGACATCCGCACGGTGAACGTCAGCTGACCACGAACGAGCGATCCACTCGACGCGGTCAACGTGAGCTGACCACGAACGAGCGATCCACTCGACGCGGTCAAAGTGAGCTGACGGAGCGAACTGCGCGCTACGCGGCAGCTTTCTCCAGGATGTGGATGCCGCAGGAGGAGCCGAGGCCGATGACATGGGCCATCCCGACCTTCGCCCCCTCGATCTGACGATCCCCGGCCTCACCGCGCAGCTGCGTCGTGATCTCGAACACACCGGCCACGCCCGTCATCCCGATCGGGTGGCCCTTCGAGAGCAACCCACCGGATGCGTTCACCGGCATCGAGCCGTCGCGCCACGGTGCGCCGGAGTCGATGAACGCGCCGGCGCCGCCGGGCTCACACAGGCCGAGGTTGTCGTAGTGGACGAGCTCGGCGGTCGCGAAGCAGTCGTGAAGCTCGACGAGGTCGAGGTCGGACGGACCGATTCCGGCCTTCTCGTACGCCTGCTTCGCCGCACTGCGCGTGAGGGTGTTGATGTCAGGTTGGACCTGCCCGCGCTCGGCCCACGGGTCGCTGGTGAGGATCGACGCGCCGATCTTGACCGCGCGCTTCTGCTGCTCGAGCGAGAGGGTCTTCAGCTTCTCGCCGGACACGAGCACGACTGCTGACGCACCGTCACCGGTCGGACAGCACATCGGCAGCGTGTTCGGGTAGGCGATCATGCGCGCGTTCATGACCTCCTCGAGGGAGAACTTCTTCTGGTACTGCGCGAGGGGGTTCAGGGTCGAGTGCGCATGGTTCTTCTCCGCGACCTTCGCGAACTGCTCGAAGCCGACGCCACCGTTCTCGTAGGCGTACTCCTGGCCGGCCTGCGCGAAGACTCCGGGCATGAGCGTCGTTCCGAGGATCCCCTCGGCACCCATCACCGACCCGTAGCGACCGGACGGCTCGTAGACGTGCTTCTCGGACTTCGCTTGTCCGCCCGGACCGAGGAGGCCCATCTTGCCCATCTGCTCTGCGCCGATCGCGATGCCCATGTCGGCCTCGCCGGCCTTGATCGTGAGGTACACGGTGCGCACCGCAGTCGCACCCGTCGCGCACGCGTTCACCACGTTGTAGACGGGGATGCCGGTCTGACCGATCTGCTGCTGCACGGTCTGTCCGAGCCCGGCCATGGCCTGGAACATGTTCCCCATGCCCATCACGCCCATGTCGGCCATCGTCACGCCGCCGTCAGCGAGCGCAGCGAGCGCGGCTTCCGACGCCAGGTCGATGACGTCCTTGTCGGGGTAGCGCTGGATCTTGGTCATGGAAGCGCCGAGGACCCACACCGAATCTGCCATCAGGCTGCTCCCTGCTCTGCCGGCTCGAAGCCGAACGCGATCGCTTCCGTTCCATCATCATCCGTGCCGGCGACGAACGTCGTCAGCTGCACCTTCATCCCGAGCGTGACGTGCTCGGGATCCGGCTCGACGTTCAGCACGTTCGCCTTGACCGTACCGCCGCCGTCGAGGTCCACGACCGAGGAGACGTACGGGACCGGGACACCCGGTGCGGCCTGGCTGATGATCGAGAACGAGCGGAGGACGCCGGTCGTCTCGAGGTCGCGAGTCTTGAACGCCGTCGCGCTGCAGTGCGCACACGCGTTGCGGCGGTCGTAGTACAGCGCACCGCACGCCGAGCACTCGTTGGCGGTCAGATGAGGCATCCCCTCGAGCACCAGGTAGTCGACCATCGGGATCTGCTTGGCCACGATCTGGTTCTCCTCAGGTACGCCAACGGACGGCGCAGACGCTACCCGACGGGTCGCCGCAGTGACCCGCCCGCGTCGGCTGGTGCAGGCGCGTAGCGCGTCTGCACCATTCACCTGACGCG
>JBBQFJ010000120.1:0-10638 GCA_038321755.1 Acidimicrobiia bacterium | reverse complement strand
GGGCCGCGTCGAGGAGCACACCGGGGGCGCTGCGGCGCGAGCCGACGCGATGTTCGTGTCGACCCCGCTGCCGTTCTCCTACACCTGGTTCTAGGACCGGCGGTTGGTCGATGACCAGCCGCCGGTGGCGCCCTTGACCATGCCGAAGGGGCCGGTGGGCCAGCGGTAGCAGTCCATCATCAGCTGGTCGACCTGGTCGGGAGTCGCCACGCCGGCGTCCACGACGCGCTTCGCCTCGGCGATCATCGCGAAGTACACGCGGTTCGCGACGTAGCCCCACGCCGTCGGTTCGTCGTTCACCACGACCGGATGCTTGCCGCATGCCGTCGCGACCGCGCTCACCAGCTCGATCGAGGCGTCGGACGTCTCGCGGGTCCTGACGATCTCCGCGAGTGCCATGACCGGAGCCGGCGATGCCCAGTGCCATCCGAGCACCCGGTCGGGTCGGTCCGTCGCGGCGGCCATCGCGGCGATCGGGTACCCCGACGAGTTCGACGCGAAGATCGTTGCCGGCGCCGCCGCCCGTTCGAGGTCACGGAACACGCGGATCTTGAGGTCGATGCGCTCCGGAACGGCTTCGACGACGAGATCCGTGGCCGCGGCCTCGTCGAACGTTGCGGAGAACGTGAGCCGCTCGAGCGTCGCATCCGCCTGCTCCCGGGTGAGCTTGCCGCGCTCGACGCCGCGGTCGAGCCCGTACCGTCCGGTCGTGACGTGCTCGCGACCCGCGGCGAGCGCGTCGGCGTCGATGTCGTAACAGACGGTCGTGAACCCGGCCGTCGCGGCGACCTGGGCGATGCCGCTCCCCATGACGCCGGCTCCGAGCACCCCGATCGTCACGTCGCCCGCAACGGCAGGCGGCTCGAGTGCACTCACGTCGGATCTCCTCCGTCGAGATCGAGATCGAGCTCGATGCGGGCGAGCCACAGGCCCGGCGCCACGAGCTCGTTCAGCGTCGGTTCCATCGCCGGGTGCTCCCAGAGTCGGTTCAACCCCTCGCTCCCGGCGCGCTCGACGACGCCGCGGCAGAACTCGGCGCCGCGGTCGTAGTCGTCGCGGTCGGTGGCGAGTCCGAGCAGGCCTTCGACGAATCGCTCGGCTTCACCGCGCTCGATCCGGTGTCGCGCCATCGCTTCGTGGATGCGGTCGAACGACGGCAGCAGGTTGCGACCCACGCGTTCGAGGACGACGTCGACGTAGCCCTCGAGCACCGCGTGGAAGACGCGAGCGCGCTCGAGCAGTGCACGCTGGTGATCGCTGCGCAATGCGCCGAGCAGCTCCTCCGGGTGCTCGGCGAGCCCCTGGATCGACGCCGGATCGCTCGGGTCGAGGTTCTCGAACACCCCACCGTCGAGGCGACCTTCGAGGACGGTGGGGTCGAGCTCGTACGCGGTGACGTACTCGGTCGCGAGCGAGAGCAGGCGCTCGCGCACCCACGTGACCGAGCGTGTCGCGGCGTGCACGGCTTCGTGGATCGCGACGTAGAACCGCAGATCGGTGCGCTCGAGCGACCATGCGGCCTCGAACTCATCGAGGTTCGGAACGACGAACGCCAACGACGGCGTGTCGGAGGTCGGCAGCGGCAGGTCGTATCGGCCGAGCGCGTGGCGAGCGAGATAGCCGATCATCGAGCCCGCCTGCACGCCGAGCAGGAGCGGCGCCATCATCGGCATGATCTGTGCGAAGTCCTCGGGACCGGGCATCCCCTCGGGGGTGTCCTCGGACCCGGGGTCGATGTCGATCAGACCGCTGCCCATGAGCTCTTGCATCGCTTCGGGCGAGAACGCCTGGCCGAGCGTCGTCGCGAGCGCATCCAGGACCGGGCGCAGGGCGACCAGGTGCAGCTCGGCCCACTCGCGGCGCCCCATCGCGCGCACGGGAGTCGCGAAGGTGGCCGCAAGGCCGGTCTCGGCGACGACGTGCGTCTGGGCCGCGCGCGCGAGCTCTTCGAGCTGTTCTTGATCCGAGGCCCCGATCGGGCCCTCCGGCTCGCCGTCGGTGGCCACCGTGGTGGCGAGCTGACTCGCGATCACCCAGTTCACCGGGCCCGGCGACTGGAGGACCTGGAACAGCTCGTTCATGTCGATGTTCGAGAAGTCGAGGCCCGGGATGACGGGGAACCCCGGGATTCCCGAAGCCGGGGTGGGCCCGAAGGGATCGTCCGGCAGATCAGGCGGCAGATCAGGCGGCAGATCTTCAGGCGGCAGATCGTCGGGTTCGTCGGGTTGAGTGGGGTCGGCCACGCGGTAAGTCTATGGACATGGTCGCGATCGGCGTCACCGGGGCTGCAGGCCTCGTCGGCAGTGCACTCCTCTCCGTCCTGGCGGAGTGGCCCGACGTCGATCGGCTCGTGGGGCTCGACGTGCGCGACCCGGCACGGCGGGTGCGCGGGCTCGAGTTCCACCGGGGCGACGTCGCGCACACGGAGCTGAAGCCGATCTTCGAGGGGATCGACATCATCGTCCACCTCGCCTCGGTCGTCGACCCGATCCCGGACGAGTCGCTGATGGAGTTCGTGAACGTCGAGGGGACGCGCCGCGTCCTCGACGCGGCCGCGGCGGTCGGGGTGCGCAAGGTGGTGCGGGTCTCGAGCGCGGCGGCGTACGGCGCGTGGGCGAACAACCCCGTGCCGCTCACCGAAGCAGTCGCGCTCCGCCCGAACCCCGGGTTCTCGCCGGCCGTGCAGGCAGCCGAGGTCGAGCGCCTGCTCGCCGAGTGGCGCGACGATCATCCCGGGGTCGTCGTGACGATCCTGCGCACGGCTCCCGTGTTCGGTCCCGGCGCTGAGCGCCTGCCGTCGCGCCTCGTGCTCGGTCGTCCGCCCCTGCGCGTGCGGGGCGCGACCCCGCCGGTCCAGGCGACGCACGTCGACGATCTCGTCGCCGCGCTCGCGCTGGTCGTGCACGACGACCACCCGGGTACGTTCAACGTCGCGTCCGACGGCTGGCTCGATCACGCCGCGGCCCGCGCGCTGCTCCCGCCGAGCCCGATGCCGGCGCTCCCGGCCCAGCTCCTCGAGCGGATCCTCGAGCACTCGTGGGCGAGTGGCCTCGGCGACGTGCCGCCCGGCGTCATCCCCTATCTCGAGCACCCCTGGGTCATCGCCAACGACGATCTCAAGTCCCTCGGTTGGCGGCCCATCCACACCAACGCGCAAGCGCTCGAAGCCGGCGTCCGAACGCTCGGCCCCGCCAAGCCCCTCGTCCCCAAGATCGTCGTGCTCGTCACCGCCGCCATGCTCGGCGCCGCGGCAGCGGCGTGGCTGACGAGCCGTGCGGTGAAGCGCCGGCGGAGACGCGTCAAGCAGCCGTGAGGTGTGCGGCGCGCCACTCGTCCCAGTCGGGAGTGAAGTAGCGCACGCGCGTCTTCTTGTACTCCTTGACCGACCACAGCAGCGTGTACTCGTCGATCCCGCTCTCGTCGCGGATCGCCGCGATGGTCTCCTCGCACTCGTGCGCGTTCATCCCGTGCACCATCGTGAACAGCGAGTAAGGCCAGTCGTCGTAGGTGGGGCGGCGGTAGCAGTGCGACACGCGGGCGAAGCCGGCCATCTTCGGCCCGAGGTCCTCGAGGCGATCCTCCGGGACCGCCCAGACGCCCATCGCGTTGGCCTTGTACCCCGCGCTGCGGTGGTTCATGACCGCGGCGAAGCGACGCATGAGCTTGCGCTCCTTGAACGACGAGAGTGCGTCGAGCACGTCGGCCTCGGTGCAGCCGATGATCTCTGCTTGCGCGGCGAAGGGACGTCCGACGAGGGGAAGGTCTTCTTGCACGACCGAGATCGTCCGTGACTCGAGGTCGCTGAGCTCGGGTGCTGCCATCTCGGCCTTGCGCTCGGGGCGCTCGTGTTCGAGGACCTCCGACTTCGCGTCGGCGGCTGTCGCCCCCGTCATGTCGAGCTTGACGCCGATCTTGTAGAGCTTCAGCGTCGGCAGTGGCCGGGTGACCAGCGCGCCCGACTCGCGGTGCAGCACGTCGATGTGATCTTGGAGCACGTCGCCGGGTGGCGACGCGATCGTGTACCAGAGGTTGTACGCGTGGTTGCGCTTGTAGTTGTGCGACACGCCCGGGTGCTCACTGATCACCGCGGCGGCTGCATCGATGTGGTCGGGGTCGATCTTCGCGGCGACGAGCGCCGAGCCGTATCCCAGCGCCCGGGTGTCGAAGATCGCGGAGAGCTGGCGGAGGACTCCGGCCTCCTTGACCGAGGCCACGCGGGCCAGCACCTCGGGCTCGTCGACGCCGAGTCGTTCGGCCAGCGCCGCATACGGCTCGGGGACGAGGGGGAAGTCCCACTGCACCGCGTTGAGCAGCTCGCGATCGAGATCGGTCAGGTCGCTCATGAGGTCATGGTCGCACGCCCCCTGGACCGATGCACACTCAGGGGCCGGATGCCGAGTCGACGAGGGTGCGCTCGCCGAGCTTCACCGACACCCGGGTGCGATCGGTGCCTCGCCAGACCGTGAGCATCACCGGGTCGTCGGGTCGCCGTCGGGCCACGGCGGCGATGAGGTCGGCGGCATCGGCGACCCGGTCGTCGGCGAGCTCCGAGACGACATCACCGACGACGAGCCCGGCCGCTTCGGCCGGTCCACCCGGGCTGAGGCCGGAGATCACCGCGCCGCCCCCCACACGATCGACAGCGTCGGCGGCGTTGACGCCGAGCCAGCCGTGGCGTGCGCGTCCGCTGGCGCTGAGCTGGTCGGCGACGTCGCGTGCGACATCGATCGGGAGTGCGTACCCCGGTGCCGATCGGCTGAGGATCGCCACGACGCCACCGTTCTCGTCGAGGAGGGGACCGCCGCCCGCAGTCGCGCTCGGATCCACGTCGGTGCCGAGGAGGCCGGGCAGCATCTTGCCGTCGGGCGCGGCGACGAGCTCACCGATCCCGCTCACCACCCCTTGGCTCGCCCAGCGGCGCTCGCCACCGGCGGCGCCGACCGCCAGCACCCAGGAACCCACCGTGAGCTCATCTGCGGAGCCGAGCCGGGCCGCGGGCACATGCGCTTCGTCGACGCGCAACACCGTCAGATCGCTCGCGTCGTCGCTCCCGACCACCTTGGCGCCCAGGACACGACCGTCGGAGGTGGTCACGTCCACCGAGCTCGCGCCGGTGACCAGGCTCGCGTTGGTGAGCACGCGATCGCCACCGAGGGCGAAGCCCGAGCCGGTCGCCGTGCCGGCGGACGTGGTCGCGCGCACCGTCATCACGCTGACGCCGACGCTCGAGACCAGCCCCGCGGTGTGGTCGGTTCCCGAGAGGGCGGCGAAGGTCTGGGTGAGCGCCGCAGCCCCGGGCTCGGTGCTCCCGTCACCGTCGAGCGTGCCCGTGGCGCCCAACACGACCAGCGTCGCCACGACGCCGCAGACGGCGGCGGCTGCCGCCAGTCCCCAGTCGCGTCGCCCGCGAACGGGCGTCGAACGGGTGGCGGTGACGCCACCGAGCTCGCTCGGGTGGAACCACACCCGGTCGAGCTGGTGCGGTGGCAGCCCTCTGCCCTGCTCACTGCTGGCCTCGTCGCCCGCATCGTCGTGCGTCTGGTCGGGCATCAGATGAGTGTAAGGACCAGCCTTCGTCGCGCGACCGCGGCTCGCCTGGGTCGCCCCACCGGGCACACCACTACCATTGACGCTGTGCTCGAGGCGCCAGCAACGCCGGACTGGGTCGGGCTCACCCCTGACCCCCTCCCCGTCACCGAAGTGGTGGCGTGGGCGACGACGCCCGGATCCGGTGCGATCGTCACGTTCCTCGGCGTCGTGCGCGACCACTCCGAGGGTCGGCCCGACGTCACCGGTCTCACGTACGAGGCTTACGAGGAGGAAGCGACCCACCGCCTCGGCGACGTCGCCGCCGAGGTCCGCCGTCGGTGGCCCGACGTCGACCGAGTCGCACTGCTCCACCGCACCGGCCGGCTCGCGCTCTCCGAGCCGTCGGTCGCCGTGGTCGTGTCGTCGCCGCATCGCCCGGAGGCGTTCGACGCCGCCCGGTTCGCGATCGACACGCTGAAGGAGACGGTCCCGGTGTGGAAGCAGGAGCACTGGGCCGGTGGCGACGACTGGGGCCAGTGCGCCCACGATGTCCGCCCCGTCCGCGAGCCCGCTGCGGCGGATCGGTAGCACCTCGTGTCGCGCGATCTCGCCATCGACCTCGGTACCGCGAACACGCTGGTGTACGCCAGGGGCCAGGGGATCATCCTCAACGAGCCGACGGTCATCGCGCTCAACAGTCGCACCCAAGAGGTGCTCGCGATGGGCCACGAGGCGTGGCACATGATCGGCCGCACGCCGGGGCACATCGTTGCCGTCCGCCCGTTGCGCGGTGGCGCGATCACCGACTTCGAGATCACGCAGCGCCTGATCCGCCTCATCTTCGCCCGGGCCGGGATCACACGACTGCAGCGCGCCCGCGTGCTCGTCTGCGTGCCGTCCGCGATCACCCACGTCGAGCAGCGGGCAGTGCTCGAGGCCACGCGCCGCGCCGGTGCGGCGCAGACCTACCTCATCGAGCAGCCGATGGCCGCGGCGATCGGCGCGTCGCTGCCCATCCACGAGCCGCTCGGCAACATGGTCGTCGACATCGGTGGTGGGACGAGCGAGATGGCCGTCATCTCCCTGGGTGGCATCGTCGCACTGCAAGCGGTTCGCGTCGGCGGCTTCGACCTCGACCACGCGATCCAGGCGTACCTGCGTCGAGACCACGGCGTGGCGGTCGGTGAGCGCACCGCAGAAGAGATCAAGCTCGCGATCGGCTCCGCCTTCCCGACCGCGGACGAGTTCAAGGTCGAGGTGCGTGGTCGCGACCTGATGAGCGGTCTGCCCCGCACGATCGTGCTCGAACCCGAAGAGGTGCGCGAAGCGGTCGACGAGCCGGTCCAGGCGATCCTCGACGCCACGAAGCAAGCGCTGGCCGAGACACCGCCCGAGCTCGCCCAGGACCTCCTCGAGATGGGGATCCACCTCGTCGGTGGCTCCGCGCTCCTCAAGGGCTTCGACAAGCGCATCGAGCACGAGACCGGGGTCCCGGTCCGCCTCACCGACCATGCGCTCGAGACCGTCGTCCTCGGTGCCGGCCGGTGCCTCGAGTCCTTCGACCGCCTGCGGGAGATGTTCATGGACCGCCCCCGCGGCTCGTCACAGCGCTACGGCGGCAACTAGTCAGGCTTCCCGGGTCAGGTCGTGTCTCGGGTGAGATCCTCGGCGGCCTGACGTACCTGCCAGTCCCGGTCGACGAGCGCGGCTGCGATGGCTGCCTCCACCGCTTCACCCTCGAACGGCGCGAGCGCGAGTACGGCGCGGCGGCGGATCGTCGGCTTGTCGCGACAGCCGGCGAGGATGGCCGGCAGTCCGGCCTCGTCGCCGAGCGCGCCGAGCGCAGCGACGGCGGCCTCGCGGGCCAGCGCGTCCGGATGCGCGGTGGCGATCGCCGCGAGCGCGGGCACCGCGTCGCCGGTGACGGCAGGCGCACCGATCTCGCCGAGCGCCCACGCCGCAGCATCCACGACGGTCACGTCCGCATCGTCCAGGAGGCGCACGAGGGGAGTGATCAGTGGCGGCGGCTCGCTCCGAGTCGCGAAGTCCGGGGCCACCTCGGCCGCCCGCCGCCGGACGGCCGGGTCGTCGTCGTGGAGGGCGTGCCGCCATGCCGCGCCGGCCGGGCCCGGTGACCCCACTCGGGCGATCGCAGCCAGCGCCGCGGCCCGAGCCCGGGGATCAGGGTCCTCGGCCACGGCCCGCGCCAGGGTCGCTTCGGTCTGGGCCGAAGGCTCGGGGGCGAGCCCCGCAGCGGCGAATGCCGCGGCCCGGGCGATGGAACCGCCCTCGTCGCTCGTCACGCTCGCCTCTCGCTCGCCGGAGCAGGGGTGCCGGATCAGGGTGATTGCCCGTTGAGGATCGCACGTTTCCGGTCGACACCTGATGGGTGCGACGAGTGGGAGTGTGGATGCGAGCCGGCCTCGGTGTCGTGCTGGTCGCGGCCTCGGTGGCCGCGGGCACCATCGCCCTCGGGCCCCGCAGTGATGCGCTCGACGCCCCCCGTGCCGCCGTCGCCGTTCCCGTCGAGTCGACGCTCCGGATCGCAGCCGCGACGCCGCCGCCCGCGCCGCTGGCCCTCCCCACGCCGAGTGCTCCGCCCGCGGACCCGTACGCGGACGTCCCCGTCGTGCAGATCGGCTCCATCGAGATCCCGAGGATCGGTGTCTCGCTCCCGGTGCGCGAGGGCATCTGGCTCACGGTCATCGACCAGGGCCCCGGGCACTGGCCGGGCACCGCGGCACCAGGGGGTTGGGGCAACACCGTCATCGCCGCGCACCGCACCACGCACGGCGCTCCGTTCCGGCACATCGCCGAGCTGGTCTCGGGTGACGAGATCGTGCTGCGGGACGCGGCCGGGACCTACACGTACGTGGTGACCGGTGCTGAGGTGGTCACCCCGGAGGCACTCTGGATCACCGACCAGCGCCCGGGCCGCTCGATCACGCTGTTCGCCTGCCACCCGATCGGGAGTGCGACGGAGCGATTCGTGGTCCACGGCGAGCTCGCGCGCACCGCCCCCGCCTGAGCGAGGTCCCAAGAGCGCCTATTCGTGCACTCGACGGGGCCAGGGGCCCCGTGAGTGCACACACACTGCCGGTCAGATGCTGGCGTTCACCAGGGCGGCGAGCGCCGCCATCGCGATGGCGACGACCGCCGCGGCGCCGAATCCCACGACCAGGATGAGGATGGCCCAGCGGGACAGGGCCCAGCTCTTCCGGAGCGCCTTGACGCCGGTGCCGGACTCCCGGTGCAGCTCGGGGTCATCGGGCCGGGTCGCCCGGCGATCATCGGGGCGATCGTCGGGGCGCGCCCCGCCGGCACCGGATCGCATGGCAGGCTGACGTACGCGGTCCATCGACTTCTCCGAGCGCCTTGGGTGATCGGCCGGATGGAACGTTCGGCCGTTGCCTTCGTACTGTACGCGCACCCCGACCGGAGTCTCGATGACGCCCGACACCGACCCGCGCCAGCCCCAGGGCGCCCTGCCCGGCGCTGCATCAGGTGCCCCATCAGGCGCCGCACCCGGGCAGGCACCCCGTCGCCGTCGACGCTGGCCGACGATCGTCGGCTCGGTCGTCCTCGGCGTCGTGGTGATCGCCGCCACGGCCATGGCGTTCGTCCACGTCCCGTACGTGATCATCTCGCCGGGCGATGCCACCGCCCTCAACGGCCAGGTCGTGACGATCGCGGGAGCCCCGACGTATTCGCATCGGGGTCAGCTCCTGTACCTCACGGTTCGGGTGTCCAACGACGACCCGAACATCTGGCGCTACGTGTTCGCCGAGCTCGACGACGACGTGAGCGTGCAGAAGCGCGAGGCCGTGATCGGGTGCGCGTCCTACGCCGAGAGCGGCCGCCTCAACCAGGACCTCATGGTGCAGTCGCAGAACACGGCGAAGCAGGTCGCGCTGGAGCGTCTCGGGTACCAGGTGACCCAGAACGGAGCGCGGGTCGTCATCGTGAACGTGCAGTGTGGCGGGCCGGCCGACGGTCGCCTCCAGCTCGACGACGTCGTCACCGCGGTCGACGGGACGCCGATCGCGAAGGCCGAGGACGTGCGTCCGCTGGTGCTGGCGCACCAGCCCGGCGAGACGGTCCGCTTCACGGTGCAGCGCGCAGGTGCGACCCGCCAGGTGTCGGTTCGCCTTGGTGCACACGACGGCGCGGCGCTGGTCGGCATCGCGACCCAGACCTTCACCGACTCGTCGTTCCCCGTCGACATCTCGATCGACACCGCTCGCGTCAGCGGGCCCTCGGCCGGGCTCGCCTTCACCCTCGCGATCATCGACGACTTGACGCGGGGCGACCTCACTGGTGGTGGTCGTGTCGCGATCACGGGGTCGATCGAGTCCGACGGGACCGTCGGCGTCGTCGGTGGGGTGGAGCAGAAGGCGGTGACGGCGCGCCGGCAGGGTGCCCGACTCATGATCGTGCCCGTCGGCGAGGAGAAGGCGGCGCGCGCCCACGCCGATGGCATGCAGGTCGTCGCCGTCCGGAACGTCGACGAGGCGTTGGCGGCCCTGGCCGCACAGGGCGGCGATCCCGTGCTGCCGGCAACCGCGCCGCCGACCGACCAATAGCATCAGGCGCGATGGAGTACGGCGGCGAGCACGGCGACGGGTCGACCGAGCTCGAGGCGCGTGCCGCCGAGGTCCTCCGTGCCGCCGAGGCCGCCGCCGCGGCGACCGGACGGGCGATGGTCTCCGAGGCACGAGACGTCCGTCGCCGCATGATGGAGGACGCCGAGCGACGTCGGCGCGAGCTGGTCGCCGAGCTCGAGCGCGTCCGCACCATGCTCGACGCGGCGATCGCCGCGCTCCGAGCGACACCCCCGGACGCCGAGGCTGCGGGAGTCGCCGCGGCGGCGGCTGATCCCGAGTCGCCTCGTCTTGCCGCGCCCGCTGACGCAGGCTCGGGCGACGGGGAAGGCCCGCAGGTCGGTGCGCTGTTCGCGAAGTTGCGGGCCGAACCGGCGCCGGCGCCGGCGCCTGGGCCGAAGGTCGCGCCGGGTGCGGCCCCCCAGGGGGGGCACACACCCAACCCGGGCGCGGCCGGAACCCGGCGTGAAGCCCCGCCCCAACCCGACCCCGAGCCCGGGCCTGACGC
>JBBQFJ010000119.1:0-10687 GCA_038321755.1 Acidimicrobiia bacterium | reverse complement strand
GGTACTCGCTCTGGGGGACCGCGCCGACTGCGGAGAGCACGACCGAGGCGGTGGTGGGCTTCGCTGATGTGGTTGGGTACACCGAGCTGTCACAGCAGCTCTCCGCGACCGAGATCGACGCGCTGGTCGTGGGCTTCGAGGAGCGCGCCCTCACGGTGATCGCTCGTCCCGGCGCGCGTCTGATCAAGGTGATCGGGGACGAGGTGATGTTCGTCGCCGGAACCATCGATGACGCGCTCGACATCGCTCGCCGGATGGTCGCCGATCCGGACCTTCCCGACCTCCGCGTCGGATTGGCCGCCGGCGAGATCGTGTCGCTCGAGGGCGACATCTACGGTCCGGTGGTGAACCTCGCGGCCCGCATCGTCGTGCTCGCCGAGCCCGGTGGGATCCTCCTCGATCCGGAGGCGGCGCGATGGCTCGACGGCCGGGTGCCGCTGGATCCGCTCGGTGCCCGGACGATCAAGGGGTTCGACGAGCCGGTCGAGGTGTTCAGAGCTCGTTGATCCGAAGCGACGCGAGCTCCCAGGGCAGGAGCTCGATCGAGCCGTTGTGCGCGTCGGTGACGCGACCGCGGAGGTCGACGACCTGGCCCGTCACGTTTGCTCCGTGCACGGTGATGCGGGCGACCGTCGGATCCGGCGACGCGTTGAACACGCGTACGACGAGCACACCGTGCTCACGAACGACCGCGGACACCTGGGCGCCCGAGACCTGGAGCGCCTGACCCGACGCCGGTGTCGATCCGCCGCCACTCGACACGTGCGCGTGTTCGAGGGGGACGAGCAGCTCGTCGGCTGCCTCGTACAGGTGGGCTGCCTCCCACTCGCCTGTGTGGGGGAGGACCGCGTACTCGACGACGTGTCGCCCCTGCAGCTGCGGGCCTTCGAGCGGAACGAACGGACCCGCCGGGTTCGGCCGCAAGGAGATCTCGCCCCGGGAGAGGTAGCCCGTCGCCCGCAGCAGCGTGAGTGCGAGATCACTGCCGCGACCGGCATCGTCGACGAGCACCTCGTACTCGAGGAGCCCGTCGTGGAGCAGGGCGAGTCCGGCGGCGCGATCGGAGCAGTTGACGAAGCGCCGAGAGACGAACGTCGGCAACCCGAACTCGTTGGGCCCGCCCTCGGCGGTCAGCCCGCGGTGGACGACGGCGAACGCACACTCGGCATCGGACCGGTCGACGGTCGACGGCAGCGGGAAGTGCGCGCGCAGGCGGTGGTCGCGGTGCTGGTGGTCGAGCTCGGCCCTGATCCGGAGGAACCGTTCACCGGTCCGCAGCTCGAACGTGGTCTGGATCTCGATCGGTGCCGTGTCGTCGCTGCGTTGTGTGCAGAGCTGTCGATCGCCGATCGCGTGGGTCGGGAGGCGGTAGGTGGCGGTGACGAGCACGCGGGCGCGGGTGTCGCCCGGCTCGAGGACCTCGACGCGGACAGTGTCGGGTCGGTCGACGATCTGGTCGGTCGTCGGCGGGGAGTAGTTGTAGGTGTCGCCGCCGTCGCCTCCATCGACGTAGCGATTTCCGCCGCGCGTGACGACGCCGTCAGCGGTCGTGATCGTGAGCGTCCCGTCGACTGGATCGACGTCGACCTGCAGGTGCTCGTTCTCGAGGATCGCACCGCCCGCCGCACCGCCCGCCGCACCAGTGGAGCGGGCGTGGGCGGTGCCCGTCGGCCCGACACCGTCGACGGGGACGAAGGTGCGCCACCCGAACCCGGGGACGGCATCGGCGGCGAACACGACCTCGCGTATCGGCTGCAGCTGCTGGCGGAACCGGATGGTCGCCCCCGACGCACCGAGCGTGAGCAGCTCGTCGCGCACGTCGTCGAGATCGATCGCGGCTTCACCGGGTCGGATCGCGTGGAAGACGTACTCCCACTCGTCGGAGGCCGTCTCGCGGCGCTCGACGCGCGCGATCCGAGCGCCTGCGAACTCGGGGCCGCGGATCATCTCGAGCACCCACCGCACCTTCTGCCCGATCACTAGGGTGGAGAACCCCTCGGTGTTCACGGTGTGCACGACCTGGGTCGGGCAGGCCACACCGTCGGTCGAGACGAAGTGCATGGGACCGTCCCCCACGACGAACGCGTGCACCAGACCTCCGCGGGTCACGGGCGTCGAGTTCGCGACGAGCGTCGCGCCGGCCGGCGCATCGACGCCGCGAGCGTGGGCGCGTACGGCCTCATTGGTGAGCGCATCCCCGATCTGGCGTGCTTCCTGGTAGCGCACGACGACTGCGTCGACGACCTCGTCAGCGCTGCACGCGCAGGAGGAATCGTGCGCGCTGTTCAGCACCAGTTGGCGCCACGCGATGTCGAGGAGCGCCGCGGGGTACTGCTCGGGAGCGAGCAGCAGCGCGCTGAGTGGCTCGGCGCGTCGTTCCAGCGAACGTTCCGCCGCGGCACACGCCTGGTGGACGTCGACGCGGTTGCTGGCCACCCCCATCAGCACGTTCGAGCGCGCGCCGGAGCGCAGCTCGCCGTGCCAATCGCGGAGGCCGTCGATGGGCTGACTCGCGAGGTATTCGGGCAGCGACGCGACCACGAACTCGTACTCGTGCTGCGCCGCGTTCGCCGCGGCGACCACGTCGCCGAGCCACGGTTGGGGGAGGAGGTGGTCGCTGCCGTTCATGAGCAGCATGCCGCCGCCGGGCAACCGGGCGGCGCCGAGCTCCTGCTCGAACCCGCGGGCGCGCGCGACCAGGCCGTGGGCATCCGCCGGGAGGTCGCGGCCGTTGGAGTAGGACCCGTAGAGGTACTCGGCCCGGACGCGTGAGCCGTCGGGTGCCTCCCACCAGAACGCCGTCTCCGTGATCTCGGCCGGAACGCCGCGCCAGAGCACGGCATCCTCGAAGCCGGCGAGTCGGAGGAGCTGGGGCATCTGGGCGACGTGCCCGAACATGTCGGGGAGGTATCCGACCTCCATCAGGCCACCGAGCGCCTCGGCCCGGGCGATGCCGAGCTGGAGGTCGCGCACCATGGTCTCGCCCGAGACCATGAACTCGTCCATGAGCACCATCCACGGACCGACCTGTAGGCGTCCGCTGGCAGTGAGCTGCTCGATCCGCTCGGCGGCCTCCGGTCGGACCTCGAGGTAGTCGTCGACGACGGCGGTCTGGCCGTCGAGGAGGAAGCGGGCATAGGTCTCGTCGCGCTCGAGGAGGTCGAGGAGGTCGTCGAGGAGTCGGACCAAGCGCACGCGGAACGCCTGGAAGGGGAGGTACCACTCCCGGTCCCAGTGCGTGTGCGGGACGATGGCGACGATCGTGGGCGCTGTCATGGCGCGCAGCCTACGGTGCGCCCTGCTGGCTCAGGAGCGCTCGTCGTCGGCGATCCAGCGGTAGCCGATGCCGGGCTCGGTGAGGATCAGGTGCGGATCGCCGGCGTCGTCGTGGAGCTTCTTGCGCAGCTGCCGGACGTAGACCCGGAGGTAGTTGCTCTCGGTGCGGTATCCGGCACCCCAGACCTCGCGCAACAGGTACTCGTGCGAGAGCAGCTTGCCGGGGTTCGTGACGAGCACCTCGAGCAGCTCGAGCTCGGTGCGGGTCAGGTGCACCGGCTCCTCCGCGTCGCGCACCTGACGTTGCAGGAGGTCGATCTCGAGGTCGCCGACCCGGATCGAGGTCGGGCCACTGGTCGCCGTCGGGCTCCGTCGCAACGCGGCCCGGACGCGCGCCAGCAGCTCGTCGATGTCGAACGGCTTCGTCACGTAGTCGTCGGCGCCGGCGTCGAGGGCCGCGACCTTCTCCGCGGGCCGGTCGCGTGCGGTGAGCACGATGACTGGAGCATCGGTGAACGCGCGGAGTCGGGCGATCGTCTCGAGACCGTCGATCCCTGGCAGCCCGAGGTCGAGCAGCACGACGTCGGGCCGACGGTCGGCCGCCTGGACCAGCGCTTCCTCGCCGCTCCCGGCTTCGTGCACGACGAGGTTGCGGGCGCGCAGCGACGTACGGAGCGCGCGGCGCAAGGGTCCGTCGTCCTCGACGATCAGGATGGTGTTCAACGCGTGGGGACCGCCTTCGGGAGTCGGAACGCGAACGTCGCGCCGCCGCCCGGTGTCTCTTCGACCCAGATGGTGCCCCCGTGCGCAGCGACGAGCGCCCGGGCGATCGCGAGCCCGAGCCCGGTACCGCTCGAGTCGGGCCGAGGATCGGCGCGCACGAACTCCTCGAAGATCCGGTCGCGGTCCTCGTCCCGGATGCCGGGACCGTGGTCGGCGACGCGCACCTCGACACCACCGGCGCTCGGCGCGTCGCTGCGGTTCGCGGTGACGAGGATCTCCGAGCCCGGTGGCGCGAAGCGGAGCGAGTTCTCGAGCAGGTTGAGGAACACCTCCTCCATCATGGCAACGTCGACCGCGACCGGTGGGAGATCGGGGTCGATCGTCAGTCGCACACGATGGGCACGAGCGAGGGGGCGAAGTCGCCGGACCGCGCTGGAGGCGAGGTCCCCGAGGTCGACTTCCTGGAGCTCGGGATCGAGGCCGCCGGCTCGGATGCGGCCGAGGTCGAGCGTCTTGCTCACCAGGCGCTCGAGGCGCTCGGTCTCTTCGACCACCAGGTCGAGCAGCTCGCGTCGGTCGGACGCGTCGAGATGCACGTCCGGCGCGGTCAACGTGGCCGCGGCGGCGCGGATCGATGCGAGTGGCGTGCGGAGGTTGTGACTCACCGCGGAGATGAGCCCGGCGCGCGACTGCCCGACTTGGATCGCGACCCGTGCCTCCCGCGTCTCGCGCTCGAGGCGGGCCTGGCTCTCGGCGGCCGCAAGGGCGGACACGAGCGCCTCGAGCACTGCCTGGTCATCGGGGGCGAGGGGACGCCGAGGTCCGGTGGCCTCGACCGTCACGGCGCCGACGTGCACGCGGAGTGGTGCTGCGCTCGGGTCTTCGCCTGGACCCCGAGCGCTCGCCGATGCCGGACCGACGGTCACCGTGCACGCGGTGAGATCGAAGAGCCCCGCGATCGCCGCGGCCGCCCCTTGCGCCACGACGACGGGTGCTTCGCCGCCCGCGAGCCGGTTCGTGAGGTCGAGGCGGAGCTGGGCCTCGCTCGCGCGCTGCTCGGCGCGTCGACGGAGGTCGCCGAGGCGCTTGATCACGGTTCCGATGAGCACGGCCGCGATGAGGAACGCGACCCCCGCCAGGAGGTCGTCGCTGTTCTCGATGGCGAACGTGTGGACCGGTGGGGTGAAGAACCAGTTCAGGCTGGAGAACCCGACCAGTGCCGCGAGGACGCCGGGTCCGAATCCGAAGAGTGCGCTCAGCAGGACCGCGACGATGAGCAGGAGGGCGGCCGCCGCGACGTCGGCGCCGAGCAGCTCACCGATCGCCGTTGCCACTGCGACGAGACCCAAGGCCGCCGCGTAGCCCGTGAAGCGGTGCATCTTCACGACTTCTTGACGCGGAGCGCGCCGCCTCTGACGGTGCGTTCACAACGGCGCGTGCACGATGGAGGCATGTCGATCACGTCCAGGGCGTCCAAGACTTCCAGCGTAGAGACCACGGGCTCCTCGGCTGGCGCCGAAGGCCCGGCGGCGTCGAGCGTGGGTGCACCCACGATGACCGAGGGGGCAGGCGCGCCCGACGGGGTGCCAAACGAAGCGAGGGTTCCCCGGCGCCAGCGACCGCGGACCCAGCCCCGCCGAGCCGACATGGCGAACCTGGTGTTCGGTCGGAAGCTCCGGACCGACCAGGAGATGCACGAGCGTCTCGACAACCCGACGGCGCTCGCGGTGTTCGCGAGCGACGCACTCTCCTCCGTCGCCTATGCGACCGAGGAGATGTTGCGCGTCATGCTCCCGGTCGTCGGCGCGGTGGCGTTCAGTGCCGTGCTGCCGCTGTCGATGGGCATCGTGCTGCTCCTCGTCGCGCTGGTGTTCTCCTACCGCCAGACGATCAAGGCCTACCCGAGCGCCGGCGGCGCTTACATCGTCACCCGCGACAACTTCGGGATCCTCCCGGCGCAGGTGGCCGGGGTCGCGCTCCTCACCGACTACATCCTCACGGTCGCGGTGAGCGTGTCCGCCGGCGTCGCGGCCATGTACTCCGCGTTCCCCGAGGTGTACCCGTTCCGCGTCGAGATCGCAGTGGTCCTGATCTGGGTGATCGCGATCATGAACCTGCGAGGTGTGAAGGAGTCCGGCCGCCTGTTCGCGATCCCGACCTACCTCTTCGTGGTGTCGATCCTCGGGCTCGTCCTCGTCGGCCTCGCCCGCTCGGTAGCCGGCGACCTCTCCCCGGTCCCCTCGAGCCATCTGGCGACCGGCGCCGGCATCGGCGGCTCGTTGACGATCTTCCTGCTGCTCCACGCGTTCGCCGGCGGGTCGACCGCGATGACCGGCGTCGAGGCGATCTCGAACGGGGTCCCGGCGTTCCGTCCGATCGAGTGGAAGAACGCGCGCCGCGTGCTCGCGTGGCTCGGCGTCCTCCTCGGCACCATGTTCCTCGGCATCAGCTTCCTGGCCTGGAAGCTCGAGCCGGTCCCCACCGAGAAGAAGACCGTCATCTCCCAGATCGCGCACGCGATCCTCGGGACCGGGACGATCGGCAACGTCCTCTTCTTCGTCGTGCAGGCCGCGACCGTGATGATCCTGGTGCTCGCGGCGAACACGTCGTTCGCCGACTTCCCGCGGCTCGCGAGCTTCCACGCCCACGACCACTTCCTCCCGACACCGCTCACGCGGCGGGGGCGCCGGCTCGTGTTCTCGAACGGCATCGTCGTGCTCGCCGCGATGGCGACCCTGTTGGTGATCGCGTTCGGCGCCGACGTCACCAAGCTGATCCCGCTCTACGCGATCGGCGTGTTCACGTCGTTCACGCTGTCGCAGGCCGGGATGGCCAAGCGCCACCTCCGTCTCCGCGAGCTGGGCTGGAAGCGCGGCCTGTGGGTGAACGGCATCGGCGCCGTCGCGAGCTTCGTCGTCCTGATCGTGATCGCGGTCACGAAGTTCACGCACGGTGCCTGGATCATCATGATCGTCGTGCCACTGACCGTCGCGGTGCTGGTTCGGGTGAACCGGCACTACACCCACGTGTCGGAGCGCCTCGACCAGCCCGATCCCGACCTCCCGATCCTGCGCGATCGCACAAAGCTCCGCGCGCTCGTGCTCGTGTCGCGGGTCGACGACGGCCTCGACCGCGCGATGCGCTACGTCGGGCAGCTCGAAACCGAAGCCGACGACGGGGTGCACGCCGTGCACATCGGGGCACCCGACGCATCGCTCGGCGCTGAGTTCTGGGCGCGGTACGGCAAGACCCTCGAGTTCGCATCGGGTGGTCGTGGTCTCGTGCGATCGGCTCGGGCGCTCGTCAAGGCCGACCGCACGGCGCGCCCGGACGAGGTGCTCGCGGTGGTCGTGCCCGAGGTCATCGACGAAGGTCGCTTCCTCCACGTGATGCGTCACAACGCGGCGCTGCGCCTCAAGGCCGGCCTCTTGTTCGAGCCGGGAGCGCTGGTCGTGAACGTGCCGACCCTGCCCATCGACGCGTCGCTGCGCACCCGAGCGCCGCGCCGCCACGTCGTGATCGTGCCGGTCGACACGCTGCACGCCGCAGCTCGCGAGACGTTGCGCCTGGCGAACCGGCTCGGTGCCGACGAGGTCCGAGGCGTGCACATCGCGGAGACACCCGAGGATGCCGAAGCGCTCGAGCAGACCTGGCACGACGAAGCGATCCCTGTCCCGCTCGATGTCGTCGCGTCGCCGTACCGCGAGCTGGGGACGCCGCTGCTCGACGAGGTCCGCGCGATCAAGGGTGAGGGTGCCGATCTGGTCACGGTCGTGATCAACGAGCTCGTGCCCAAGTGGTGGCATCACGGACTGCACAACCATCGGGCGCTGCAGATGAAGGCCACGCTCCTGTTCGAGCCCGGCGTCGCCGTCGTCTCGGTGCCACACCACCTGTAGGCCCACGGCTCCTCGGAGGATGCGCCTCGTACGATGTAGGGGTGCTCGACCTCGCGCAGACCACCGTCTTCCTCGACTTCGATGGCACGATCAGCGAAGCCGACACCGGCGTGCACCTGATGACGCGGCTCGGTGCCCCGGAGTGGGTGGCGATCAGCGATGCCTACCGGCGGGGCGAGATCGAGAGCCGCGAGTGCCTCCTCGACGAGTGGGACCTGCTCCCGGACGATGCGAGGACTGCCGAGGAGGAGCTGCGAACGATCACGCGTGAGGTGCCCATCGACCCGGGCACCCTGCCGCTCGTCGATGCGCTCCGCGCCGTGGGCGCCGAGGTGGTCATGGTGTCGGACGGGTTCGGCTTCCCGGCCGACGAGGTTGCTCGTGATCTCGGGGTGCCCGTGATCACCAACGCCGTCGACTGGACCACGGGCCGCCTCGAGTTCCCCAACGAGGACCGCTGCTGCGCCTGCTCGTCGTGTGGGACGTGCAAGCAGGCGCCGATCAAGGACGCGCGCCACCGGGGTCGGGCAACCGTGCTCGTGGGAGACGGCGCGAGCGACCGCAAGGCGGCGTTGCTTGCCGATGTGGTGTTCGCGAAAGACGGTCTCGCAGGGTGGTGCGCGATGAACGGGGTGGACTTCATCGCCTTCGAGACGCTCGCCGACGTGCACCGAGCGCTGGTCCCGGACTCCTGAGCCCGGAGCGGATACCGTCGCCGAGGTGACGACCCCCACCCTCCGGCTCGAACGACGCTGCTGGAAGGCGGGGGAGCGCGTCGTCGTCGGGATCGACGAGGTGGGGCGTGGTGCGTGGGCCGGCCCCGTGACCGTCGCCGCGGTCGTGCCCGCGCCCGAGCACCTCCGAGGGGTGCGGGACTCGAAGCAGATCTCTCGCCGGGACCGCCCTGCCGTCGCCGCGGACGTCCGGGACTGGGCCGTGGCGATCGGCATCGGCCACGCGTCGCACGACGAGTGCGACGCGCTCGGGATGACGGCCGCGCTGCGGACCGCCGCGTTCCGCGCCCTCGGGGAGCTCTCGGCCCAGGGCTACGAGCCCGACCGGGTCATCCTCGACGGCAACCACGACTATCTGGGCCTCGGGGGGCGCGTGACCACCGTGATCAAGGGCGACACCTCGGTCCTGGCTGTCGCCGCGGCGTCGTGCGTCGCCAAGGTCGCGCGTGACGAGATCATGGGGGCCGAGGCCCACCAGTACCCCCCGTACGACTTCGAGTCGAACGTCGGGTACCCGTCGCCGCGGCACAAGGTCGCGCTGGCCGGGTATGGCCCGAGCGCGATCCACCGCCGGTCGTGGGTGTTCATGGAAGGGCTCTGCTGGCGAGGCCTCCCGCCACCTCCCGGACGCCTCTTCGCGTGACGCACCGCGTAGCCTTGTCGAGAGCGTCGATCGAGCAACGAACGCAGGAGGAGAACTGATGGCCGTCGATCTTCCCGAGGTGCACGCCCAAGCCCTCGAGCACACCCGCAAGTACATCGCGGGCGTCAGCGACGACCAATGGGGGATCGACTCGGCCTGCGAGGACTGGGACGTCCACGCCATGGTCAACCACCTCGTGGGTGGCAACCTCTGGGTCCCCGAGCTCGTCGGCGGGAAGACGATCGAAGAGGTCGGCGACGTGCTCGACGGCGACGTGCTGGGCAGCGATCCCGTCGCCGCGTTCGACGCCTCGGCTGCCGGTGCCGCGGCGGCGTTCCGTGCGCCCGGCGCGATGGAGGTCCCGGTCTCCGTCTCCTACGGTCCGGTGCCGGGATCGGTCTACTGCGGGCACCGCTTCATCGACGTGCTCATCCACGGATGGGACGTCGCGCAGCCGACGGGACAGGACACCAACCTCCCCGAGGAGCTCGTCGAGGCGTGCTTCGAGGTCATCGAACCGCAGCGGGAGATGCTGCTCGCGAGCGGGATGTTCAAGGAGCTGCCGGCGCCGGCGGGGGCCGACCGGCAGGCGACGCTGCTGGCGATGCTCGGTCGCCAAGATTGAGGCCGGGCGACTGAGGCCGGGACGCGTAGGCTCGCCGACCATGGGTCAGGACATCACCGTCACCGCGCGCCCCGGCGCATCGCCTGCGGTTCGCTTCTTCTCGTGCAACCGCTCGATCACCGGCATGGCGATCGAGTCGTACTCGTCGGTCGACGGCACCACGGGCAATCGCCCCCCGGACGTGCTGGCGCGGCGGCTCTTCGACCTCGGTGCCACGGGCGTGACCGTCTACTCGAGCGACGTGATCGTCGAGGCACCCGAAGCGGCATGGTCGGGCCTCGAGCCCAAGGTCGTCGAAGCCATCGAGCACCTCTTCGGCTTCTACGGCGACGGCGCGGGCTGGTCCGACGACTCACTGCGCGCGATCGGCGTCGAGCCACTCCCACGCCCGGAGCCGTCGGCCTAGCGTTCCATCTCACGCGTGCCTCGTCGGACCTCCATGCCTCGGGGCAGGTGGGGGGTTTGACGGAGCACCGCGCGGGGCACGTTCCTCCTCGGTGGGTGGCGGCCGCTCTGACCCGCCGCCCGGAGAGGAGCGCCGCTGCCCGCCACCAATCGCCCTGCTGCTGCTTCGACCGCTTGCGGCGCTCGCTCGCGGCGCGAAGGATCGGATGATGGCGGGGACCGATCTGGCGGCCGGCGGTTTCTCCGCCTGGTTGGAGGACATGCAGCGCGCGCTGCAGGGTGTGCGTGATGCCGACGTCCCGTGCGGAACTTGCACCGCGTGCTGTGAGTCGTTCCAGTTCGTGCACGTCGGTCCGCACGAGGTGGACGCGCTGGCCCACAT
>JBBQFJ010000118.1:0-10712 GCA_038321755.1 Acidimicrobiia bacterium | reverse complement strand
AGGAAATGCGACCGAAGCCTGCCTTGTCGGCGACCAACTAGTGGCGCTCACAGCGAAGTTCGAGAATGGTGGCGAGATCCTGGATCTCGACCCCGGCCTCACCCTTGCTCCTGGTGAGCACGTGACGACCAGTCCGGACGCGGGATGGGTTCAACCCTCCATCCGCGTGTTGCCCCTGGCCGCGATGTCGGAGCCGGCGAACACCCCCACCTCAACTCCGCCGGCTTCGAGCCCTTCTACACCCGACACGACGGTGCCTGTCCCATCTTCCGAGTCGACGCCCAACTCAACGCTCGGTCCTACAGTGACGAATCCGGAAAACACATCGCAAGGGACCGCGCCTCAGTTAACAGTGGAGCCACCGGTGGACGCGCCAACGACGACCTCCGTCAGCTCTCTGCCATCCGTAGACGAGACCTCCAGCGCCGTCGGAACTTGGCAAGCTGGTCCAGCGCTCGACGGCGTGAAGTATCCGACGATTCCGCCGGAGCTCTCGTGCATGGCAGACAGTGTCATGGTCATGAGCTCGTCGGGCGGAGCAACCGGTGAACTCGAGCTCTACAACCTCGGAACACGGTCCTGGTCGACTGCGCCGAGTCCACCTCCACCGGCAGAAGGCGAACCGATCGCCGGGCTGTTTCCCCACCGCGTCTGGACCGGCGAAGAGCTCCTGTTCCTGAACGGAGCACCCAACCTCGGAGGCCAGGCGAAAGGCGCCGCACAGACGCTCTTGCCTGGACGCTCCTACAACCCGACGACGAACTCATGGCGCGTCATTCCGGCGACTCCAGGAATTCCACAGACACCGTTGTGGACCGGCAGCGTCGTGGTCGACTACGGGCCACCCTTCACGGGGATCGACCCGACGAAGCCTGACGCGGCTCCCATCGCTGCACCGGGCCTTGCTCGCTACGACCCGAGCTGATGGCAGAGGGAGAAACGAATGATTAGCTTCCGACGCCGACTGGCCATTGGCGGCGCGTTCATCGTGGCTGGAGCGCTGGTGCGTCTCGGGTTGTTCCCAGACCGCTCGGCAGAGGCCGCGGCGCCAGAACCGACTCGCGCAGGCACAGCAAAACGCTCTGCCAAGATTAGCGCCCGGGTACCCGCGTTCCTGCTTCCGGCAAACATCCCGAACGTCTTCGACTGGAACATGTGCGGCGGGGTAAGCAACTGCAGCAGCAACATGGACAACCCGTGGCTCGAAGCGTGGTACTCCGTCTACTTTTCGCCAACGAGACCTCGTGCAGCGACATTTCAAGAAATCTGTCGCGACCAGTTCTCGAACCTCAACGCATACATGCAGACCCTGGGCTACACGGGCCAGAAGTACTACTCCAACCACCCGAACAGTGCTTGCCACGACCACGGCAACGCCGTGTTCTGGAAGGGAGGCAACGCGTACAGCGCGTCAGCCGCGTATTCCAACGTCAGCGGCGAAAGCGACGTACGTGGCTGGGTGTGCGGGCAAGCACAAAATCCCGCGTACCTTGCCTGCTCAACGCACCTCGCTGCGAACAATGACAACATCGCTCTTTCCCAGGCCGGAGAATACCGTGACCAACTCAACTGGAAGAATGCGAACCGCGGGAAGACCTATGGAGGTGGTGACTTCAACCTGACTCCAGGACAAGGTGTGAACTCAAAGTTCGGCGGTGCCGGCTACGTCGAAGGGGCGCCGTCAGCGCTGACCTGGCATGCAGGGAATGGTCTGCAAGACAAGCTCGACTACGTCTGGGTTCCCAGTTTCAATCATTGGTGCATGCCGTACTCAGGTGGATCCTTCGAGAACCACTGGGGAGCAGCGCAGACTTCAGACCACCTCCAGTATTGGGCGTATGCAAATCTCTGCTAAAGGTGGCCCGGCAGCAAAGCTGATGCCATGTTGGCGTACGTGATCGTGTTCAAGGCACGACTACGAATCGTGCCGCGTGCTCGGCTTCGATGGAGCGTCGCGGGAGCCGTAGCGCTCATCGTCGTGTTCGGATTTATCACAACGACGAGAGCAGGTTCGGCATCGAGCGAAGTTCAGGAACTCGGCGATGGTTTTGTCGTCGAACCTGGATCCCAATTAGTCGGCACCGTGTTCCCCTTGGTGCCAAACGGAGCAGAAGTCGAAGCGCCGAACGGTTGGACCGCGCACTTGAACGTCGAAGGCAATCCGGTCAGTGTCATCAATCGCTATTTGAATCGAGCGCAGTCGCTCGGGTATTCAACCGCGGTGTCGTGTCACCTCGCCTACGCCGAGAAGCGACGAGACGCAAGTGTCGACCTCAGAGAGGTGCCCCTCTCCGCTATGAGTCCGGACCCGCACGGTCTCAGAGAACTCAGGTGCGCTGCCACGGCCAACCCGCCTGCCGGTGACTCAAACGATCAGTTGATGTTGCAACTCACTCGTAGCGCAGGGGCAACGGCGTACGCGAATGAACTGACACTGCGTCATGGTCCCGCCAGTTCAATCGTAGATCCTGGACCCGAGCCAGGCGCTCCCACGCTCATTCCCAACGGGTATCGGCACGGTGTACCCGCCGTGCCTGATCGGCCGGAAATGCCGAGTGTCGGCGAACCCATCGAAAGAGACATGACCCCGCCACGATTCACGGTGCAAAGCGGATCAAGAGTCCTTGCACGCAATCCCGACTCGTGTTCCGGTGAACGCACATCCGTTGCTGCAGTCCTCGACGTCACTGGTGCGCGCAAGCGCGTCATCGACCGGTACGCACGCGAGTTCAGCAGACGTATCGCGCCGGCCGAGCAACAACCGGGCACCTTTCGAGGCGAACCTGTAGTCGTCGTGACGGCTAGCCGAGACGCGGATACGGCACGACTGATCGTCGTCGGCGCGACGCATCCACATGCTGAACTGGTGTCGTGCACGAGGTAGAGGAACCGATCGCACCGCAGCTACGCCCCGCAACGAGGCTGGTCGAACTCGTCGAATCGGCCTCGGGATCTCTCATCGCTACTGACGGTACGAAATTGCCCTGGCAACAGATCTTCGAGAGAGCCACCTACACAGCTGGGGTGCTCCAGGCATCCGGTCTCGGTCCTCGATCCAGGATCGCGCTGATCGCACAAACGTCAACCGAGGCCGTCGTCACAATCCTCGCCGCATGGTTAACCGGAGCCGCAACCGCGATTCTTCCGAACTACGCGCCGCGCCAAGACTCGAAATCGTTCGCGCTGCGAACACGCGCGCTACTTGGCGCAATGAAGGCAGACTGCATAGTCACGGACAGCGCGCACGAGTGGATTCGGCAGCCCGCAACTGCGGGAGCATCCGCACTGGCTCTCGAATCGATTTCACATTCCACCTCATCGCAGTACGCCCGGCCTGCGACAGGTGACGATGATCTGGCAATCGTCCAGTTCACGAGCGGGTCAACGGATCTCAGCAAACCCGTCACCGTCAGTTGGCGACAACTTTTCAGCAACGTCGCAGGGATGGCCCAGCGAATCGACCTTGATCCACAGGCGGATCGGTTTGTGTCATGGCTACCCCTCTACCACGACATGGGCCTCGTCGGCTGCCTCGCGCTTCCACTCCTGACGGGCACGGACCTCGTGCTCGCCAAGACCGAAGACTTCGCGAGTCGCCCCGGTCGCTGGATGGAATGGACAGCGCATCTCCGAGCGACTCTGACTGCCGCACCCTGCTCGGCATATCGGCTCGCAACCCGCGGCCTCGCTGCCTCGACCGTCGACGTCAGCCGACTGCGATTGGCATTCTGCGGAGCTGAGCAAGTCTCGGTCGACGTCGTCGAAGCATTTCTTTCAGCCGGAGCAGCGGGCGGACTTCCTCGCAGTTCAGTGTCGTGCGTTTACGGCCTTGCCGAAGCGACGCTCGCAGTCACCATTCCAGCTCCCGGTTCCGGGCTCCATGTCGACACCGTCGATACGGACATTCTGGAACACGAACGAATCGCTAGTCCCGCACGACCCGGCCATCGAGCAACTCGATTCGCGATGCTCGGCGACGCCATTGACGGCGTTGAACTCCGCATCAGGCGCTCTGGCGAACCGCCCGGCCAACCGGAACGGCTGGTTGGTGAGATCGAAATCCGAGGGTCGAACGTTGCGAGCGGTTACCTGCCGGACGAAACACCGAGCGCGATCCGCGGCGAGTGGCTCGCCACCGGCGACGTTGGCTACATCACGGATTCACAGCTAGTCGTCGTAGGGCGAAAGAAGGACCTGATCATTCTGGGCGGACGGAACATTTCACCCGAAGCAGTTGAAGCGGTCGCCGCCAACGTTGCAGGAATCCGGATCGGCAATGTCGTCGCCGTGGGATCCGATGAAGGGAATCGCGGTGGCTTGGCAATCATCGCCGAGTGCCGTTCCCAAGCAACGGACCGGATCCGAGGCGAGATTCGAGCAGCGGTCGAGGCCGAGCTCGGAGTCATAGCGTCAACCATCGTTCTCGTCGAGCCACACTCGATACCGAGAACGTCCTCCGGGAAGTTGCGCCGCGGCGCGACGCTCGCCGCTCTGAACGAAGGAGAGCTCCCTATCGTCCGAATCGGACCCAGAGGTCGCCCCCAGCCCTAGATCGGCCAAGCGGTAGACAGGATTTGGCATGCGAAACAAGACCACCTCCTCCCAAGATGACACCTTCGACCGGTTCGTCTCCCGACTGACCTCAGAACTTCAACTCGACCCGCACATCTATGAACGCGACACAAGACTCATCGAGGACCTCGGACTCGACTCGCTACGCATGCTTGAGGTCGTGACCGTGATGGCTCAGATGGACGCCGAGATTCCCGAAGGAGCAATGCCGTTCATTCACACATTGGGCGACCTTCACGATCAATACGCCACGCGCACCCAAAGTGAGTCGTCGCCCAGCGGAACCATTCGATGAGGGAGCAGAACCGGCCTACCGACAGCAGCGCACCTGGACCGTTTCCTGTCCCGCGCTCCGCTGACACGGTCGCTCGTCTTACGGGAAGGTGGGTGACACTTCGCCCCATCACACCAGGAGACTACGAATTCCTCTACCGGATGACGGTCGACGCTCGCACGATCGTACGATGGCGACCACGCGGTACGACGCCGAGCCCCGAACAGTTTCCACAGTTCCTTTGGCAAAACGTACTGGCTCAGTTTCTCGTGGAGCAGACCGACGAACGGATCCCAGTAGGGACCGTCACTGCCTACAACGCAGACCCACGAAACAGTGTCGTGTACCTCGCTGTTGCGATCACACCAGAGTTCGAAAAGAGCGGCTGGGCCCTTGAGGCAGTGGTCATCTTCATCGAGTACCTCTTCCGAGTTTGGAACCTTCGCAAGGTGTACATCGAAGCAGTTGAATTCAACTTCGCCGAGTACGCAAGCGGGATCGGTCGCTTCTTCCAGCTGGAAGGCTGCCTTCGCGATCACGAGTACTTCGAAGGGCAGTACTGGCATGTATACATCTCGGCTCTCTACCGAGAGAACTGGCCTGAGACAGCGAGGCGCCTCGGGCACGTCTCTTCGCTCAAGATTTAGCTACACGCATCGCCCCGTGTCGAAGCTTCGGTGCGACTGGTCATGTCAACCGTCAGCGAGTGGCCGCGCCGTCAAGGACCAGTCACACGATCCAAGATGCCGAAGGATCGGGCAACCCGAGTGAGGTGCGCGCCGGTGTACGCACCGAACTGGCCGTGTACACCGAGACCTCGCGCATTGGACCTCGTGCCTCTCGCCCTTGTCGCACGGCTTTGCGTGCGACTCCCCCAAAGCATCGTCATCAAAGCACGTTCGCCTTGAACGCGCACTCGACGGGCGCGAACTTTGCGGCGAAGCGGAAGGGGGCGCGAGTGAACGCGGCCACCGCGACGCGTGTCGGCGCGTCGGTACCTCTACCCAGAGGTGACGGCGCGGCAGGTTCGGGCGGCTCAGGGCCGGAGGTTTCGGAGCCTGTCAGCGCAGCGTGTTAGGCCATTTCGGCGGAAGCGCTCCAGCAGCTCGTCAACTGACTGGGGAGGTTGCTCGAGCGTCGCGGCCTGCTCAACGACGACGCTCAGAACAGTGTCGGGTTCTTGGTCGATCAGTCCCTCGATGAATTCGTCTGGGTGAACCGCGGTTATTCCGTGTGGCTCGAGCGCGGACGCCGGGAAGTCCGCGAGATTGGCAGTGACGATTTGGGCTCCTTCTGCGTGGATTGCCGCGGCCAGTACGTGCCGGTCGTTCGGATCCGGGAGTTCAAGTTCGGGGATTCGGTGCTCGAAGCCTTCGACCAGGCAGTCGGGTATGGCGTCGCACATGAGGGCGCGGGTTCGTTGCAGGTTCGCGGCGTCGAGGTGATCGTGGTTGCGAAGGAGTGCGGCGGTCATCTCGTCGAGGATCTGTTCGGTCCAACGAGGGGTTACGAGGCCAGCGAGTGCGAGCCTGAGCAGCAGATCGCGGAGCGACGCGGGGTAGAGGGCGCAGGCGTCGTAGATCGTGCCGTCGCCCATGGTGTGTGACTACGGCTAGTAGTCGAGCTGAAGATCTTCCGCTTCGCGGGTGAGCTCATCGAGGACTCGGCGACGGTAGAGGTCGTCGTTTCGCTTGTAGTCGAGGATGTCGGCAAGCAGCACCTTGCGGCGGTTCCCGACGCGGCGGTGCGGTAGTTGGTCGGTGTCGATCAACTTCACGAGGTAGGGGCGCGACACCTTGAGTAGGTCTGCTGCCTGTTGTGTTGTGAGTTCGGGGTCTATGCCACCGACCGTCACCGCGTTACCGCGCGCGACTTCCTCTAAGACCCCGGTGAAGAAGTCCATGAGGTATGCCGGCACCTGGACCGCTTCGTTGTCGATGCTGACTCGCAAGATGTGCGAGCGCCCGCGCGGAGCCGCGCCGAACGACTCGGTGAGCTGCTCGAGGACCTTGTGGGCCTCGTCGGAGTCGTAGAGCTCGGGAACCTTGAGCTCGGTTGTGAGGACACTCGCTGGCGCCATGACGGATCATCCTCGCTGGGCCTGGGATTGCTCCTGGATCACTTGCTACCAGGAAGGAACAACGAAGGCGAGCATCCCAGAGTTCCGCCCTAGGCGCAATTGTCGCAATATCCGCTTTACACGAAACGTTCGAAGCGCGAGAATGACACTAGTGGAAGTACCCGCGTAAAGGCGGGGCTACAGAAGACAGAGGAGCACGATGGCGAACTCTCCCGAGCGTCCCGAGCGTCCCGAGCGTCCCGAGCGTCCCGAGCGTCCCGAGCGTCCCGAGCGTCCCGAGCGTCCGGATGCACCACCTCCGCCTCCGGACCGTCCGGGTCCCGAACGACCGCCTCGCCCGCCGCGGCCTCGCCCAGTCGGGTGAGCATTCCGCCCTGGTGGGATCGCTTCCCAGGTCTACGGGAAGCCGAGACGGCAGCGCTAGACGCGGCTGGGCTCGACTACCAGGTCGACGAGGACGCCGAGCGACGCGGAACTCTACGCATCCATCTGCGAGTCCCAGTCAACGGCGAGACGACCAGGTTGGTTGCGTCGTACCCAGACCTGTTCCCGTACTTCCGCTTCGAAATCCAGGCTCCTGATCTGGATCTTGGCCGGCATCAGAACCCGTTCAGTCGAGCGCTCTGCATGATCGGCCGCGGAACCGCAAACTGGGAAGTCGACGACACGCTCGCGTCCTTCATCGTGGATCGGCTCGACACAGTGATTGATGCTGCCGCCGACCCCGGATCGGCAGCCACCGCTGAGGCCGAGGAACGCCAAGGCGAACCGTTCAGCGACTACTTCAGTTACCAGGAGGCAGCCGTCATCCTCGTAGACGGCCACTGGGATCTCACTGGCCACGAGGGCGGGTCTCTGATGCTCGGAGTTCCTCCCACACCCATCGCACCTCACGTCTTGCGAGGTGCCGTACTCAGTGTCCAGGATGCCGACGGGCACGAGATCGCTGCAGCAGATCCACGGCTCGCTCGTCACTTCGAGACACCATGCGCGGGGCGCTGGGTTCGCCTCGACGCGCCTCCCGAACAGAACAACCCCGAAGCCGCGATCGAAGCATTCGCCGAAGCGGATCCGTCGCTCAGCGCACCGAGCTGGGAGCACCTCTACGACACGAGGTTCGACGTTGTTGGCGCGGTGTTTCCCGAGGAAGTGCAGTGGCGCGCCCAGAGCTACTCCTGGCTCTTCGTCGTGCGTGTCGTGACGCAGCAAATGGTGGTGCCCCGATGAGCAACAAGCCGCACCGCCGGGGGCAGCCGCCTCGCGCGAACCGGGTCGTACAGCCCGAAAAGCGGGAGACATACTTTGCACGAGCTTCACGCGCCGGGTCCGCGGACATCGTCGCGCGGGTCCCCGAACTCCGAACGCTTCCAGAACGCACGGTCGCAGTCTTTGGTCTCGGTGCCTTGGGTGCGCCGGCAGCCATCGAGTTCGCGCGCAGCGGAGTCGGCAGTCTCCAACTGGTCGATCACGACACGGTCGACAGCGGGAACATCGTGCGCTGGCCGCTCGGAATTCCGGTCGTCGGAATGCACAAGGTCAAGGCGATCGGCGGGTTCATCGACGCGAACTACCCATACACGAAGGTCGGAGCTGGCATCGGACGAATCGGCGGCGCCGTCCTGCCAGGAGACCCCGAAGGACCATCGCAACTCGAAACGATCGGTGAACTGCTTGACGAGGTCGACCTGATCTACGACGCCACCGCCGAGCCCGGCGTCTGGCACGCCCTGTCAGACCTCGCGCGAGACGCCGGGATCCCCTACGTGCACACCTGGGCGACGGCTGGCGCCTGGGGTGGTGTCGCCGCCCGGGTCCTGCCAGATCGGCCCGGCTGCTGGGTGTGCCTTGAGCACCACTACACCGACGGCACGATCGCCCCACCGAACGAAGACCCAGCCGGTCAGATCCAACCAGCAGGATGTGCGGACCCCACGTTCACCGGCTCGAACTTCGATCTCACGACCATCGCACACTTCGGTGTCCGACTCGCAATTGCCACACTCTGCAGCAACGTCGAGGGCGGTTACCCCGACTCGCCCTGGGACGTCGGCGTCGTCAACCTCCGCGACCGGCATGGCCAGCCGAACTTCGAGATCGACACCCACGTTCTGACCTCGCACCCCAGATGTGGTCAATGCGCAGCCTGACCGTCTGGATCAGCGCCGACTCAGCACGCCGACTTCGCAACGAGGCAACCAAAGCGGACGACGTCGAGACGGGCGGCGTGCTGATGGGCTACACGAGCGACGATCACGACACCATCGTGATTACTGACCTCATCGGACCCGGAACGAACGCAACGCACCGGCGAACGTCGTTCTCGCCAGATCTGGACTTCCAGGAACGCGCCATCGCCCGCATCTACCGGAGTTCGAATCGTAAGACCACTTACTTAGGGGACTGGCACTCCCACCCCGGAGGCGGTCACCGCCTCAGCGGCATCGATCGCAGGACGCTGCGTCGCATCCGAGATCACGCCGACGCCAGGATCTCCGAGCCCTTGATGATCGTGGCCCACGCGCGCGCACCCTGGGACCTCACCGTGTGGAGGCTGCAACGCCGCGCACGCGGCTACGGCTCGCGCCTGCGCCACACTCAAGCACGAGAGTTCTAGCCCGGCGCGAGCCCCCGCAGCGCAAGCCGAGAGACTACGAACGAGGAAGGTACGTGGCGGCAGGCCCCACAGAACACCGACGCCAAATCGATTCCCTTCGCCAAGCCATCAGCGAAGGGGCCCGCACGCTGCACAGAGCAGTCGAGATCGTCGCGATCCAGGACGTTCAGCATCCAGTCCACGAGCCCGAGCTGCAGGTGATCGGCCGCGGGATCGAGGTGCTCGGCAAGGCAGCATGGATCCTGAACGAACGAATCCTCGTAGGAGAATTTCGGTCCGCAACACCCATTGGCCACGACCTTGTTCGCCTCCTCGGTGAGCTCGAGTGCCAGGCGCACGTTCGCAGACAACCGTCGGTGTTCGATGACCCCGTGATGCAGCTGATCGCCGACGTCGCAACTGACTTCGCCATGGGCGGACGATTTCGGCACCTCGATGGTCTGGTCTCGGGCGAACCGCACCTTCCCCCGTACTTGGCCTGGAATGAAGGTCAGATCACGACCGCTCGGCTTGCGCCTGAGCCGATGGACGACGTCGAACGAACCGTGTTTCTCCGCTCGGTGCACACATCTGTGCTGCAGCATCTCGAGCGAGCACTCGCAAGCCACCTCCTGACCGCGCAGCGGGAGATCTGGGGGGATGTCATCGTGCAGCGCGCGTGGCTCGAATCGACGACGGCCCGACCCGACGAGCAACTTGCGACTCCGATTCCGCTTGAATTCGGTCACCGAAGCTGTAACTGCTCGCACATCGACTATCGCGCCGTAGCGATCTGGGTCCCGGTGGAGGGCTAGAGACGGGCCGCGACGTTGCCCCGATACGGTTGAGTCCAGACTGCCGACTACAGGGCTTCCAATTTCGCGTGTGGGTTCTCGGCCCGTCGGTGTGCATTGTTCCCTCAGATGATCAGCACCAGCATCTGAGAGGGGAGCTTTCAGAGCTGACGAAGCTGCTCAAACGAAGCGGCTCGTCAAACTAGGGATAGAAGTGGGGATTCCTGACCCGCAAGCGCGTCACGCAAGAAGGTCGCAGGCATCTGACCTGCACTTCTGCAAGCGCCCCCGGCAGGATTCGAACCTGCGCGCACGGTTTAGGAAGACTGCGAAACCCGTCCACTACTCCCAGCACGTCCACTGGGTCGTGGATTCCGTCCACTGTGTCCACTGGGTGTG
>JBBQFJ010000117.1:0-10733 GCA_038321755.1 Acidimicrobiia bacterium | reverse complement strand
TCATCCCGCACGCGGCGTCGCTGCATCAGGCTTTCGCCCATTGTGCAAGATTCCCCACTGCTGCCTCCCGTAGGAGTCTGGGCCGTGTCTCAGTCCCAGTGTGGCTGGACATCCTCTCAGACCAGCTACCCGTCGGAGCCTTGGTGGGCCGTTACCCCACCAACAAGCTGATAGGCCGCGAGACCATCCCGAAGCGGAATCCATTTCCTCGCCAGATCATGCGATCCGGTGAGGGCATCCGGTATTAGCACCGGTTTCCCGGTGTTATCCCGGTCTTCGGGGCAGGTTTCTCACGTGTTCCTCACCCGTTCGCCACTCTCCCCCCGGAGCAAGCTCCGAGGTTCTCGTTCGACTTGCATGTGTTAAGCGCGCCGCCAGCGTTCGTCCTGAGCCAGGATCAAACTCTCCATTAAGACCAGCACCCTCTCCCCGGATGGCCGAAGCCAAGGAGGGAGACGATGAAGATCGGAGAGCCGCCGTCGGAACCACTGCTGGCTCGTCGGGCGACTACAGCACGATCCTCCATCTCGAGCGGCGCCGGCGAACCGGACCTCTCGTTGGTGGGACCGTGCGGAATTGTTGTTGTGGCGTCACAGTCCGCACCCCGAGATCCGAGGATCCCGTGGCTCGAGTCGTGAACGCCCGCACTGGCTTACTTACATGGCGTCACTGTTCCGTTGTCAAGAAGCTGCTGCGAGGCACGCGCCAGCAACTGGCCGAGAGCCTCACGTCGGACCGGTTCGCCGCACCCACTCCGCCGCCCAACCCGGAATCCCTTGCGGGTGCCCGGCTGGACAGGTGACTGAGGCGAGGCCGTAGTCCGTATCAAGCGCCCGCGGTCCCGTCAGAGACGGCCTTCGGGCGGACTCGGGAGTATACGGGGGCAGATCCACCCAATCAAGCTGGGGTGAAGATTTCCCTGTGCTCCGTCTCGATCAGCATACCGGCCGGCGTCACGGCCAACCCGCTCAGGGCAGGCGGACGCGTGCCCACTTCCGTCGGCCGACCTGGAGGGTCACGCCGTCGAGCTCCCCGGGATCGCAGGTCCGATCCGGATCCGCCACGACGTCCCCGTCCCACCGCACGCCACCCTGGGCGACGAGGCGTCGAGCCTCCTTGTTGGACGCCGCGAGCCCGGCCTGGCGCAGGACGTTGGCGAGCGGGATTCGCCCGTCACGGGCCTCTCCGAGGTCGAGGACGTGCTCAGGGATGTCCGACGGCGCCGCATGGGCCTTGAACACCCGGTCGAACTCGCCCTCGGCCTCCGCACCCGCGCCGTCACCCTGGTACAGGTCGACGATCGTCCGGGCGAGGAGGCGCTTCGCCTCGACGGGGGCAAGGCTGCCATCCTCCATCGCGGCGACGGTCTCGGCGACCCGGTCGGGGTGCCATCCGGTGGTGAGGGCGAAGTAGCGAGCCATCAGCACGTCGGGCAGCGACATCATCTTGCCGAACTGCTCCGACGGCGCCTCGGCGATCCCGACGTAGTTGTCGAGCGACTTCGACATCTTCTGGACGCCGTCGAGCCCCTCCAGCAGCGGAGTGGTGAGCACGACCTGGGGCTCCTGCCCCTCCTGGGCCTGCAGGGTCCGGCCCACGAGGTTGTTGAAGAGCTGGTCCGTGCCGCCGAGCTCGACGTCCGCCTGCACGACCACGGAGTCCCAGCCCTGGAGGAGCGGATACAGGAACTCCAGCACCGAGATCGGCTTGCCGTCCCGATACCGCTTGGCGAAGTCGTCCCGCTCCAGCATCTGGGCGACGGTCATGCGCGCCGTGAGCAGCAGCACGTCCTCGATGCCCATGGCACCGAGCCACTCCGAGTTCCGACGCACCTCGAGCCGATCGGGATCGAGGATCCGTTGCACCTGCTCGACGTAGGTGGCGGCGTGGACGTCGACCTGCTCCTTGGAGAGGCGCGGCCGCGTGGCCGAGCGCCCCGACGGGTCTCCCACCATCGCGGTGAAGTCACCGAGGATCAGCACGGCGGTGTGGCCGAGGTCCTGGATCTGGCGGAGCTTCCGGAGGACGACGGCGAACCCGAGGTGGATGTCCGACGCGGTGGGATCGATGCCCAGCTTCACCCGCAGCGGCGTCCCCCGCTGCAGCTTCCGGACGAGGTCGGTCTCGCTGACGAGGTCAACCGCGCCGGCCGCGATGACCCGCACCTGCTCGGCGATCTCCGGACTGATCGCGATCTCCGCACTGACCATCTCGTCGGGCACGATTTCGACGCTAGCCCTGCGATGGTCGCGAACGGCTGACGTTCGGGTCGTCCGCGACGAACCAGCGCCACCGGTGCTCCCGGCCCCGTCCGGCGCCGAGCCCGATCCGGGTGCTCACACCGGGGTCGCTCGGCGGCGCCACCCCGTCGTCGACGATGCCGATGCCGCCCCCGACCAGATCGGTCCCGTCGAACGATCCCGAGATGCCGAGTGCCTGGGTGAGCCGCGCGGGTCCCGAGCAGAGATCCCGGTCGGTCCGCGCCGCAGGCCGGCGCGCTCGCATCACCTCGATCCCTGCCACCGGTGCAGCACCCCGCAGGAGGACCGCGCTCGCCGCTCCCGCCGGGCCCGCGACGACGTTCATGCACCAGTGCATGCCGTAGGTGAAGTACACGTAGAGGTGGCCCGGCGCGCCGAACATCGTCTCGGTGCGCGGGGTCGGCCCACGGAACGCGTGGCTGCCGGCGTCGTCCGACCCCGCGTACGCCTCGACCTCGACGATCCGCACCGCGAGGCGTCCGACCGCCGGGTCGTCGTGGACGAGCAGCTTGTTGAGCAGCTCGGGCGCCAGCGTCCGCCCATCGCGGTCGTAGAACGAGCGCGGGACCGCGGGCTGCATCAAGCTTCGAGCCACGCCCGCTGGTCGGCGAGACACGCGGCCGCCGCGTCGAGCTGCGGGCCGAGCGCGTCGGGTCCTGCACCACCGGCCGTCGTGCGCTGCCGCACGGCCGCACCCGGCTCGAGCAACGGCAGCGCGTCGGGCCCGAGGGTCGGCTCCGTGATCACCAGCTCATCGAGTGGCACACCGCGCTCGGTCGACTGCCGCACGAGGTTGCCCACGATCGCGTGCGCCTCGCGGAAGGGTGTCCCACCCCGCACGAGGTGCTCAGCGAGGTCGGTCGCGGCGGTCGCGGGCACGTCGGCTGCGGCACGCATGCGCCCGTGGTCGAACGTCGCCGTCTCCAGCAAGCCCTGGAGCGCGCTCAAGCTCAACGCGCACGTCTCGACGGCATCGAACAGGGGCTCCTTGTCTTCCTGTAGATCCCGGTTGTAGGCGAGCGGCAGGCCCTTGAGCGTCGCGAGGAAGCCCGTGAGGTCGCCGATCACCCGACCGGCCTTCCCTCGCGCCAGCTCGGCGATGTCGGGGTTCTTCTTGTTCGGCAGCATCGACGAGCCCGTGCTGTGTGAATCGGCGAGCCCGAGGAAGCCGAACTCGTCGCTCGTCCACAGCACGATCTCCTCGCCGAGCCGCGAGAGGTGCACCTGCTCGAGCGCGAGCACGAAGAGCGCCTCGGCGACGAAGTCGCGATCCGAGACGGCATCGAGCGAGTTCTCGAAGCGGCGTCCGAACCCGAGTGCCGCTGCGGTCTGGTCGGGGTCGAGCGGCAGGCTCGACCCCGCCAGTGCACCGGCACCGAGCGGGGAGACGTCCGCACGGTCGAGCGCATCACGCCAGCGGTCGACGTCGCGCGACAGGGACCAGAAGTGGGCGAGCAGGTGGTGTGCGAGCAGCACGGGCTGGGCGCGCTGGAGGTGGGTGTACCCCGGGAGGTAGGCGTCGTCACCGCACTCCCCCGCCAGCCGCACGAGCGTCTCCTGGAAGCGATGCGTCCGTGCCGCGACGTCACGGCCCGCGCGACGGAGCCACAGACGAAGATCGGTCGCCACCTGGTCGTTCCGGCTGCGCCCGGTGTGGAGGCGCGCACCAGCATCGCCGGCGATCTCGGTGACCCGGCGCTCGATCGCCGTGTGGATGTCCTCATCGGACGGGGCGAAGACGAACGAGCCGTCGGTGAGCTCCGCGTCGACGGTGTCGAGCGCGGCCAGCACTGCCAGGACGTCGTCGTCACCGAGCAGCCCGACGGCGCCGAGCATGCGGACGTGGGCGCGGGAGCCCTCGAGATCGTCAGGGGCGAGGCGCCGATCGAAGTCGAGGCTGACCGTGAACGCGAGCAACTCGTCGCTCGGGCCATCAGCGAAGCGCCCGTGCCAGAGCGGCTGACCGCTCACGGGCATCGATGCTGGCGCGTCCTCAGACATGGGGCGGCCCCTGCTTGCGGGCGATCGTCTCGAGCCCGAGGCCCCAGAGCCGCACGAAGCCGGCCGCGTCCTCGTGCCGGAAGGCATCGGCCGCGTCGTACGTCGCGAGCTCGTAGTCGTACAACCCCGCGTCGGAGCGACGTCCGGTGACGAAGCACCGGCCCGGTTCGAGCCGCAGGCGCACCTCACCCGTCACCGGGCGTTGTGACTCCTCCACGAACGCGTCGAGCGCACTGCGCAACGGTGAGAACCACAGGCCGTCGTACACGAGCTCCGCGTAGCGCGGTTCGAGTCGCGCCTTCTCGCGCATGAGGTCGCGCTCGAGCGTGATCGACTCGAGGTCTGCGTGGGCCAGGATCAGCGCCAGCGCGCCCGGGCACTCGTAGACCTCACGGCTCTTGATGCCGACGCGACGGTTCTCGACCATGTCGAGACGACCCCACCCGTAGCTCCCGACCTTGGCCCCCACCTCGCTGACGATCTCGTGGAACGGCAGCTCGGTCCCGTCGAGCGCCACGGGGACGCCCTGCTCGAAGCGCAGGACGAGCTCCCAAGGGTCCCGCGGCGCCTGTGAGGGGTCCGTTGTCAGCGCGTAGGGCTCTTGGGGCGGCGCAACCCACGGGTCCTCGATCGCTCCACACTCGATCGCCCTGCCCCACAGGTTCTCGTCGATGGAGTACGGGTTGTCCTTGTGGACCTTGATCGGGATGTCGTGCGCGGCGGCGTAGTCGATCGAATCCTCACGAGTGAAGCCCCAGACGCGCACCGGTGCGAGGACGTCGAGGTCGGGCGCGAGCGCGCGCGTGCCAACCTCGAAGCGGACCTGGTCGTTGCCCTTGCCGGTGCAACCGTGCGCCACGGCATCCGCGTGGTGCTCGCGCGCGGCCGCCACGAGGTGCTTCACGATGACGGGACGCGAGAGCGCCGAGACGAGCGGGTACTTGCCCTCGTAGAGCGCGTTGGCTCGCAGCGCCGGGAGGCAGTAGTCCTGCGCGAACTCGGCTTTGGCGTCGACCACGATCGCCTCGACCGCGCCGGCGGCGAGGGCGCGCTCGCGGATCGTCTCCCAGTCGTCATCGGCGCTCTGGCCCACGTCCACCGCGAGCGCGACGACCTCCATCCCCCACTCTTCCCGGATCCACTTCACTGCGACGGACGTGTCCAGCCCGCCGGAGTACGCCAACACGACTCGCTTCGCCATGATCTCCCGCTTCGTCTCTAGAGTCCGGCCAATGTCGCGAGCTCGGCGGCGACCTTCGCGCCACCGGCCTGTTCGGAGCACACCAGCACCAACGTGTCATCCCCGGCGACCGTGCCGAGCACGTCGGGCAAGCCCGCTCGATCGAGTGCGGAGCCGATGACGTGCGCGGAGCCCGGCGGCGTGCGCAGCACCACGAGGTTCGCACTGTGACCGACTTCCACCACGAACTCACCCATCACGCGACGGAGGTGATCATCGGGAGCCGGCCGCTCCTTGGCGTGCTCGGGGATCGCGTACGCCATCGCGCCACCGGGGATGCGCACCTTCACCGCCCCGAGCTCCTCGAGGTCGCGACTCACGGTCGCCTGCGTTGCGACGACGCCGTCGGCCGCGAGCATCTCGACCAGCTGCGACTGGCTCGAGACCGCTTGCTCCTCGAGCAGGCGCGCGATGCGGTGTTGGCGCTGGGGCTTCCCGAGGGTCGACACGTCAGCTCCCCTCACCGAGCAGGAAGGCGAACAAGGCGCGCACGGCATGCATCCGGTTCTCGGCCTGCTGCCAGACCACCGAGCGGGGCCCGTCGAGGACCTCGGCCGTGACCTCTTCCCCCCGGTGCGCGGGAAGACAGTGCAGCAGGACCGCGTGCTCACCGGCCGCGGCCATGAGGTCGGCATCGATGCGGTAGCCGGCAAAGGCGACCCGGCGCGCTTCGGTCTCCTCCTCTTGCCCCATCGACGTCCAGACGTCGGTGTACAGGGCGTCCGCTCCGCGCACTGCTTCGTAGGGATCCGTGACGAGCTCCACCGCACCACCCAGGTTGCGGGCACGCTCCACGACGTCGTCGTCGAGCTCGAAGCCTGGCGGCGAGGACACGACGAGCTCGAGACCGGAGAGTGCGGCCGCGAACGCGAGTGATGCCGCGACGTTGTTGCCGTCGCCGACGTACGCGACGCGGCGACCATCCAGATCTCCGAGGACCTCGTCGATCGTCAACAGATCCGCGAGGGCTTGGCACGGATGCGCTCGGTCAGAGAGGAGGTTGACCACCGGAACGTCGACGGCACCGTGCATCGCCTCGAGGGTTCGGTGATCGAAGACGCGCGCTGCGAGAAGCGCGCAGTAGGACGCCAACGTGCGGGCGACGTCCTCGACGGTCTCGCGCGTCCCGATCCCGACCTCCTCGCCGCGCACGTAGATCGGGTGCCCGCCCAGGGTGTGCACCGCCATCTCCGTGGAGGTCCGAGTCCGTGCACTCGGCTTCTCGAAGACGAGCGCCACTCCCTTCCCGGCGAGCGGATGCGGAATCTCGTCGGGATGAGCCTTCCAGTTCTTGGCTCGATCCAACAGTGACGCGAGCTCCGTCGGATCGAGGTCGTCGACCTCGAGGAAGCGATTCACGAGCCTTCCTTCCCTCCGGGGACCAATCCTGGTCCGGGCGAGCCGGCCAGCACCGCGGCGAGGATCGCGACTCCTTCGTCGATCTCCGCGTCGCTCACGAGCAACGACGGCGCGAACCGCAGCGCTGTCGGTGTGACGGCGTTCAGCACCAGCCCGCCCTCGAGGCACGCACGGGCCACCGGCCCCGAGTCGATGCCCGGCAGGAGCTCCGCCGCGAGCAGGAGCCCGAGACCTCGCACGGCCACCACGCCAGGCAGCTGGACCAGCGCGGCCGTGAGGCGCGCTCCGGCCGCGGCGGCCAGCGCGGGAGCATCGACCGCTTCCATCACGTCGAGCACGGCGAGTGCCGCGCTCGCCGCCAACGGCTGCCCTCCGAACGTCGTGGCGTGATCCCCGGCACGCAGTGCCGGCGCGACGTCCGCACGAGCCCAACAGGCGCCGATCGGGACGCCGTTGCCGAGGGCCTTCGCCATCGTCACGACGTCGGGACGCACCCCAGAGTGCTCGAACCCGAACCATCGCCCCGTCCGCCCCAACCCGGTCTGGACCTCGTCGACGACGAGGAGCGCCTCGCGCTCGTCACACAGGGCACGAACGCCTTCCAAGTACCCCGAGGGTGCGGGTTGCACGCCACCCTCCCCTTGCACGGCCTCGAGGAGCACGGCACAGGCGCGCCCGTCGAGCGCGCTCGCGAGGGCATCGAGCTCGCCGAACGGGACATGGCGAAACCCCGGCGGGAGTGGCTGGAACGTCTCGTGCTTCTGGGGCTGTCCCGTCGCGGCGAGGGACGCCAACGTCCGACCGTGGAACGAGCCATAGGCCGCCACGATCTCGTGGCGCTCCGGCCCGCCGTTCGTCTGACCGTGTCGGCGCGCCAGCTTGATCGCGCACTCGTTCGCCTCGGCGCCCGAGTTCGCGAAGAACACTCGCCCGTCGCCGCCGAGCAACGCGTCCAGTCGCGCGGCGAGGCGCGGCTGCACATCGTTGTAGTAGAGGTTCGAGACGTGCACGAGCGTGCGCGCCTGCTCCGCGAGCGCGTCGGCGACCGCAGGGTGCGCGTGTCCGAGGGATGTGACCGCGAGTCCGCCGAGGAAGTCGAGGTAGCGCTTCCCTTCGCTGTCCCAGAGCACGGTGCCCTCACCCCGCACGAATGCAACGGGCTGGCGGGCGTACGTCTGCATGACGTGCTCGGCATCGAGCTCGACCAGCTCTTCGAGCGCGCTCACGACGCGAACGATCGCTGATCGATCACGGTACCGACTCCCTCACGGGTGAAGAACTCGAGCAGGAGTGCGTGCGCGACGCGCCCGTCGAGGATGTGGGCCCGATGCACCCCGGCTTCGAGCGCCTCGATGCACGAGCGGACCTTGGGGATCATCCCCGCCCCCACCTTGCCCGCCGCGAGCAGGCGCTCCAGGCCGGCGACGTCCGTCTGGGAGATCAGCGATCCGTCATCGCCGAAGTCTTCGTAGATCCCCGCGACGTCGGTAAGGTACACGAGCTTCTCGGCCTCCAGCGCTCCCGCGATCGCGCCCGCGACCGCGTCGGCATTCACGTTGTAGGCCTGACCGGCCTCGTCGACCCCGATCGTCGCGATCACAGGGATGAACTCCTCGCGCAGGATGCGCTCCAACACCGCGGTGTCGACGTGCGTGACGTCGCCGACGAAGCCGAGACGTGGATCGCGTGCCACCACGCGAAGCAGGCCGGCGTCTTCCCCCGAGAGCCCCATCGCGTAGGACCCGTGCTGATTGAGGGACGTCACGATCTCGCGGTTGACCTTGCCGACCAGGGCCATGCGTGCGATGTCGACCGTCTCGGCATCCGTGACCCGGAGGCCGTCGACGAACTCGGGCTCCTTCCCCAGGCGACGCATGAGGTCGCTGATCTGCGGACCGCCACCATGAACGACCACCGGGTTCATCCCCACCAGCCGCATGAGGACGACGTCCTGGGCGAACAGCTCGGCCAGTGCCGGGTCGTCCATCGCGTGTCCGCCATACTTCACGACGACGGTCTTGCCCGTGAACTCTCGGATGTACGGGAGCGCCTCCGCGAGGATCCCGGCCTTGAGGTGGGCGTTTTTCAGCCGCTCGCCGGCCTGGGTCGGCGCCGTCGAGGGTGACGGCACGCTCATGACGTACCCATGTTCTCGTCGACGTAAGCGTGGGTGAGATCGGTGAAGCGGACCGCCGCGCGGCCCATGCCCTGGTGCAGGTCACACGTGATCGTGATCTCACGCTCGGCCATCGCGACCTCGATCGCACGCTCGTCGTGCAGGAGCGCCACGCCGTCGCGGCACACCGCGATCCCGTTGTACGCGATGTCGACCTGCTCCGGATCGAACATCGCCCCGCTCGCCCCGAGCTCGGACAGCACCCGACCCCAGTACGGGTCCGCTCCGTAGAGCGAGCACTGGACGAGCTGACTCCCCGCCACGGCGCGAGCCGCCAGGCGAGCATCCTCCGAGGACCGGGCACCCTCCACGATGACGGTCGCGAGCTTCGTGGCCCCTTCCGCGTCCGTGGCCATCGCGAGCGCGAGGTCGTCGCAGACCTCGGTGACCGCTTCGACGAGCGCGTGGAACGCGTGTCCCTCGGAGCCGATCACGGCATTCCCCGCGCGGCCGTTGGCCAGGAGCAGCACGGTGTCGTTCGTGCTCCTGGATCCGTCGACGAGCAGCGCATTGAACGTGTCGCGCACGGCGTACTCGAGCGCGGCGTGCAGCGCGGCTGGCTCGGCCTCAGCGTCGGTGACCAGGACCGCGAGCATCGTCGCCATCGCCGGCGAGAGCATCGCCGCCCCCTTGGCCATGCCGCCGACACGGAACGACGGTCCTCCCGCGATCTCGGCGACCGCGAGCGCCTCCTTGCGCACGGTGTCGGTCGTCAGCATCGCCTCCGCGGCCGCGTGCCCTGCGGCCTCGCCGGCGCCGAGCGCGGCAACGGCCTTGGGGATCCCCGACTCGACCGGTGCCATCGGCATCGGGATGCCGATGAGCCCGGTCGAGCACACGAGCACATCCTCGTCATCGCAGCCGAGACCCGAGGCCGTCAGCTCGCACATGCGCTGGGCATCGCGCCGACCCGGCGCTCCGGTGGCGGCGTTCGCGTTCCCCGAGTTCAGGACGACCGCGGCCGCGCGTCCGTCGTGCAGATGGGCGCGGGAGATGAGGACGGGGGCCGCGCGGACGATGTTCGTGGTGAACACGCCGGCCGCAGCGACGGGTCGACGATCATCCGTCGCCACCAGTGCCAGGTCGGGGTCGCCCGATGGCTTCACGCCGCACGCGACGCCACTGGCTTCGAATCCGGGGACGGCAACGATGCTCACGGCATGATCCCGAGGGCGGGGAGGCCGGTCGGTTCCGGGAGGTCGAGCACGCGGTTGAGCGCTTGGATGGCCTGGCCGGCGGCACCCTTCACGAGGTTGTCGATCGCAGCGATCGCGAGCACGGAGTCGGTCCTTCCGTCGTAGCGGACGGTCACATGGCACGCGTTCGATCCGAACGTGCCCTTGGTGCGCGGCGAGCGCTCGTCGACAACGACGAACGGCTCACGCGCGTAGTGCTCGCGGTAGAGGTCGAGCAGGCGCTCGCTGGTCAGGTCGCCGACCACTGGCTTCGCGTGGCACGTCGCGAGGATGCCGCGCGCCATGGGCACGAGGTGCGGGGTGAAGAGCACCTGCACGGGGCGTCCGTGCACGTGCGAGAGCGCGTGCTCGATCTCACCCGTGTGGCGATGGGTCAGGAGACCGTACGCGCGCACATCGTCATTGACCTCGGCGAAGAGCTGCTCGGCGACCGGCTTCCGCCCGGCACCCGACGTCCCGGACATCGCGTCGACGACGATCCCGGTCGGCTCGACGACACC
>JBBQFJ010000116.1:0-11290 GCA_038321755.1 Acidimicrobiia bacterium | reverse complement strand
CACGTGTCCTTGATCGAGCGGTCGGGGTCGAGCCCGTCGGGACGGACGCGGAAGAGGATCGCGCTGCCGGGGTAGATCGGGCCGACGAGGTTGGGGAAGCAGTACACGTCGTCGGCACTCGTCGTCTGGTCGGCCTCGATGCCCGAGACGTCGAAGCCGCGCGCCTCGAGCAGCTCCATGCGGCGCTGCTGATACGCGCCGAGGAGCTCCCCGCGCGGCAGGCCGGCCGCGCGCAGCTCCTCGACCGCGGCGCGCTCTTCGTGGAGGAACGCGCCACCGAGCCCCTCGACGAGTCCGGCGAGGATCGCGCCCTCGTCGACCTCGTCGTCGGAAATGCCGAGTCGAGGGCTCGGCCGGAGGAGGCGCCGAGCCGAAGGCAGACGGCCGTAGTGCGCGTGCGTCGAGAACTGCTCGTACTCGATGCTCACGTCGTCGGTCCACGGCAGGATCTGTGGGTGCGTGCCCTGCACGTGGTACCCCTCGTTGAACGCGTCGACGACGACCTTCCAGTTCGCAGGGAGCGCGGTGCTCAGGTACGCCCGGAAGCGCAGCCGCTCGAGGTGGTACGGCGCGAGGAGTGTCGGGAGCGGGTCGAGGAAGTCGAGGAGCGGTTCGGCATCTTTGTCGAGGTTCACGAACACGAAGCCGCCCCACGAGTCGACGCGCACGTCGGCGAGCGTGAGGCCGTCGGGGAGATCGGGGAACTCGTGGCGGTCGACGACATGGACCAGCCGGCCGTCGAGTGCGTAGCGCCACGCGTGGTAGGGACACACGATCGCGTCGTCCGTGAAGTGTCCGCACCCATCGGCGAGACGCGTCCCGCGGTGCAGACACGTGTTGTGGAACGCGCGCAGCATTCCCGTCTCGGTGCGGACGACGAGCACGGACTGGTCGCCGATCGTGTACTCGAGGAAGTCGCCGGGGTTGGGGAGCTCTTCCTCGCGGCCGGCGACCTGCCAGACCCGCGACCAGACCCGCTCCATCTCGAGATCGAGGAACTCCCGATCGACGTACCGCTGCTTGGGGATCAGGCCATCCTCACGAACGAGCATCGCGGTCACGGTAGCGTCACGCCGGCCCATGGAGTTCAACCTCGCTGACCTCTTCGAAGCGGTAGCCGACGCGGTTCCCGAACACACCGCCGTGGTGTGGGGTGATCGTCGGCTCACCTTCCGCGAGCTGGAAGCACGCTCGAACCGGCTCGCGCACGCGCTCGCGTCGCGCGGGGTCGCCGTCGGGGATCACGTCGGTCTGTTCCTGCACAGCTGCCCGGAGTTTCTCGAGGTGATGCTCGGTTGCTACAAGGTGCGCGCGGTCCCGATCAACGTGAACGACCGGTACGTCGCCGCCGAAGTCCAGCACTTGGTGGACGACGGCGATCTCGTCGCCCTGGTGTGGAGCGCAGACCTCGCGCCCGAGGTCGCGGGGCTCGCGGTGGGTGCGTGGGCGCGGCTCGCGGTCGAGGTCGGTCCTGCATACGAGGCGATGCTCACCGGCGCGTCGCCTGCACGCGACTTCGGCCCCCGCTCCGGCGACGATCACTACGTCCTCTATACGGGCGGGACGACCGGGCGCCCGAAGGGCGTGATCTGGCGGCACGAGGACATCTTCTTCACCGCGATCGGTGGCGGGAACCCCGGCGGTGCGCCGCTCGAGTCGCCGGAAGCGCTCGTCGCGGCGAACCAGGCGAACCCGAACCAGCGGCTCACCCCGTTCCTGCCCGAGGGTGATCCGGGGCCTGGCGAGCTGGTCGCGATGTCGCTGGGCCCACTTGCCCACGCGAGCGGACAGTGGCTCGCGCTCGGCGCGTTGCTGGGCGGTGGCACAACGGTGCTCTACGACGCGGAGACCATGGACATGGCCCACGTGCTCGAGCTCGTCGAGCGAGAGCGGGTCGGGATGCTCACGCTCGTCGGCGACGCGACCGGACGTCCGCTCCTCGATCATCTGCTCGCACATCCGGGTGCGACCGATACGTCGTCGCTGCGCCTGCTCGGATCGGGCGGCAGCATCCTGTCGGGCGACGTGAAGGACGGACTGCTCGCCGCGCTGCCGTCAGTGGCCGCAGTGCTCGAGGCGATCGGCTCGTCGGAGTCGCCGAGTCAAGCGGTGTCGGTCGTGCGCCGCGACGAGCCGCCGTCGCACTCGCTCAAGTTCGCGGCGAAGGCCGAGACGATGGTGATCGACGACGACCTCCGGGCGATCGCCCCGGGTTCGGGAGTGGTCGGGCGACTCGCGACACGGGGACGCGCTCCGCTGCGGTACCACAAGGATCCGGAGCGCTCCGCGCGGACGTTCGTCGAGATCGACGGCGAGCGATGGACGCTCCCTGGTGACATGGCGACGATCGACGCCGACGGCAACATCAATCTCGTGGGACGAGGGTCCCTGTGCATCAACACCGGCGGCGAGAAGGTGTACCCCGAAGAGGTCGAGGCAGTGCTGAAGGCGCATCCGGCGATCGCCGACGCACTCGTGATCGGTGTCGCCGATGAGAAGTGGGGCCAGCGAGTGGTGGCCGTCGTCGCACCGAGCGAGGGTGCGGCGCCGATCACGATCGAAGACGTGCGCACGCATTGCCGCGCCCACGTCGCGGGCTACAAGGCACCGCGCGAGATGCATGTCGTCGAGTCCGTCCACCGCAACGCAGCCGGCAAGCCGGACTACGCCTGGGCCGCCGACATCGCCGCGCGAAACGGCTGACCCTCCTGGTCTTGACGCGCTTGCCTCAAAGGCGGAGGAGGAACTCGACGTTGCCGGCGAACAGGCCGGTGGTGTCGTCGGGCAGGCTCCCCGCGCGGCGGTAGTCGTCGAGGGGGTTCGCGGTGCCCTCGGAGTGGGGGTAGTCGGAGCACGCCATGAAGAGGTCGCCGGCCTGGCGTTCGAGCCGGGCCGGGGTCTCGTAGGCGAACGCCGAGATGCGCACGTGGCTCGTGAAGTACTCGCTCGGACGCTTCGCGAGCGGCGCCGGGACGCGGCCGTTGAGCTTGGCGGTGAACTCATACCCACCGTCGAGCATCATCAGGAACTGCGGCACCCACATGGCCGAGAGCTCGACGACTCCCATGCGCAGGTCGTCGTGGCGCTCCATCACCCCGTTGACGATGAGGTCGGTGAGCGCGAGCGCGGCCGGCGTCCAGAGGAACACCGACTCGATCACGTTGACGAAGCGGTTGCCGTCGTCGGTGTACCAGGCGTCGTCGAACACGCGGGGCTGGTCGGCGACATGGAACACGGGCGTGATGCCGTGCTCGACGAACGATGTCCACGCGCGGTCGAGGTCTGGGTGGGAGAGGGGCTTCCCGTCGACGAGCGCGGGCGCCATCATCGCGAGGCGCACGCCGGAGGCGGAGAGCGTGGCGAGCTGCGCGTCGAGCCACTCGAGGTCGCGCAGGGTGACGTGGGCGACGGGGTGCACCGCCCCACCGCCGTCGTGCACGACCGTGGCGCACCAACGGTTCCACGCGCCCATGTTGGTGAGCAATGCGGGCAACGACTCGCTGACCGTGCGCTCCCAGAGCAGCCCGAAGTTCGGGAAGCACACCGCCGCGTCGAGCCCCATCGCACGGATGCGCTCGGCGCGTGCGCCGGCCTGCCAGAAGTCGTCGGGGAGCACTTCGTCGTAGGAGTACTCCGCGAGCTCGCCACGCTCGCGCCGGTTGCGGCGCTCGCCGAGCTCGACCGTCTCGCCGGGCGACTGCACGTCGGCGATCCCGAGGCGCTCGTCGCGCCACATCACCCATGCGTACCCGAGGTCGTCGTCCTCGATCCGGATGGCATCGTCGCGTTCGCCGGGATCGGCGTGATCGTGCCAGAGCCCGCGTGGCTCGTAGAGGTGCTGATCCGAATCGATGATCGCGGTCATCGCGTCCCCCCGACAGCGGTGATCAATCGGCCTCACCGTAGAGGAACCGGTCGACGAGACGGGCGGTGGCGGCCCGGACCCGTTGCTGCTCCTGGGCGGTGCGATCGACGACGGTCGCCGCGTCGAGGCCGGCCGCGGCCAGGGGCGCGGGGTCGGAGGCTGCCCACAGTGCGACGATGTCGGGCGTCACCTCGGGGTGGAACTGCACGGCGAGCGCGGAGCCGAGCCGAAAGGCCTGGGGTCCGACGGCGGAGCGGGCCAGCAGCTCGGCGCCCGACGGCACGGTGAACGTGTCGGCGTGCCACTGGAACCATGGGCCCGCTTCGATCGCGGGGGAGGCGGGCGGGGAGCTGGTCGGGGCGACCACGGGCTCGATCTCGAGCCAGCCGAGCTCCAGGTGCGCGGCCGGCACGACTTCGCCACCGAGGGCGTGGGCGAGGAGCTGCGCACCGAAGCAGATCCCGAGGACCGGTACGTCGGTATCCACCGCCGCGGCGACGAACGCGCACTCTCGTGCCACCGGTTCTTGCATCGACTCCCAGTACACCGACCACGCGGATCCGAGGACCACGACGAGGTCGGCGGACGTCGGCGGCGGCCACGGACCCGGGTCCTCTCGAGTGATCGTCGTGAGGCCGTATCCCCGCTCCTCGAGGTGCGCGCCGACCAGACCGGGGTCCGAGTCGTCAGCGTTGGCGATCACGACGACGTTCGGCACGCGCAAAGCGTAGGTGCCGCCGACGGCCGGTAGTGTGGGAGCCGCCATGACCACGCAGCTCTCCCATCTCGACGCGCTCGAGGCCGAGTCGATCCACATCTTCCGTGAGGTCGCCGCCGAGTTCGAGCGCCCTGTCCTCCTCTTCTCCGGTGGCAAGGACTCCGCCGTCATGCTCCGCCTCGCGGAGAAGGCGTTCTGGCCGGCCCGCATCCCGTTCCCGGTGATGCACATCGACACGGGCCACAACTTCGACGAGGTGATCGACTACCGCGATCGTCGGGTCGCCGAGCTCGGCGTCCAGCTCGTCGTTGCATCGGTGCAGGCGGCGATCGACTCCGGCCGCTCGGTCGAGGAGACCGGGCCGCGTGCGAGTCGCAACCGACTCCAGACCGCGACGCTCCTCGACGGCATCACCGAGGGTGGCTTCGACGCTGTCTTTGGCGGTGGTCGGCGCGACGAGGAGAAGGCGCGCGCCAAGGAGCGGGTGTACTCGTTCCGTGACGACTTCGGTCAGTGGGATCCCAAGAACCAGCGCCCCGAGCTGTGGAACCTCTACAACGGGAAGCACCGCAAGGGCGAGCACATCCGCGTGTTCCCGCTAAGCAACTGGACCGAGCTCGACATCTGGCAGTACGTGCTCGAGGACGAGACCGAGCTTCCGAACATCTACTACGCCCACCGACGCGAGGTCTTCGAGCGCGACGGGATGCTGCTCGCACTCAGCCCATTCGTCACGGTGATGGACGGGGAGGAGGTCGTCGAGAAGACGGTGCGATTCCGCACCGTGGGCGACGCGTCGTGCACCGGCGCGGTGGAGTCGACCGCATCGACGGTCGAGCAGGTCATCGCCGAGGTTGCCGCCGCGACCATCACCGAGCGCGGCGCCACCCGCGCCGATGACCGGATCTCCGAGTCGGGCATGGAAGATCGCAAGCGCGAGGGCTACTTCTAAGCGATGGAGCTCCTGAGGTTCGCCACCGCGGGCTCGGTCGACGACGGCAAGAGCACATTGATCGGTCGACTGCTGGTCGAGACCAAGCAGATCTTCGAGGACCAGCTCGAGGCCGTAGAGCGGACGAGCCGCGACAAGGGCTTCGACTACACGAACCTCGCGCTGCTCACCGATGGGCTGAAGTCCGAGCGGGAGCAGGGCATCACGATCGATGTCGCGTACCGCTACTTCGCGACTCCGAAGCGGAAGTTCATCATCGCCGACACGCCCGGCCACATCCAGTACACCCGCAACATGGTCACGGGTGCGTCGACGGCCGACCTCGCGCTCGTGCTCATCGACGCGCGCAAGGGTGTGCTCGAGCAGTCGCGGCGCCATGCGGTCATCGCGAGCCTCCTCCAGGTCAAGCATCTCGTGCTGTGCGTGAACAAGATGGATCTGGTCGACTTCGACGAGGAGCGCTTCGACGAGATCTCCCAGGAGTTCTCGGACTTTGCGGGGAAGCTCGACGTCGACGACCTCTCCTTCATCCCCGTCTCCGCGCTCCACGGCGACAACGTGGTCTCGCACTCGCCGAACACGCCCTGGTACGAGGGTCCGACGCTGCTGCACCATCTCGAGCACGTGTACATCGGGTCCGATCGCAACCTCATCGACGCCCGCTTCCCGGTCCAGTACGTGATCCGGCCGATGAGCCACGAGCACCACGACTACCGCGGGTACGCGGGCCAGGTCGCCAGTGGCGTGTTCCGTCCGGGCGACGAGGTGACGGTTCTCCCGAGCGGGTTCAGCACCACGGTGGCGGGCATCGATCGCCACGGCGGCCCGGTCGACGAGGCGTTCCCACCGATGTCGGTCAGCATCCGTCTCACCGACGAGCTCGACATCAGCCGGGGCGACATGCTCTGTCGCCCGAACAACGCTCCGACCGTCACCCAGGACGTCGAGGCGATGGTCTGCTGGTTCAACGAGCGCCCGATGCGAGAGGGCACGGTGTACGGGATCAAGCACACGACGCGCTCGGCGCGCGCCAAGGTGTCGCGACTGCACTACCGACTCGACGTCAACAGCTTGCATCGCGAGACCGAACAGCAAGAGCTGACGATGAACGAGATCGGCCGCGTGACGTTGCGGAGCACGGTCCCGCTCTTCGTGGACGAGTACCGCCGCAACCGCGCCACGGGAAGCTTCATCCTCATCGACGAAGCGACGTTCGAGACGGTTGGCGCAGGGATGGTGCTGGGCGCCACCCCATGACGAGTCCCACCTCATGACGAGCCCCAACGTCATCTGGCACGAGCAGGGCACCCCGCGTGCGGAACGCTGGCAGGCGGCCGACGTGCACGGCGCCACCATCTGGCTCACCGGGCTCTCCGGTTCGGGCAAGTCGACGATCGCTTCGGCGGTCACCGATCTGCTCGCCGAGCGCGCAACTCTCACCTACACGCTCGACGGCGACAACCTGCGCCACGGGCTGAACGGCGACCTCGGCTTCTCGGCCGAGGATCGGGCCGAGAACGTCCGGCGGGTCGCCGAGGTGGCGCGCCTCTTCGCTGACGCAGGCGTGGTGACGCTCGTCCCGGTCATCAGCCCGTACCGCGAGGGGCGCGACCACGCTCGTCGGCTGCACGAGGCGGCCGGTCTCACGTTCCTCGAGGTCTACGTCGACGCACCGATCGAGGTGTGTGAGTCACGCGACCCGAAGGGGCTCTACGCGAAGGCTCGGGCGGGCGAGCTCAAGGGCTTCACCGGGATCGACGATCCGTACGAGGCGCCGACGTCACCCGAGCTCGTGGTCACGACAGCAACGATCCCGGTCGCGGATGCCGCAGCCGGGATCATCGCGCTGCTCGACTCTGCTCGGCGTTGAGGGGCGTCGAGAGATCGTCGGGTCAGCCGCCGAAGTTCTCGGTGGCGAAGACCTGTCCGTTCCCGTACGCCAACGCGAAGCCCATCGAGGTGAAGGCCGGGTTGACGAGGTTGGCGTAGTGGCCGGGTGAGTTGACCCAGGCCTGGTGCATCGAGTCGGCGCTCATGCCTTGGGGTCCGCGGAGGATGTTCTCGCCGAGGGTGTTGTAGCCCCGGTAGTCGGACTGGCGGATGGTGGCGCCGAGGTCGCGGTGCACGAGGCCGTTCACGGCGACGAGGTGGGTGCTCCATGCGCTGGCGAGGCACCAGAGCTGGCCGTTCCAGGCGAGGCCGCCCACGCCGACCGAGGCTCGGAGGCCGTTGGTCGAGTTGATGATCGTGGTGGCGGCGGCGTCGGGCGGGGCGGGCGGACCGTCACAGCCTGCGGGTGCCGGCGGGGCCGGCGGCGCACAGGCCGCCAGGAAGATGGCAACGGCGCAGGCCGCCACGCCGATGCTCGCACGATTCTTGCGGCTGAATCGCATGTCGACCCCCATTCCCCTGGTGATGTACTGGGAATCGGTCGCTCTGAGTGCGATCTTGAGCCGCCTGGCCCGAAAATGCCCACGAAGAGTGAGATTCTGGACGTCCGCGGTGGCTTGCGCCTCGTGCGGCTACCCGAGATGGGCCGAGAAGCGTTCGTACAGGCCGTCGACGCCCGCTCCGTGCAGCGTCATCCCCCCGTCGATGACCAGGTTCTGGCCGGTGATGAACCGGGCCAGGTCGGAGCAGAGGAACACCACCACATCGGCGATGTCCTCGGGTGCTCCGATCCGACCGAGCGGGGTCTTCGCCTCCATGTGCGGGACGGTCCAGTCGAACCCGGTGAGGAGGATGTCGGTGAGCCCGGTGTGGATCATCCCGGGTGACACCGCGTTCACCCGGATCGCCGGCCCGTACTCGAGGGCCGCGGTGGCGGTGAGCGCCGCGACCGCGGCCTTGGCTGCGGCATACGGGGCCTCACCGGCGGCGGGGCGGGTGCCGCTGATCGACGCGGTCGAGACGATCGCACCGCCGCCCGACTCGAGGATGAGGGGAGCGCCGGCCTTGAACCCGTGGAAGACACCCGTGAGGTTGAGGCGCACGATGCGATCCCACTCCTCGAGGCCCCACTGGTGGATCTGCGCCATGTTGGACCCGCCCGCGTTGTTGAACACGGTGGTGAGCCCACCGAGTTGGCGCGCCGCGTCCTGGAAGGCGCCTTCGACCGCGGCGAAGTCGGTGACGTCGACGGCGTAGCCGAGGCCCCCGATGTCGGCGGCGACCTTGTCGGCCGCCTCGCCGTCGAGGTCGACGACTGCGACCGCGGCACCCTCGGCGGCCATCCGCCGGCAGGTCGCCGCGCCGATGCCCGACCCACCACCCGTCACCAACGCGCGCTGTCCGTCGAGCAGTCCCATTCCCGGTCTCCCTCATCGCTGGATCGGTCCGTCGGTCTCGAGCTGTGACCACGCCCCCGGGCGCGTGGCGACCATGATGGTCCAGTGTGGAGAGCGACGATCAGGGGCATCTTCGCTCGCAAGGTGCGGCTCGCGCTCACTGCGGTGGCCGTCGTGCTCGGTGTCAGCTTCGTCGCCGGCACCTACGTCCTGACCGACACGCTCGACAAGTCGTTCCAGAGCATCTTCGACCAGCAGGTCCAGGGCATCGACCTCGTGGTGCGCAACCGGGCTCCGTTCGGGGGCAGCGGCGAGCGCGAGCGGTTCCCCGCGCCGGTTGCCGACCAGGTTGCAGCGGTTCCCGGGGTGCGCACCGCGACGCCGTTCGTCACCGGGTACGCGCAGTTCGTCGGTGCTGACGGCGAAGCGATCCAGACGGGCGGCGCGCCGACGACCGGCATCTCCTGGGGACAGGAGGGGCGCGACGGCCCGCTCCGACTGATCGACGACGGCGCTCGGAAGAGCCGCCCCCCGAGTGCGTCCGGTGAGGTCGCGATCGACGCCGGAACCGCCAGCCGCAACGGCTTCCACGTGGGTGACACCGTCGACGTGCTCGCGGCGGGCCCGAAGGAGCCGTTCACCCTCGTCGGGCTCTTCGGGTTCGGCGACAAGTTCGATCTCGGGGCCGTCACGTTCGCGGCGTTCGACCCGGTGACGGCCGATCGGGTGCTCGGGGCGAAGGGCCTGGTCGACTCGGTGAACGTCACGGTGGACGCGGGAACGAGCGTGCGGACGGTGCGGACCGCGATCGAGCGGACCCTCGGCCCCGGGTACGAGGCCCTGCCCGCGCAGCAGGTCGCGCAGGACCGGGGCAAGACCGTCCTCGACTTCCTGGCCCTGCTGACGCAGCTGCTGCTGGGCTTCGCGCTCATCGGCCTCGTCGTCGGCGCGTTCATCATCTTCAACACGTTCACGATCCTGGTGACGCAGCGCACCCGAGAGCTCGGACTCCTGCGCGCGATGGGCGCGAGCGGACGTCAGGTGATCTCGTCGGTGATCGCGGAGGCTGCAGTGATTGGTGTCGCCGCGTCCGCAGTCGGGGTCGCGGTGGGTCTCGCGTTCGCCGCGGGACTGTTGCAGCTCGCGAAGCAGACCGGGCTCGAGATCCCCGAGGGGCCGGTGGTGCTCCAGGAGCGGACGATCATCGTTGCCCTGCTGGTCGGCGTGTTCGTGACGGTCGCATCGTCGGTCTGGCCCGCGGTGCGCGCGTCGCGCGTCTCGCCGATCGCCGCGATCAACGACCTCACCCCGATCCGCTCGCGTTCGTTCCGTCGGCGCTCGATCGTCGGGTTCCTGGTGCTTGGCGCGGGTGTGCCCTTCGTGATCGTGGGGTTGCAACGCACCGCGGACGCTGCCCGTGCCGTCGACGAGATCTGGATCGTGGCGGTCGGCGCGCTGCTCGTGTTCTTCGGCGTCGTCGTGCTGCTCGCGACGTTCGCCCGCCCGCTCGCAGGCCTGCTGGCGATGCCGTTGCGTGCGTTCGGGGTGACTGGTGTGCTGGCGCGCGGGAACGCGACCCGCAACCCCCGGCGCACCGCGGCAACTGCATCGGCGCTCGTGATCGGGCTCGCACTGGTCGGACTGGTCGCGATCTTCGGGCAGTCGGCGAAATCGTCGGTGCGGGCGGCGGTCGACCGGGGCATCCGGGCCGACTACGTGGTGAAGGCGCAGCAGTTCGCGCCGTTCTCCCCTGAGGTTGCCCAACGACTCGCCGAGCACCCGGAGCTCGCAGCGGTTGCCGCGTTCCGGTTCGGGAACGTACGCGTGAACCTCGAGGAGGAGACGGTCACCGGCGTCGATCCCGCGCAGCTCGGCGCCGTCACCGACCTGCGCCTCAGCACGGGGAGCATCGACCGGATGGGGGACGACGGGGTGCTCGTCCAGCAGGATGCGGCCGATCGGTACGGGTTGCGCGTCGGCGACCTCGTGCAGATGCAGTTCCCGAGGGGTTTCGGCACGCTGAAGGTCGCGGGGATCTACGAGCAGTCCGACTTCACCGGGGGGTTCCCGGTCGACTGGGTCGTCGCGAAGTCGGCGTACTCGACCGGGTTCGGCATCGACGATCAGGACTCCCTCGTCTACGTGAAAGCGGCCGGCGATCTCGGCGCCGCCCGTGCGGCGATCGAGTCCGTGGTGAAGGACGACTTCCCCAACGTCGACGTGTTCACGCGCGCCGAGTATCGCGACGACCAGGAGCGAGCGATCGATCGCTTCCTCGCGGTGACGGTCGCGCTCCTGTTCCTGTCCGAGATCATCGCGGTGCTCGGCATCGTGAACACGCTCGCCCTGTCGGTGTTCGAGCGCACGCACGAGCTCGGGCTGTTGCGCGCGGTGGGAATGTCGCGTCGCCAGGTGCGCCGAATGATCCGCGGCGAGTCGGTGGTGATCGCGCTGGTCGGGGGAGTGGT
>JBBQFJ010000115.1:0-11389 GCA_038321755.1 Acidimicrobiia bacterium | reverse complement strand
GTGGGTGAGGGACCGGGCGTCGATGGTGGTGGCGGGGACCCCTGCGGCGCGCAGCCGGGCCAGGAAGTCGGTCTCGATGCGCTGCCGTTGCGGCGTCCCCCGGACCACCCCGATCACGGGCGGGATCCCGATCCCCTTCTTGATCAGGAGCGACGCCGAGGTCGCGGTCGCGTAGTCGGGGTTGTTCCCGAGCGCGGAGCTCCACTGCAGCTTCTCGCCACCGGGATCGTTCCCACCGGCGGCAGGCTTGTCGAAGCCCTCGGTGTCGAGCGGTCCGGCACACGCGACGGAGCGCAGGCCGAGACCGTAGGTCTTCAGGTACTTCGGGTTCGTGACCACATTGGCAACGATGTCGGCGCCCGCCGAGTGCCCGAGCACTGCGACCTTCGACGCGTCACCGCCGTAGTCCGGGATGTGGCGGTGGACCCAGGCGACGGCCGCGGCGACGTCGAGGTAGTGGTCGGGGTACTGGGCCGAGTGCGGTTGGCCCGGGTCGGTCAAGCGGTAGTTCGCGCTGACGAAGATCCAACCGCGCTCGTTGAACAACCGGACCTTGTCCCGGACCTGCTGTGCCTTGTCACCTCTGCGGTAACCACCACCATGGACCCATACGACCACCGGCGCGTCGCACGATCCCTTCGGGGCCGAGACGTCGAGGCTGAGGAGGTTGGGATCGACACCGGCCACGCGCTTGTACGCGACGGTTGTCGGCAAGCCGGACTTCGCGCAGGAGCGGCGGGATCGTTGGGTCGCCGCCGAGCTCGACCTCGACCTCGAGGTTGCGGAGGCCGCGTCGGCGTCGGTCCCGACGATTCCCCCGACCAGCCCGAAAAGTGCGATGGCTCCGGCGATCCGGAGTGCTGGCTTCATGGCGAGATCCTGCTCATGGAAAGATCCTCGCCCTCGGGTATGAGCCGGCCCCTCGGGCGACGTTATCGGTCGATGAAGTGTGTTCGCCGCCGTCCCTCGAATCCCTGACTCGACGCCAGTGTGATCCCGAGACCATCGGCCGGTAACCTGTGCTACGGGTTGTAGTAGCAGGCAGCACATTTCGGATGTCCGAGCCTCAACCGACGGTGCAGACATGACTTCCACACGAACACTCACGGCGCCGGTACGCCTGGGCCTGGCGTTCACCGTGGCGATCGGTCTGCTCTCGATGCACGGGCTGATGCTGCCCGGCTCTTCGATGTCCGGCCATCAGACCTCACCGCATGAGCTCACCACCCAAGCTCTCGAGTCCACCGGTGTCGCGCCCTTCGGTGTACCCAACGAGTCCGAGTCGATGCACCTCGTCGAGCTGTGCATCCTGATGCTCGCAACCGGTTTGGGGCTTGCGGCGCTCGCCCGCGCGACCCTTGGTCGAAGTGTCGGCCCGCGAACCGGAGTGCCGGGCGCCGAGGCGCGTGTTCTGAGCATCCTCCATGGGCCCAGACCGCCATGGACACCGACCCATCTGGAGCTCGGGGTGGTCCTCCGCTGATGCCGCCCGGTCCTTCGACTGGGCCGCGCGTCCGCGCGACTCCTCGTTCTCAAGACAGAAGGGAACTCTTCAGATGCGACGCATCTTCATCGCCGTCCTGGCACTCAGCCTGGCCGGTTTGAGCTTCGCGGCGGCGCCCCAAGGCGACGGCCACGGCGGCGACGGCCACGGCGGCAGCCACGGCATGGACACGGGTCATGGCGGAGGGAATGGCGGGGACCACGGCAAGAACGCAGCAGTCGTTCCCGGGGCCCGTCAGATCACGGTGAAGGCGACCTCGTTCAGGTTTGCTCCGAAGCAGATCACGGTGCAGGCCGGCGAGGACGTCACCATCGTGTTGACGTCCAAGGACGTGTTCCACGACTTCATGGTCCAGGGCATCGGCCATGTCGTGGGAGCGAAGAAGGGCAAGACCGCCAAGGGTGGGCTGATGATCGACGAGCCCGGCACCTACAAGTTCTGGTGCAGCGTGTCCGGACATCGTGGCGCAGGAATGAAGGGCACGATCGTCGTTCAGTAGCGACGAGCTTCACACGAATGGTCTCGGGGGGGGCCGGGCTTCACGCCCGGCCCCCCTCGAACCAGGGTGTCGATGCAGTGCTCCCGCGGTGGTGCTGGCCTCAGAGGTAGGGCGCCGGGTCGACAGGGTTCCCGCTGAGTCGAACCTCGAAGTGCAGGTGCGGGCCGGTCGAGGCTCCGGTGCTCCCGACGTACCCGATGGTCTGGCCGGCGCCGACCGTCTGGCCGACGCTGACTGCGATCGAGGACTGGTGTGCGTAGAGGGTGGCCATTCCGCCACCGTGGTCGATGACGACGGTGTTGCCGTACCCGCCGTTCGGACCGGCGAGCACGACGGTTCCGGCGCGACACGCATGGATGGGATCACCGGAGCTCCCGGCCATGTCGACGCCCGTGTGCATCCGCACGTTTCCATAGATGGGGTGGACGCGCGGTCCGAAGCCGCTGCGACTGGCGCCGGGAACGGGCCTCGCTTCGCATGCCCCAGCGGCTCCGGGTCCGGATCCAACCGAGCGCAGCCGGGCGGCGATCGCGTCCGACGCGGCCTGCATGGCTGCGAGCTCGGCTTCGAACTCGCCCTTGCGGGCCTGGATCGACGCGAGAGCTTGCTCCTCAGCGCTCTGCTGTTGCGCGGCTTCGGCGCGGACGGGCTCGAGCTGCGCGCGCAGGCTCGCGACCTGGTCGCGTTCTGTCTGGGCTTGCGCTGCAAGCGCTTCGGCTCGTTCTTGCTTGGAGCTGACGAGACGGTGTTGCTCGTCGATGCGATCCCGCAGCTCGGAGACTCGACGCACGATCTGCTGTCGGCGCGCCCCGACGCGGTCCAGGTACTGCCCACTCTGGACGAGCTCGTCCGGCGGGGAGCTGAGCACGGAGTCGTATTGTGAGCCGCGGCGAGCCGAGCGGTAGAGCTGCGCGGCGGTGAGGTCGAGCTCCGTTTGCGCGGCGTCGAGCTTGCCTTGCGCGAGAGCGAGGCGCTGCTGGATTGCATTGGCTTCCGCGGTGAGACGTTCGGCGTCCGCCGCGAGCGGTGCGAGCTTCGCTTCCGCGGCGTTGATCTGCGCGTCGAGGTCTGCGACTTGGGCATCGATGGCGTCCTTGCGGTCGCGGATTCCCTGGAGCTCCGCGAGGGCCGCCGCCTCAGAGGCTGACGCCTCACCGATCTGGTCCTGCAACGCCTTGCGTTTGTCACCGTCGGTCTGCGCCTGCGCAGTCGGGAGCAATGCGCCCAGCGCAAGGGTCGTGATGCAGAGCGCGGCGGCGACACGTCCCGTCCTGCGGGTGGCCCTCCGAGCGGAGGCGCGCCGGGGATTCGTCGCCCAGGCATCATCAGTCACTTCAGCAACATCGGTAGGCGCGTCGGGGTACTGGAGCATTGACCGGAGTCCGTTCAGCCCGGGCGGACGGCGTCGCGCACGGAGCCGCTCCCGGCCACGTAGCGGATGACGTCGCCGGTGTGGGTTGCGTGGATGTAGCCGCCGCCGGCCCAGATGCCGATGTGCGCGCCCCAGCTGCTGGTCGTGATCAGGTCGCCGGGCTGGAGCTGGTCGAGGGGAACCTTGGGGAACTTCGCGGCCTGGGCGCCCGAGTAGTGGGGCAAGGACAGGCCGCCGGCTTGCCAGGCGCGCATCGTGAGTCCTGAGCAGTCATAGGTGTCGGGACCGCTTGCGGCGTACTCGTAGGGCTTGCCGACCTGGGCCCGAGCGAACGCGACGGCGGCTCCCGCTCCCCCGCTGGGATCGGGGACCGGGCCGTTCCACTTGGTGGTCGTCCTCGCCGGTGCAGCCGACGCGGCTGCCGCTTCGCGTCGTGCCTGGTCTTGGCGGACGAGCTCCGCGAGCTGGCCCTGGACCTGGTCGAGGAGCGCCTGCTGCGCGGCCGCAGCGGCGTCGGCTTCGGCCTTGGCTGCGCTCAGGGCGTCCTTCTCGGTCTGTGCCACTTGTCGTGAAGTATCGGCGGTGCGTCGTTGTACGGCGAGATCGGCTCGTGCGGCGTCAAGATCGTCGAGCAACGAGTTGTCCCGGCGAGTGGCGACTTCGCCGTACTTCTCCCGCGCGTTGGTCTCGGCGACGTTGGAGAGGTCGAAGAGGTCGATGGATCCGCTGGCGCCGCCGCCGCGGTAGATCGCCGCGGCGCGGTCGCGCACCAGCACCTCGAGTCGAGCAGTTTCGACTTTCGCCACGGCGGTGCGGGCATCGGCATCGGCGACCTTCGCCTGGGCGTCGTCGAGGGTCAGCTGCGCCGCGTTCAGCTTCTCGCCGAGCGCCGCGATCTTGGTGCCGTTCTCCGCGAGCTGTGCTTCGAGCGCCTTGGCCTGTGCTGCGAGATCGCCGGTGGGTGCAGCACCAGCGATGCTCGCGGGAACGACGAGCACTGCGAGCGCGACAAGCACGGCAATGGCTGTTGCTGAGTTGCGCTTGCTCATCGACGAGGTGCTCCCAGGTTTCTCGTGGGGTGAGCGAGGCGGGGTGGCCTCGATGCTGAGCCGCGCAACGAGCACGCTCGGGAAGTACAACGACAACCTGTCGTAACTGCTTTCACTGTAGGGGATTTCCCCGCCGGGATCACAAACCGTTGTGGGACATGCCCGCTCCGACCGCTCGATCAGTGGCAGGGGGCCCCCAAGGCGAGAGCATGGTGCGCGTCCGTGAGCCAGCCGACGGCGGACATGGCGACGACGAGGGCGAGAAGCGCCACGGGTGCGTAGAGGATCGCCCGTACCAGCGCGGGGCGGGGTGCCGGCCGCCGACGCAGTCGATGCATCCGGTCCCTTGCCTCGGCCGGCATCGTCGGGGCGAGGGCCGATGCTGAGGCAGTGACGCCGACGAGCGCGGCGCAGAGGGTGTGGATGGTGACCGTGTACTCGGCTTCCGCGGCTGCGTCGGCCCAGAACTCGAGGGAGCTGCGGACCTGAGTGATGCTGCGGCGAACGAGCGGCACTCCGCCGAGGCCGGCTTCGATGGCCGAGAGGACGGTGAGCATCTTGGAGTGGTGGAGCCGCAGATGGGCGGACTCGTGGGCGAGGACGGCGTCCATCTCGCGGGGGCTGAGCGTGGCGCGCAGACCCTCGGAGAGCACGACCTGCCGGTCGCCTCCGGCTACGCCATAGGCGACCAGGCGGTCGGTGGGGACGATGACGAGCTCGAAGCCTTCACGATCGCTGTGCTCCCCGAGCCACGGTTCGATTCGTGCACGACGAGTCGCGCGGCGGGACCGCACGGCGGTCGAGATCATTCGGATCGCGACCACGATCACTGCGACGGTTGCGACCAGGCTCAGGAATGGCGAGCCGCCGGCGAACGGCGCGAGAGCGTCACGGCAGTAGTCGATCTCTGAGGAGCCGATGGCGCTCTGCAGCAACGGTTCGGCGCTGAGCACCAGTCCAACCATCACCGCGACGGAACCGACGACGACCGACATGAAGGTCACGCTTGCCCATTCGTGCGCGGGAAAGCGGCGCGACATCGACGCTGCGAGCCGTGGGAACCACAGCAGCAGGAGGCCGACCAGGAGCAGGGCAAGGATCATCCGTGTCGACGTCCGTCCAAGGCGCGTCGGAGCTGCGTTGCTTCACGCGCCCCGATCGATCCGACGAAGTGGGTCAGGGCCGCCGCACGGTCGCCTGACTCGTCGAGGAGGTCCCGCATCCGTTGTGCGGTCCACTCTTCACGACCGACGACGGGCTCATAGGTGAAGGCGCGGCCTTGTTCCTCGCGGGTGAGCATGCCCTTCTCCCACAGGCGGACGAGGATCGTCATCACCGTCGTGTATGCGAGTGGGCGACGAGCAGTCGAGACGACTTCCTGCACCGCCCGAGGCGTCATCGGTCCGTCGCTGGACCACAGCACGTCCATGACGTGTGCTTCGAGCTCTCCCGGTCCGAGCCTGGCCATGACACATTCTGCTTGAGAGATGACCGATCACACAACGCGAGGTTCGATTCCAACGACAGCGTGTCGTTGATAGCGTGCCGGTCGTGACATCCCGGACAGTCGTGCTCGAGACGCTGTGCTGCTATCGCGCCAGCGAGCAGGCGGTCATCGACTCCTCGCTTCGCCGCCTTCAGGGCGTTCTCGATGTCGAAGTGAATCCGGTCAGCCAGACGGCCACGGTCGCGTACGACCCCGGCGTGACGTCGCTCGAAGCCTTGCGGGACTGCGTTCGTCACTGCGGATATCAATGCGATGGCGAGAGCGTCCCTGAGCATCTCTGCCATCCCATGGACACGGCAGAGCTGGGCGCGCCGCATGTCGCGGATCACGCCGGTCGTGAAGATGGCGAGCAACGCACGCCAGAGGAGGTGATGGGCCACCCAGGGCACGCGGGAATGTCGATGGACGACATGGTGCGCGAGATGCGCAACCGGTTCATCGTTGCCGCGGTGTTCTCGATCCCGATCTTGCTGTGGTCACCGATCGGGCGTGACGTGCTCGGCTTCGACGTGGCCGCGCCGTTCGGGCTTCGCGACGACGTGTGGTCGCTGTTCCTCAGCCTGCCGGTGATCCTCTATTCGTCGTCGATCTTCTTCACGGGCGCGTGGCGTGCCCTCCGGGCACGAACGCTCGACATGATGGTGCTCGTTGCCGTTGCGATCGGTGCCGGCTGGCTCTACTCGCTGGGCGTGACCCTCACCGGGGGCGGTGAGGTCTTCTACGAGGCCGCGAGCGTCCTCGCCGCATTCGTGCTCCTCGGCCACTGGTTCGAGATGCGCGCCCGCGGCGGAGCGAACGAGGCGATCCGCTCGCTCCTCGACCTCGCGCCGCCCATGGCGATCGTGTTGCGCGACGGCGACCCGATCGAAGTACCAACCGCCGAGGTCGCGGTGGGCGACCTCTTGCAGATCCGACCGGGCGCAAAGATCCCGGTCGACGGGCAGGTCGAAGACGGCAACAGCGAGATCGACGAGTCGATGGTCACCGGAGAGAGCCTCCCGGTCCACAAGGAACCTGGATCCGAGGTCATCGGCGCAACGATCAACCGCAACGGCACCCTCCGGGTGCGAGCGACGAACGTCGGCTCCGACACTGCGCTCGCCCAGATCGTCAAGCTCGTTCAAGAAGCACAGAACTCCAAGGCCCCGGGTCAGCGTCTCGCCGATCGGGCGGCGTTCTGGCTCGTCCTCGTCGCGCTCATCGGTGGCGCCCTGACCTTCGTGGCCTGGGCGATCTTCAGCGACCGACCGCTCCAAGACGCCCTCTTGTTCGCGATCACCGTCGTCGTCATCACCTGTCCCGACGCGCTCGGCCTCGCGACCCCTACCGCGATCATGGTCGGCACCGGCCTCGGGGCACAGCGAGGTGTGCTCTTCAAGCATGCGACCGCGATCGAGACTGCGGCACGCATCGATGTCGTCGTGATGGACAAGACCGGGACCCTGACCAAGGGGGAACCGGCAGTCACCGACGTCATCGTCGACGGCATCGAGCAGCTCGAGCTCCTCGGCCTCGTCGCGGCAGTCGAACGCGGTTCCGAGCACCCGCTCGGTGAGGCCATCGTTCGTCGTGCCGACGCCGAAGGCGCACCGGTGCTGAGCGTCTCCGCGTTCGAGGCGATACCCGGTCACGGGGCGATCGCGTCGGTCGGCAAACATCGAGTCGTCGCCGGCAATCAGCGCCTCATGGAACGCGAACAGATTCCGCTCGGCGCGCTGGCAGCCGCTCGCGACGACGTGGCCAACGGCGGCCGGACCGCGGTCGTCGTCGCGGTCGACGGACGCGCTGCCGGCGTGATCGGCATCGCCGACGCAGCCCGGCCAACGTCCGGCGCCGCCGTGGCCGCGCTCCACGACGTCGGCATACGCGTCGTGATGCTCACGGGCGACAACCAGGCCACCGCACGACGAATCGCCGAACAGCTCGGGATCGACACCGTGATCGCCGAGGTGCTGCCCGCCGACAAGGCCGCGAAGGTTGCCGAGCTCCAAGCCGCCGGCGAACGGGTCGCGATGGTGGGCGATGGCGTCAACGATGCCCCTGCCCTCGCCCAAGCAGACCTCGGCATCGCGATCGGAGCCGGCACCGACGTAGCCATCGAGACTGCCGACCTCGTCCTCATGCGCTCGGACCCACTCGACATCGCGACTGCACTCGCGATCGGCCGTGGAACGCTGCGCAAGATGCACCAGAACCTCGGCTGGGCCATCGGGTACAACGCGATCGCCCTTCAGATCGCTGCGGGAGTCTTCGACCCGATCTTCGGCCTGGTGCTGCGACCTGAGATCGCCGCACTCACCATGGCTGGATCGAGCTTCATCGTCGCGGTCAACGCGCTGACGTTGAAGCGGCTCCGCCTGCCCGACCGGCTCGGGGCGCCTCAGGATCCCGAAGCAGCTGCACCGACGCCGTTGGCTCCGGCACCTCAGCCGGCCGTGTAGCGCTCCGGATTCGCGCTGAACTTGGTGGCGCACTCGAAGGAGCAGAACAGCCAGATGCGTTCGCCCCACGGGAGGCGGGCCGGAGCATCGTCCGCGTCGACGTACATCCGGCAGACCGGATCCAGCACCTGTGCACTGGGGCGTCTGAAGTCGTCTTCGACCGAGAAGATCTCGATGGGCTCGCCGATGTTCTTCAGGCGTGTCGGCCCCAGCGCGGTCACCGTGACCCGATCGGCCTCGACGAGCAGTGGCGCGAGCGGCCTGGTGATCAGCAACTGACCAACGTGGGCGTGTTCCGTCAAGCGCGCCGCGGCGTTCACCGTCGCGCCGAACACGTCGCCGCCACGCTCGACGATCGGCCCCACGTTCAGACCGATGCGAATCCCTGGGAAAGCTTCCTCACGCCCAACCACCCGCAACACGCTGAGGGCGGCGTCGAGGCCCGCCCGCGCGTCGTCAGACACGATCATCACAGCATCACCGATCGTCTTGACGACCTTCGCACCATCGGGCAACACGCTTGCCGCGAGATCGAAGAACCGGCCAGCCACATCCGCTGCCCCACCATCGCCATGCGCTTCGGTGAGTGCGGTGAACCCGGCAAGGTCGCCGAACATCACCGCCTTCTTCGAGCCACCCATGTCACCCTCCACGAGAGACTCTCGCGCGCCCACCAATCCGAGCTCATCCACATCCCTCAGTTCGGGACCTTGGACCCTTCCAACGACACCTTGTCGTAGATACCCTATTGCTCAGATCATCACTCGCGACGCGAAGGACAGGACCGCCATGGTGAACGCCCTGATGACCGCAACCGTTGGTGCCCAGCGATGGATGGACAACGACCACATGGATGGATGGGGATGGGTCATGGGAATCGGGATGCTGCTGGTACTGGTGCTGATCGTGGCGCTGGTGTTCTTCCTCGTCCGCGGATCGGTGGGGAACAGCGGCAGCGGCGCGCCGAGCGCGCACGATGCTTTGGATCATCGCTTTGCCCGTGGCGAGATCGATGAGGACGAGTACCGCAAGCGGCGAGACATCCTCAAGAGCTGACGAGGGCAGGAAAGTTCGCCTTCGCGTCCACGGCAACGGCGCAGTTCGGCGGCTCAATAGCGCAGCACCATTGCGATCCGGTCGCACTCGCTGAGGGACCCGTCCGGTACGAACACGACCCTCCCGCTCCGGGCGAGCACGGTCTCGATGGCTTCATCCACGAGATCGTCGACCGCGGCCGGGTCGGTCGGGTCCTCGGCCGGACGGGGATGCTCCGGGTTGAGGTCGAGAAAGGCCGGGAACTCGTAGCTCTGCTCGACCACCAGGAGCTCCCCGCGACCGGCTCGGGCCAATGGCCACAGCTCGCCGATGCCCGTTGCCAGGCGCCGCCGTGATCGAGCTCTCCCAATTGAGGCGATCGCGTCGTTTGCCGCCTGGTCGAACAGCGCTTCCACGAGCGGCGCGGCGAGCGCCTGGATCTCGCGAGCCGAGGTCGGCGCACCGACCGCCGTCGCGCTGATCGACGCCCGATGGTTGCTCTTCCGCGTGAACCAGCCGAGCCGCGGCTGCAGTCCGAGGACGAACAGCGGCATCCGCTCGCGGTGCAAGTGCTGCGCGAGTGCGTCGTCGATTGCCCGCGTCGCGAGCTGCAGACGTCGACGGTCGCTCTCGGCCCGCTCGCGCCGACGCGGACGCTCCGCGGCCGACGCGGGATCGCCGACCACGACAGGGAAGCCCCCGGACTGGATGCGATGCAGCGTCGGGCCGATGCCGCTGTAGAGCTGCGCAGTCGAGCCGAGCAACAACACCCGGTACCGCCGTTCTCGGAGTAGCGCTCGCACGACGTCGCGAGTCGCGAACGTGTCGTCGATCACGACACGATCACGAACGGTCACGGGGAGGGGTACCCATCGCTGGTCGACCGCGCTCGCGTACACGGCGATGCCGCGCGTCGAGCCTTGCGCCTCCACCAGCTCGATCTGCTCATCCATCCTCGCAACGAACTCGTCGACGGTCGTCGGTTCGTACTCGAGCTCGAGGCGGCGTCTCGCTTCGCGCGCGAGCTGTCGCAGGGTCGGGATCAGGTCGTCCGTTGCCGACGCGAGCAACGAGACCGACGGGTACACGGGGTGCTTCGAGAGGCGGGCGATCTCGTCGAGCTGCATCGGGGCTCCTTCGGACGGCGGGAATTGTCGCCGAAGGTCTCTCCCACCCCGAGGGGGCCGCGCTGCCGGGCCCGGAGGCCGTGCTGACGACAACGCGTCGAGGGGATACTCCCCGTTCAGTTGCCACCACTGTATGGAAATTGCTGTCGTATGTCAAGTGGGCTACTTGATTCCGGTCATCACTTTCGCTATTCTTGAGGAGTCTGAAGGGGAGTATCCACTTCGGCGGTGTCGTCAACACGGCCTCCGGGCCCGGCGCCGTCGGCCCGAACCGGGCAGGAGAGACCTTCGGCCGAGGTGTACCCAACCACGACCGGAGGAGCTCATGAAGTGCCCGTTGGATCAGACGACCCTCGCGATCAGCGACCGTCAAGGGATCGAGATCGACTACTGCCCCGAGTGCCGAGGCGTGTGGCTCGACCGTGGTGAGCTCGACAAGCTCATCGACCGAGCAGACGGCGGCGATCGCCCGAGCGGTAGCTCCCCTTCGCGCGACCACCGGGCCGTTCAGACGGAGCCGGCGCCTCGCAAGAAGAAGCCGGGGAGCTTCCTGGGCGATCTCTTCGAGTTGGGAGGTTGATGATGGCGGCATGGAAGAACACGCTCAAGACCACCGCGCTCCTCGGTGGCATCGGCGGGCTGCTCGTGCTCGTCGGCTCCCTGCTGGGAGGCATGAGCGGGGCGCTCGTCGGCCTCGCGCTCGGCGTTGCCATCGTCGGAGTGACGTACTGGGGCTCCGCTCGGATCGCGATCCGAGCGGCCGGAGCCCACGCCGTGACGCGACGCGAGGCACCGGAGCTCGTCGAGATGGTGGAGTCCCTGGCCTCCCGGGCGCACTTGCCGATGCCGCGGGTC
>JBBQFJ010000114.1:0-11623 GCA_038321755.1 Acidimicrobiia bacterium | reverse complement strand
CGGGCCGCGCCGCCCGGGCGGGCGCGACCGACGAGGTCGCCCGACTCTCCCTCCTCGTCGACGGACTCCTCGTGCTCGCCCGAGCCGAGGAGCACGGATCCCGCCCGGTTGACTTCGAGGTCCGGGAGGTCGTCGAAGCGCGATGCACCGCGTGGCGGGACCTGGCCGAAGAGCAGGACGTCCGCCTCGAGGTCAGCGCCGGCGCGGATCGCGCCCTCGCCACCCCGGGTCGACTCGAGCAGGTGCTCGACAACCTCTTGAACAACGCGCTCGAGGTCGCGCCGGCCGGCTCCGCGATCGACCTCGGCGTCGAGCGCGACGGTGACCGGGTCCGGATCAGTGTCGCCGACGCCGGTCCGGGCATGGACGAGGTCCAGCGCGAGCACGCGTTCGACCGGTTCTGGCGCGCCGACGAGCACGACTCGAGCGGATTCGGCCTCGGACTGGCAATCGTCCGTCAGCTCGTCGTGGCTGATGGCGGAAGCGTGACGCTCGGCACCGGCGCAGCAGGCGGCCTCGAGGTCACCGTATGGCTGCCCGCCGCGACTCAGTGATCAGCTTCGCAGTGCCCGTTCGCGGTCGGCGGGACGTCGAGCGCCGGGTTGCGGTCGAAGAAGCCGAACGGTACGAGGTGGAAGCCCGCGTACTCGACCGGCATCACCGGCCAATCCTCCGGCCGCGGCACGTGCGTGACCCCGAACGTGTGCCAGACCACGAGGTCGGTGTCGACGATCGGGCGGTCTGCCGCGGTCCACGCCGGGAGTCCGTCGCCGCCTGCGTGCTGGTTCGGATGCTCGCCGGCCGCGCGTCGCTCGTCGGCCCGGTACGGCGTCACCCAGAGGTTGCGTGACGCGAAGCCTGCTCGCCGACCCACGCTCGAGTCCGGATCCGCGAGCAGCGTCGGCGTCGATCCCGGCACGAGCTTGAACGCCACGGGCTGACCCAGTCCGTTGAGGACGCCGGGGTTCACGATCTTCCACGACCGACTGCGCGCCGGGTCGACCAGCCGCTTCGCCTGCAACTCGGTCTCGAGCGCCGTCGCGCTGACCTGGATCGTATTCGCCATCGGGTTGTCGGGACCGGGTGCGGCAGGATCCGCGTTCACCTCGTAGACCGTGTTGCTCGATCCGTCGATGTCGACATCGAGGCGAACGTTGAACAGGTGCTGGTGGTACGGCGCCGCGAGCTGCGGTGCGACCATCGTCGTGTTCGGTGGCACCTCACCGGGCGCGACCGCCATCGTCGACATGATGCCGGTGAGCTTCACCTCGAGCTGGATAGTGCCGTCCAGGTAGAAGTACCAGTAGAAGCCGTACTCGTAGTTGCCGACGGTCGAGATCGAGCTGACGACGAGTCGCCGCGACCGACGGACCTCGGTGGTGCCACCGTGGAGATCGGCGTGCTTCCAGAGGATCCCGTAGTCCTCTTCGTGCATGCAGATCGCGTTCTCGAGGGTGAACGGTCCACCCTGCTCGGTGGCGAAGTCGACGTCGAAGTAGTGGATGAGACCAACGCAATCGCAGCCGAGCTTGAGCGAGTTCGCCATGCGACCGAGGCCCCACTCGCCGGCGTCGAACGCGTTCTTCCAATGGTGCATCGGGCCGGGTTCGCCGTACGGCACCACCATCTCACTGACCGAGGCACGGTGCAGGATCGGGCGGACGCGACGACCACCCTTCCCGTCGGCGTCCTCGTAGCCGATCGTGTGCAGCACGAGACCTTCGTACGGATCCATCGCGACCCGCATCGACCACTTCTGCCACTGCACGAGGTTGCCCTCGACCGTGAAGCTCGCACCTTCCGGCTGGGTGATCTCGAGCGGCTTCAGGTCGGTGCGCATAGCGCCGACATCGGCGGGGAGGTAGCCGCCCCGCTCGGGCGGGAGGGGCACGACGCCGTAGTCGACGACCTCGAGGACCTCGCGTCGCCCGAGATCGACGAACGCGAGGACTCCTTCGATGGGCCGCGCGTAGCCGTTGTCGGTCGGGTTCTCCCGGTAGTAGAAGAGCACGCGGGAGATGCGCCGGTTGTCCTCGTGCGCGATGCCGAAGTTGCCGGCCGGCCACGGGTCCGTCTGCACCTTGTCCCAATCGGTGATCCCACGTCGGCGCATCGCCGCCTGCCAGTCCGGGTGCTCCTTGCAAGCGATGATGGCGAACATCGACTCCTCGAAGAGGAGCGCGGGGCGCGTCTCGGCCCGCTCCTCCCACGCGTCGATCGAGCCGTTCGAGATGTCGACGACCGTCTCGATCACCGAGGCTTCGGGTCCGGGGACGATGACGAGTCGAACCCGCCGCGGGACCGAGGTGGCCTCGGACCCATCGCCGCGCGCTCCACTCGAGAAGGCCGCCAGCAACTCCTTGTCGGGCTCCTCGAGACCGATGTACGCGAACCTCGCGGCGTCCGTGAGGCGACCGGTGTCACGGACGAGCCGCACCGCGGCTTCGATCTCGCGCCCGGCGAGCATGTCGAGTGGGTGTGTCGGTACCGAGGTGGTGGTCACAGCTTCGTTCCTTCCCGTTGCGCGCCTGTGCGCGGGCGGTCAGTCGTCCGGTTCGGTCGAAGGGCTTCCAAGAGCGCCTCGATCACTGCTGTCGTCGCGGCACGCTCGCCGGTGCGAAGCACGTGCAACGTGGCTTCCGCCCACGCACCCATGAGGACGCGTGCGAGTGCGTCAGGGTCGAGCGCGATGATCTCGCCGCGTGCGGCCGCGACCGCCAGGATGTCGCGCACCATCTCGATCGCAGCCTCGTGATCGCTCCGTCCGCCTTCGTCGAGCGCGGGGATCAACCACGCGTCGCGGAGGAAGAACCGCGCTTCGTCGAGATCATCGAGCGCCTCGAGGTAGGCGCCGAACGATCGGCGCATGTTCTCGATGGTGTCCCCGTCCGGATCCAGCGCTCGGAGCGAGACGACCGACAAGCGCTCGAACAGGTCGTGCTGGAGCTCACGTCCGAGGTCGTCCTTGTCGGTGAACCAGTGGTACACCGCGCCCTTCGTGACGCCGGCGGCGTCGGCGATCTCCTCGACGGAGACCCGCGCGTATCCCCGTGCTGCGAAGAGGCGCAGCGCTTCGGCGAGGATCCGCTCCCGCGTCTGTTGCCCGCGCGGCACCCGCCGTGCCATCAGCGCGTGCAGCCGGAGCGGGAGGAGCGGTACATACGAGGCGTATGTTTAGCATACGTGTCGCATCAATTCGCCGGCGGCCCTAACCGGAGCCGGCGGCCGTGGCCGCCGCGACGTCGGTGTCGTGGTACTCCTGCAGGAGCTCGACCTCCTGGTCGCGCTTCGGGAACATGAAGAACACCAGGACGAAGCCGAGCGCCACCGCGATGATCCCTGCTGCATACGCCCAGTTCGCCCCGTCGAGGAACGACGTCTTCGCGGCAGCCACGATCTGCTTCGAGTACTGCGGGTACTGCTGGGCCGTCGCGCTCGCGCTCGAGAACGACTTGGTGAGCTGGTTCTCCACGTCGCTGCTCACCTGGGAGCCGTTCGGCGCTCCGGCGATCGCCTTGGCGAACGCGGTGGCGTAACCCGCGGTGAGCAACGCGCCGAGGATCGACTGCATGATCGCGCCGCCGAGGTCGCGCTGGAGATCAGCGGTGCCCGATGCCATGCCCGCGCGTCGCACCGGCACAGAGCCAGTGAGTGAGTGCGAGGCCGGAGTGCCCGCCAGTCCGACGCCGACCCCGAGGAGCGCGTACGCGAAGCCGACCTTCCAGTACGGGATGCCTTCGTCCCAGAGCACCAGCATCGCGATGAAGCCGAAGAGACAGAAGACGTAGCCGAGCAGCAGCGTGAAGCGCGCGCCGTGTGATTCGACGAGCTTCGCCGAACGGGGCGCGACGATCACCATCAGCAATGCGGCGGGCAGGATCGAAGCGCCGGCCTGGATCGGCTCGTACCCGAGCACGTTCTGCAAGAACTGCTGGCCGACGAACATCGCGGCCATGAGCGACCCGAAGACGATGATCCCGGCGACCGCGGCGACCCAGAAGACGCGTCGAGCCGCGATGTCGAGGTCGTAGAGCGGATTGCGAGCCCGACGCTGTCGGATGATGAACGCGATTCCACCGGCGAGCGCGATGAGGCCGAGACCGATCGCGACCGTTCCGGCGTCGGGCACCGAGGCGAAGTTGATTGCGAGCACGAGCGAGGCGATGAGCACTACCGAGAGGATGCCGCCCAGGTTGTCGACCGGATCGGTTGACTCGTTGACGTGGCTCGGCACGAACTTGAAGGCCAGCAAGAGCGCCACCGCGGCGAGCGGCAGGGTGACGAGGAAGACGGACCCCCACCAGAACTTCTCGAGCAGCGCACCCGAGACGAGGGGGCCGAGGGCCGAGATCGCGCCACCCAGGGCCGACCAGAGGGCGATCGACTTCGTCCGGGACGGCCCCGACCACAGGGCCGTGATGAGGGCGAGGGTGGTCGGGTACGCCATGCCCGCGGCGAGCCCACCGAGCAGGCGACCGACGAACAGGAGCTCGATGCTCGGCGCGTAGGCGGCGAGGAGGCACGCGGGGATCGAGAGCCCGACGCCGAGCAGCAGCATCCTCTGGCGGCCGTGCCGGTCGCCCAACGCACCGAGGTAGAGGACGGACGCGGCGAGCCCGAGGGAGTACGCGACCGCCACGAGGTCGAGCGCGCTCTGCGACGCGTCGAACGCCTTGCCGATGTCGGGCAGGGCGACGTTGGCGACTGCGAGGTTCAGGTTCGCGACCGCGGCCACGAGGATGAGTGCGAGGAGGACGAGCGTCCCGCGATCCGGGCTCGTCGAGGTCTCGACCGATCCCGCGCCCGCGGTCGCTGCGTTGCCCGTCATCGCTCGCCCGTCATCTTGGGATCCCCCTGCCTCCGGTGTGCGCCGGACATTAGGCGCCCGCACCGGGCGGGTGATCAGGGCTGGTCGATCAGCAGGTGCCCGAGGTCGAACGGGTGCGGGAGCGTGCCTCTTCGATCATCTGGGGACGCCGGTCACCGCGGGCCACCACGGCGGGGAGGAGGTGGTCGAGCAGCACGTCGCTGATCTCACGGAGCTGGGCGAGCTGGTCGGGGGTGAGGAGGTCGAACAGGTGTCGGCGCACGCTCGTGACGTGCTCCGGCGCGGCGGCCCGGAGTGCGGCGAAGCCGGCGTCGGTCAGGACGGCGAGCTGGCCCCGCCGGTCCGTCGGGCAGCTCTCCCGGCGCACCCACCCCCGCTGCTCGAGCTTGTCGATCGCGTGCGAGAGACGGCTCCGCGACGACTGGGTCACATCGGCCAGATCGCTCATGCGCCGTGAGCGGTCCGGCGTCTCAGAGAGCATGACCAGGATCTCGTAGTAGCCGAAGGGGAAGCCGGCCTCGTCCTGGAGATCACGCTCGATCTCCTCCCAGAACAGGCGGGTCATGAAGACCCAGCTGAGCCAGAGCTGTCGCTCGTCGTCGTCCAGCCAGCGGGGCTCGGTCGGTTCCTCGGCCATGTCGTGACTGTACTCCGAATTGTTGTTGACTACTCAACCATTTCTGTTACAGTGCTCAACAGTTGAGAGAACAACAGATTTGGATCTTCGGCACCAACACCAGGAAACGAACCCCCCAACGCACGACAAGGAGCGCCACCATGAGCACCGTGGAAGCAACCACCGACATCCCCGGCTACACCGCCGGCACCTGGACCATCGACCCCACCCACTCCGAGATCGGCTTCAGCGTCCGTCACCTGATGGTGAGCAAGGTCAAGGGCCGCTTCGGAACCTTCAGCGGCACCTTCGTCACCGGTGCGAACCCGCTCGACTCGAGCGTCGAGGCGACCGCCGACCTCTCCTCGATCGACACCGCGAACGCAGACCGCGACGCCCACATCCGATCGGCCGACTTCTTCGACGTGGAACAGCACCCCGAGCTCCACTACAAGTCCACGGGCATCCGCCAGGACGGCCACGACTTCATCGTCGATGGTGACCTCACGATCCGTGACATCACCAAGCCGGTGTCACTGCACCTCGAGGTCAACGGCTTCCAGGCCACGACGCCGTTCGGCGACTCCCGCGTCGGCTTCACCGCCACGACGGAGATCAACCGTGACGACTTCGGTGTGACCTTCAACGCACCGCTCGAGGGCGGCGGCGTCATGCTCGGTCAGAAGATCCAGATCACCCTCGAGGTCGAGGCGATCCTCCAGACCAACTAGGCAGACCAACTAGGCAGACCAACTAGGCAGACCAGCCAGGCAGACCAGTCCCCCGTTTGGAACGCCGGTCCACCGCAGCGGTGGCTCGGCGTTCCGACGCGTCAGGACTGGGCCTGCAGGATAGCGATCGCCTGCGTGACGCGGTCGCCGTGGATCGTCTCCTCGCGGCCGTTGCGCCGCAGCAGCTGCGCGACCTCGGGATCAGGCTCCCGATCCGCCCAGCGCTGGTATCCCGCGTCGCCGTCGAGCTCAGCCTGCACGATGATCGGCAGGAGATCCGCGCTGATCGTGTCGGGCAGCGGGACGTCGTAGCGTTCCAGCAGCTCGGCCGACGGCGTGTAGCTCTCGCCGAGCTTGAGGGCGATCGCTCGCTCGAGCCGGCGGGCATGCCCGACCTCTTCGCGTCCGTTGCGACGGAGCAGCTCGGCTGCCTCGTCGTTGCCGATCCGGTCGGCGAGTGCGTTGTAGAAGTCCTCGCCGCTGCACTCGAGCTTGAAGAGCAGCTCCATCGCCGGCACGTCGAGCGCTTCGATGTCGAACACCCGCGCGGCCGCCGTGAAGAAGTTCTCCGGCTCGGACGTCGGGGACTCTGCTGGAGCGGAGCTGGTCATGACGACACTGTACGGGACCGCCACTCGAGCACCGTTCGGCCCACGGGCGGGGTGAGAATCGACTACAACGACATGCCGATGGAGCTCCGGAAGTTCGGCCTCAACACCCTCCCGCCCGAGACCGGACGGCAGGTCCACGCGCCGCTCCTCGAGCTCGTCGCCTCGGGCACCTAGCCGCCGATGCCTCCGCTCCGGCCCGACGAGCTGGTCGCCGAAGCGCGCGAGCAGACGGGGCTCGACGACCTCGGGCCCGGCAGCTACGCCGAAGGACTCGCGGTCTACTGCGAGTCCGTGAACGCCGAGGCGCGGCTCAGCGAGCTCGGGGAGGTCGCCATCCAGGGCACCGTCCTCGCGAGCCTCGCGAACCGCCTGCGCGTGGTCGACTGGATCAGCGAGCACCCCGACGTCCGCACCGAGCCGGTCGAGGCGCCGATCATCGTGATCGGGATGTTCCGGGCGGGCACTACGTTCCTGAGCCACATGCTCGATCAGGACCCGGCGAACCGGGCCCTGCTGCGCTGGGAGTCGAGCGACAGCGCGCCCCCGTCGACGCCCGCGGACCATCGCTCGGGACCGCGCGTCGACGCGGCGCAGGTTGCGGGCGACATGCTCGAGGCGATCAACCCGCGAATGAAGGCGATCCACCACGAGGACGCCGACGGTCCGACCGAGTGCATCGCGGTGATGAGCCAGGACTTCAAGAGCCTCTCGTGGGAGGCCATCACGAATGTGCCGGGGTACAACCGCTGGCTGCTCGCGACCGATCAGCGTTCCGCGTACGAGTACCACCGCTCGGTGCTCCAGGTCCTGCAGAGCGGCGGCGTGCGCGGCCGATGGACGCTGAAGAGCCCGCACCACGCGATCGCGCTCGACGAGCTGACCGCGGTCTACCCCGATGCCCGACTCGTCATGCTCCACCGGGATCCCGTCGTGCTGTCGGCATCGGTGTGCAGCCTCATCTCGTGCCTGTCCGGGACCTTCAGCGATGCAAACCACACCGAGTACATCGCGGAACACTGGACGACGATGCTCGAGGAGTCGGTGCGCCGGGTCGATGAGTTCCGACTCGCACACCCCGAGCATCCGATCGTCGACGTGCAGTACGCGGACCTGGTGCAGGACGCCGTCCGCACGGTCGCCGACATCTACGAGGCCTGCGGCACCGTGCTCAGCGAGACGGCACACATCGCGATGACGAGGTTTGTCGAGGCGAACCCGAAGGGTCGGTTCGGCGCGCACGGCTACGACCTCGCCGAGTACGGCCTCGACGCCGACTCCTTGCGACAACGGTTCGCCGGGTACGTCGAGCGCTACGACATCCAGCCGGAACGAGCGGCCGGCTAGGAACGAGAACGAGCCGCCGGCGAGGCCGGCGGCTCGTTCAGGTTCGGTCGGTGTTCGGGACTACTTGATCAGATCGAGCTTCGTCTGCACGTAGTTCTGCTTGTCGCAGTTGAACGTGCCCTTCTTGGTGGGCGTGACCCGGACGAACTTGCCGTTCTTCACCTGGGTGAGCACGTAGCAGTTCGTGACGGTCCGGTCCGCGATGTTGGTCGTCCCGATCATCCCTCCGGCGTCGAACGACTTGATCGTGTTGAGCTGCTCGAAGAGCGCCTTTCGGGTGACCCCGTTGACGCCGTTCGCCTTCACGATCTGGTCGATCGCCTGTCCGACGAGCAGACCGCTCGCGTACGCCTGGATCCCGAAGCCGTCGGCCTTGTCCTTGCCCGTGTACTTCAGGAACTGCGACAACGTCTTGTTCGTGCTCGCCTCCTCGAACGGGAGGAAGAGCGTCGACACGTACTGCCCCTCGACATCGGCTCCACCCTGCGAGAGGAGGTTCTTGTCGTAGCACTGGAGCGTGCAGTCCCAGATGAACTTCGGGTCGGTGACGCCCTGGAGCTTCGCCTCCTTGCGGAGCAGCACCGTGGTGTTCGACGTACCACCGCTCTGGGCGTAGTTCGAGGACTTGTCCTTGAGCTGCTGGACGATCGGCGTGTACGCGCTCTGCGGAGCCTGTGCCGAGATCAGCGCCTCGAAGTCCTGCTTGATCCCCGGACCCGCGTGCTGCATCTCGGTCATCGAGCCGCGGTTGGAGTTCTCGGTGGACTTGAGGTCTCCCGACAGCAGGTACGCGCCGTGGAGATCCTTGCCGTACTTCTTCTGGTAGTAGAACGCCCGGCCGGCGTTGGCCTGGTATGTCTGCGGGTGCTGCGCCTTCGTCGAGCAGAGGATCTGCGGCGGGTTCACCGCGTACGTCGTCGGCGAGCACTGCTGCGCGAGCTCGGTGGCGACGACGGCGACGTCCGGGATCCCGGTTGCCGCGCCGGCCTTGTCGACGCACCCCTCGATGTCATCGACGTTGTTCAGGAAGACGGCCGACGTCCCCACCAGTGCGAAGTCCTCGGAGCACGCCTGGATGACCGCGTTGCGCGACTCGTCGGCGTTGAGCTTCGAGTCGATGAAGTCGACGACGACCTTGCGGCCGGCGAGCCCGCCGTTGGCGTTGACGTACTTCGCCCAGCCCTTCACGCCGTTGACCGAGCCCTGGAAGATGCCCGGCGCGAGCGGTGTGTCGACGTCGGCGACGACGGCGATCCGGATCTCCTTGTCGGTGATCCCGACCTCCGTGGCGGTCGGCTTGTCGCCGCTGCTGCTCTGTGCGACCGCCACGGCGGTCGTCGCCGTCATGGTCAGCACCACAGTGGCGACGAGCGCCATCCAACGAGTGTGCTTCACGAGCCCCCCAAAGAAGAATTGCTACGAAAGGATGCAGCCGCACGATACGCGGCGCGGTCGAGAGTCTGACCGCGGTTGCCCCGCGTCTCCGAAGCGGCCGCCGAGAAGCTGACGGTTTCGTGACGGAGGTCGCCGGACTACGTTGCCGCTCATGAGCGAAACCGTGGAGTTCCCGAGCAACGACGGCACCGCGAACGGCTACCTCGTGACGCCGGCGGCGGGTTCGGGGCCGGGCGTCCTGGTGGTCCAGGAGTGGTGGGGCCTGGATCCGAGCATCAAGGAGATGACGGACCGCCTCGGTGCGGCCGGCTTCGTCGCCCTTGCGCCCGATCTGTACCACGGCGAGCTCGCGGCCCACGACGAGATGGACAAGGCCGCCCACCTCATGACCACGCTGCCACCGGATCGCGCCGCCCAGGACATGAGCAGCGCCGTCGACTTCCTCGTCGGGAACGATGCCGTCACGAGCGACGGGATCGGCGTGCTCGGGTTCTGCATGGGCGGGATGCTGTCGCTGATCCTCGCGGCGAACCGCCCCGACCAGGTGCGTGCGGTCGAGTCCTTCTACGGGTTCCCGCAAGGCGACGCGGAGCCCGACTGGGAGCCGATGACGGCCGTGGTCCGCGGCCACCTGGCCGAGCACGACGACTTCTTCGGCCCGGACGCGGGCCTCGCCCTCGAGACCAAGCTCCAGGGACTCGGCAAGGACGTCGACTTCACCGTCCACGCGGGCGTCGGGCACGCGTTCATGAACCCGCACAACGCCCTCGGGACGTCGGACGAGGCGCTCGCCGCGGAGATCTGGCCCGGCGTGGTCTCGTTCTTCCACGACCAGCTCGGCTGATCGCCGACGCCCTCGGCCGGACGCGCCGGTCAGTACTGGCGCCAGTACGGGCGGTCGACGTAGCGCTTCTCGACGAGGATGAACACGACGCCCCATGGGTCGCGGAACCACGTCGTGCGGACGTTGGCGACGTCCGCGATGTCGGCCGTCAAGAACTCGACGTCGGCGAGCTCGAGGTCTCGCCGGGTCGCGTCGATGTCGTCGCACAGGAGCCCGACGTGCGTGAGGCCCGGCTCCGTGACACGCCACGCGGGTCGCGCCTCCGGGGCGGGCTCGCGATCCGGGCGCGGGTACTCGATCACCTCGAGCACGTGGTCCCCCGCCGCCGTGCCGATGATCGCGGCCTTCACCACGACGGGCGCCGGGACGAGCTCGCCCATGTCGCGGGTGATCTCCTCACCCTCCATCCGGTACGGCGGGGACAACACCCGCAGGCCCAGGACCCGCTCGTACCACTCGACCGCGGCGTCGACGTCGGGGACGCACACCGCCGTGTGGGCAAGACCGATGATCACCGGCCGAACCTACTTACTTCTCTGGCCTCCCTTTCGTGGCCTCCCTTTCGTGGCCTCCCTTTTCCCGGGCCAGATCTCAGGTCCAGATTTCTCGGCGAGGATGTCGATCCGGGCCCCGGTCGTTCGACGTAGGGATGAGAGCAAGAATCCGACACGACGAAGGAGCCCCACCATGCGCTTCATGATGTTCATGCTTCCCAACATCGACCCCGATGCCGAGTGGACGCCGACGGCCGACGAGGTCGCCACCATGACCAAGTACAACGAGGCATTGACGAAGGCGGGCGTCATGCTCACCGGTGAAGGACTGCACCCGCAGACCGAGGGGCAGCGAGTCGCATTCACCGACGGGAAGCCCACGGTGATCGACGGTCCGTTCACCGAGGCCAAGGAGATGATCGGCGGCTACTGGATCATCGACGTGAAGTCGAAGGACGAGGCGCTCGAATGGGCCAAGCGAGTGCCGGCCGTGGGTGGCGACTTCACCATCGAGCTGCGCCAGATCTTCGAGAGGGAGGACTTCCCGGAGGACGTCCAGGCCGCGGCGCAGTTCTGATCGCCGAGCTCATGCCCGGGGAGCCGGAGGTCCACGGCCTCCTCGCGCTGATGGAGATCCAGGCGTCGCGCGCCCGTGCGCGCGTCGGTCCCACCGGTGCGCCGGTCCTGCTCCTCGACCAGGACCGCTCCCGCTGGGACCGCGTGCTGATCCAGCGCGGCCTCGCGGCGCTCGCACGCGCGG
>JBBQFJ010000113.1:0-11649 GCA_038321755.1 Acidimicrobiia bacterium | reverse complement strand
CTGGCCAAGGTGCTCGACCTCCGGCACGCGCAGGAGCCGGCGGTGCAGCTGCGCGGCCACGAGGGTCCGGTGTCGACGGCGACGTTCAGCGCCGACGGGTCCAAGGTCGTGACCGCGAGTGCGGACGGCACGGCGCGCGTGTGGGACGCGGCCAAAGGCGGCACCGCCGAGGTCGTCCTCGAGGGCCATCGAGCGGGGCTCACGAGCGCCACGATCGACACGGCCGGGCGGCGGATCCTCACGACGGGGTCCGATGACTCGGCACGCGTCTGGGACGCGAAGACCGGGCGGCTCCTCTCGACCGTGGAGCCCGAGGGCAACGTGGCCGTCGAGCGCGGTGCGTTCGCCGCCGACGGCACGCGGTTCGCGATCGGGAACTCGAACGGGACCGCCCAGATCTTCGCCACGTTGCACCCGGACACGCCCGTGCTCACCCTGACGGCGAGCACCGGTGGCGTCCACAGCGTCGCGTTCAGCCCGGACGGCACCCACCTCCTCACCGCGGGCAACGACGGGAACGCGCGCGTCTGGGACGCCCGGGCGAAGGGTGCCCCCGTCCTCACCCTCACGGGTCACGTCGGCTCCGTGTTCCGGGCCGTCTACTCGCAGAACGGGGAGCGGATCGTCACTTCGGGCGCGGACGGCACGGTGCGCGTCTGGGACGCGACCACGGGTGAGCCGCTGTCAGTCCTGCGCAGCTACGACGGCCCGGTGCCGAACGCCGGCATCACCGCGGACGGGAAGCGCGTCGTCGCGACCGACGGCATCGCCAGGATCTCCCGGTGCGACCTGTGCGTTTCGACCGAGCAGCTCGTGCGCCTGGCCGAGGTGCGGTCGACCCGCACGCTCACCGCGGCCGAGCGCCGGCTGTATCTGCACGACTGAGCCACGATCAACGGCGCAGGCAGGATCGCGGGCGCATCGCTCAACGGCGAGGGCCGGGCACCGCCGTGTCGGCGACGCCCGGCCCTGACCGGAGCTCTGTACTGATCCGCGCGAAGCGCGGGATGGATCAGGCGGGGAAGGCGCTCGTGACCGAAGCGATGATCGTGTCGAAATCAGCCTTCCACTGGTCGAACTCGCCAGCGCCGTTGCGGTAGTCGAGGATCACGTACTTCCCGCCGTTGGTCTCGAGCACGTAGACGCCGCCGGACACCTCCGCCGTGCCCTGGTTCCCTGCGACCTGTCCGGTCCAGCCGTACCAGATCGAGTCACGGATGGGGCCACCCGTGATGTTCGAGACGTCGGACTTGCCTTGCACGTTCTGGAAGTTCTGGTTCAGGAACTCGATGTAGTTCTGGAGGCGGTCCGACGCTGCCTCACCGGGCGGGTTCTGCGGGAACCCGATGACGGCGAAGTAGGCGTTGCCGTTGGTCGGGACGACGGTGACGTAGCCGTCGCCCGTCTGGCCGACCTGCCAGCCGTCCGGAACCGCGACGGTCGTGTTCAGCGGACCCGGCGTGGTCGCGCCGGTGCCCTGCTGGCCACCGCCACCGTTCCCGCCACCGTTGTCGGTGCCGCCACCGTTGCCGCCGCCACCACCGTTGCCGCTGCCGCCACCGCCGTTGCCGTTGCCGCCACCGCCGTTGCCGCCGCCGCCGCCACCGTTGTCGGTGCCGCCGCCGTTGCCGGTCGGGCCTCCGACCTGGTCGCGGAAGCTGACGTTCTGCGCGGTGGCCGACGGAGCGCCGAGCGACTGCCCGACGTCCTCGTTGAACTGGCCGTTCTTGGTGTCGCTCGGACGGGTCGAGCTGTTGATGGCGGCGAAGACCCCGCCGACGACCGCGACGATGACGATGGCCACGCCGATCATCACTCCTGCCGACCGGCGGTTCCCCTTGGGTGCTGTCGCCGTCGTGCCCCAACCGTCGAGCGCCGGAGCCGGGAAGGACGCCGACGACGCCTTCGTGCCGTCGGCTTCGGTGTTCGCGGCCCGCGCCATCTTCGACGTGGCCCGCGCCGACATGCCGCAGTTGACGCAGAAGCTCGCCTCGTCGAGGAGCGGGAGCTTGCACTGACCGCAGAACGCGATCCCGTGCGTCGCGCCGTAGCCCGACTCACCCGCGACGGTTGCCTCGAGGGCCTCTTCCAGGATCGCGGTGTGCAGCACGAAGCGGAGCCGCAGCACGACTGCAGCCGCGACGACGAGCGCCCACACCAGGCCGAAGAGCACGCCCACCGTCCCGCCGAAGCGGCCCGTGAGGTAGAGCCCGGCCTGGAACGCGATGCCGGCGAGGGCTGCTTCACCGAAGCCGCGCAGGTACGAGCCGGAGAAGCCGCGATGCCCCGGACCGGTGCCCGAGAATGACGACGTGGCGATGCCGGAAGCCGCGCCGTAGATGACCGGCTTCAGCAGACCCGCGACCACGATGATCGCGATCCACACGGCCGCGTCGGGCGAGTCGATCCGGTTCGGGCCGTCGAACACGAGCCCGCTGTTCAGGACGATGGTCTCGACCGCGGCGAAGGCCACACCCGACGCGACACCGAAGGTCAGGCCGTCGAAGAGGTCGTCGAAGCGCGGACGCGCGGCCAGCCAGATCGGGCCGAGCTGCATGAGGGCCATCGCGATGATCGGCATGACGACACCGACCAGGAGCAACGTCTTCACGTCGATGTGGACGGCCAACCCGGTTGCGCTGACCGCGAACACCCCGGCGTCGAACACGTTGCGCCACAGGATGGTGAACCCGAGCGCGAGCAACCCGCCGAGGAGCATCGTCGCCCCGAGGACGGGAAGTGGCTCTTCCTCCCACTGGTTGACGTCGTGCAGGTAGAGCAGGAAGACGAGCGGGACCGCGACCGCGGCCGCGGTGAGTGCGAACGGCAGGAAGCCGAACACCGCCGCGATGAGCGGGACCGCGAGCGCCACGGCGAGCACGAACCGGAACGTCTGCAACGTCCGGCCCGACGCCAGCGGCATCAGGCTCGACATGAAGTTCACCGACCAGAGCGGCTCACCCGACTGCACGGCGAACGCGCCATGACGCTTGTTGTCCGCCACGCGGACGTCGGCACCGCACTTCGCACAGAAGCGGGCGGCTTCCGCGTACGGCGTCGAGCACTGCGGACACACCGTCGACGCGGCTGTCCCTGTCGTAGTCGCCATCTCGAAGACCCCCTCTGCACCGCTTTCGCGAGTGCGCCCATTCCAAACGGCTCACGTTGTATCCGACAGAGAGGCTAGGGGCAACCGGCCGTCGCGAAGGGTCACCTGCTCGACGCGTACGGCGAGTACGCGTCGAGCAGCTCGGTCACGTACGGCGCGTCGAAGACCCGAGACTCCAGATGGCGCGATCGGAAGAGATCGACGACGTAGTTCATCCGTTGCGGCAGCGCGGCCCACGACCTGGCGGCGGAGCCCACCAGCGAGTCAGGCGCACGTGCCTGATCGCGGAGCGCCAGCGAGGCCGCGACCGCGCGCGGCTCGGTGAGGGAGCGCAGCGTCGTGGGCCACACCGCTCCGCCCACCGGGGTGAGGTCGCGACCGACGTGGAGGTGCTCGGGTCCGACGGTGAAGTCGAGCAGTGTCCGGGTGATCAGCCGTCGGAACAGGCGGGGCATGGCCGCGGCGATGTCGTGTTGGAGCCGGAGGTGCTCGTGCCAGACCGCGAAGCAGTTCGCGGCGAAGACCAGCTGGTGGCGCCGCTCGCGAGCAGGCTCGTCCGAGGCTTCTAGGTACGCGCCGAACGCAGTTCGCAGCAGGTCCTGACCGCCATCGGCGGTCAGACCGGGCGTCAAGGTGTCCAGCACCGAGAGGACGGGGCGCTGATCGGCGGCCGGCCCCGACGGGAAGGCAGCGACGAACCGGGCGGTGAGCCCGCCGATCTCCTCCAGCACGATGCGGTTGCCGCGCGAGATGTGGGCGCGTGCCCGATCGAGGGCGACGTGCGCTGCTCCGAGTGCCAGGAGGCCACCGGTCACCGCGACGACGAGGGCGACGAGCCACCCGCCGGCGAGTAACCCGAGCAGGAACCCCGCGCCGGCTGCGATCGCGCCGAGGCGACTGCGGAGTCGGGGGATGTCATGGCGTCCGATCGTCGTGCCGGCTTCGCGCGATCCCCAGACGGCCCAGGTGTGGAAGTTGGCGCCGGCGTCCGGACCGAGCACGGCGGCGAGCATCTCCGAGAGCGTGAAGTGCGCCTCCGTGATAGCCCGGTTCGCGGCTTCGGGGTCGGAGATCGCGACGACGTCGTCGATCCAGCGGCTCGGCGCCGCCGACGATGACGCGGTGGCGGGTGCGGTCATCAGGCGTCCGTGACCGTCAGATCCGCTTCAGGAGCAAGCGGATCTCGAAGAGCGTGCCGCACAGGTCGTTCGCGACTGCGGTGTGGGCGACCTCGAGCCAGCTCACGAAGAACGAGCTGTCACCCGCGGCCAGGTAATAGGTGCTCGCCCAGCCGTGCACCGACGCGCCCGGCTGGTAGAGCTCACCTTGATCGGTGCCGATGAACTCGAAGTCCTGCTGCATCCCGCCACCCTCGGCGGCGTAGGGCTGGTCCTGGTCGAGGATCTGCATGTCTCGGATCGCGCCGTTCTTGAGGAAGTAGTCGGCGACCTCGGTGGGACCGTGGAAGACGCCGAACGGATCGGCGGCGAACGCGAAGCTCGTCTTGGCGTCGCCGAGCGGCGACGACGCCTGGGTCGAGTTCGCGGCATCGACGACGTTCCACTGCTTGGTCGGCGTGAACAGCAAGGCGTGGGGCTTCGACCAGTGCGCCCAGCCCGCGGGATCCGGTTGAGCGCACCCGGCACTGCCGAACGGCGTCGCGCCGAGCGCCGTGACGGTGCCGGCGTCCGCGCCCGTCGCGGTGCCGGTAGCCCCGGCGTTCAGGCACCACGAACGGGCTTGCGCCGTTGCGTCACGAGTGGCGCGACCCGACTTCGCCGCCGCCGCCGCCGATGCCAGCCGCCGACTCTGACGCTCGGCGCCGGCGGTCTTCGAGCGCCGGAGCGCCGTGGCCGCGTCGCGGAGCTGGGTGACCTGCGCGGCGTCGAGCGAGGCGTGGGGGATCGTGGTGACGCCGGACAGCGCGTCGAGCGCGGCGCACCCGGACTTCGCCGAACCGTCCCCGGCAAGCTTGCCGCCAGCAGGAGCGGCGCCGACCGGGCTCGCGAGCGCGCCGATCGCGAGCACCACTGCACCGACGGCGAGTGTGCGGCGAAGCACGGTCTCACCCGCCCTTGCGGGCGGTCTGGTTGGCGAGCTGACGGGTGTGCTCCGTGCCCGATGGCGACACGGACTTCAGGGCGATCTTCTGGTTGGCGGACTGCCACGCGCCGTAGTCGACCGACGACGACGCGCCCTTGCCGGTGGCGACGTTGTCGTGGGTGAACGTCTGGGTGCCGTCGGTCGTCAGTCGCTTGATCGCGAGGTCATACGTGCCGCCCGCCCGCGCGCCGGTCGTCTGCACGTTGAGCTGACCGGCGGTCGCGTCGATGCCCATGGTGAACGTGCCGTCGGCCGGGACCCGGTTCTTCGACACCGTGAAGGCATGGCTCTCGCCGGGCTGCACGACGCCGAGCTGGAAGGTCGGCCGCTGCGTGGTGGTGCTCGTGTAGCTGAGACCGGTCCCGGCGGGATCGAGGGTCAGGGTGTCCGTCTGACCGGGGCGCAAGTCGATGTTGCGCACGGCGGCATCGAATCCGGGTCCGATGGCGACGACGTCGGTCGGGTCGCGCCGTTCGAGCGTGGAGCCGTCGAGCGTGAGCGACACCTTCAGGTCGGACGGGATCCGGTAGACGGGTTCGGTGTGCGCGTTCCACACCGCGACGCCCAGCATCGGTGTGACCACCTGGACGCCGGGGATCTCGGTGACGAAGTCCTTGCCGACGTACCCGAACTTGCGGCCCTGGTCGTCGGTGAGCAGCAGGTGGCCGTGGTCCGACGCATCACCCTGGAGGAACACGTCGGTGAAGGGGCCGGTCGGGCTGGGGACCTCGGGCGGGGGTGCGATGGGGACGTTCGGTCCTCCGTTCGAGCAGAAGGGGCACGGCTGCTGCCCGATGCCGGCGCTCGTCGGCAACAGGACCAGCGATCGCGTTGCCGCGTTGCCGGTCCAGAGCGCGGCCGGGTTCCCGGCCGGATCGAGCAGGTAGGTCCAGGTGTCGGCATTGGTGTCGAAGATGACGGCGCGCGTGGTGCCGGGGAGGTTGTTGTCGTAGATCAAGACCGCGTACGTGCCGTCGCCGCGGTCCTCGATCGCGTACGGCGTGACCGCGTGCCCGTCGTGCGCGCTGAAGATGCCGATCGTGTACGTGTCGCTCGCGCCGGGGACGAGCACTTCGCGGAGCTTCGCCAGCATCTCGTTGGGCGTCCCGGTGATGGTCGCGTTCTGCACGCTCGCGAGGTACTGCGTCGCGTACGAGTACGCGAGCGTGCGTTGGATCGCGTCGTTGCCGACGATCCGGATCTGCGGCGTGCTGTTCGCGCCGAAGTCGGTGGGCGAGAGGGCCTTGGTGAACATCTCGAGGCTCGCCACGGAGAACCCGAAGCAGTGGCCCTGCATGCCGGCGTTGACCTGCTGCTGCCACTGCTGCGCCGGCGGGATCATGGTGCAGGTGTCGCTCGGATCGGTGGCGCAGACGCCGTCGCCGAAGAGCTTGCGCATCTCCTTGGGCGTGAGGTTGGTGTACGGCACCTCGAGCCCGTAGTTGGGGAACCCGAACCCGTCCTTCGTGGCGCGGAAGCCGGTGTCGGTGACGATCGGTCCGGTCGGCGTGTAGCTCGGCCCCGGTTCGGCCTGGCGCGCGCCGCTGGCGGTGACGTCCGCGCCGGCAGGGACCAATGCCCCCGGTCCGGCAGCGCACGCGACGATGACGAGGCACACACCCCAGGCCCAACGACGCATTGGTCGACGCTCCTACTCTTCGCTGTTCGGCTCGAGGATGTTCGGACGGGTCAGTGCTCGGGTCCGCTCTCGGAGCCTTCCCACCACTTCTTCAGCGCTGCAGCATCAGCGGTGGCGTTCGTGGCGACGCCGATGATCCCGAGCTTCCGGTCGCTCCACGCGTACGAGGCGACCTTGGCCCCCGCGGCGTTCGTGCTGAAGTAGCACGAGTACTCGCCGACCAGCCGCCGCTTCGCACCTTTGCCCTGGTGGTACGTCCCGAAGTCCGGGCAATCGCCGGACCGCGTGGACTCAGGCGGGGTGTAGGTCTCGAAGTAGCCATCGATGGCCGAGGGGTCCACGTCGACGTAGCTCACGATCTGCGCTCCGGGCTTCGTCGGCGTGCAGCTCACGGCGGCGTTCGCCCACAGACGGTCCTGGAAGAAGGTCGGGAACCGGTTGTCGGCCTGTTGTCGGGGGATCGCTGCGCAGCTCTTCCGCATGCTCTTCGGGACGTGCTGCAGGAGTCGCTGCTCGGCGTCGTGGGTGGAGACGCTCGTGGGCTTCGCGAGCCCGACGACGTTGCCCGCCGTCTCGAGCGGACCCGCGTTGTTGAGCCACCACTTCCGGAGGGCCACCGCGTCGACGTTGCCGACCGGGGCGCTCGCGAAGGCGAGGATGTTCGCCCGGTCGTAGGTCCAGACCCGGTAGACGGTCTCCGCGATCGGGTCCCCCCCGATGGTGGACGTGGAGTAGTCGCAGGCGACGCGTCCGTCGTTGCCGTTGTTGAAGCCCCACGTCTGCTCGCCCGGGCACTTGCCCTCTTCGGAGCGGTACGGCTTGCCGACGGTCCCGCTCGACATCCCCGTGTAGGCGCGGTTCATGGCGTCGGCGTTCGTGAACTGGAAGTAGGTGAGCTGCTGGGCGTCGCCGTCCGGACCGCAGTCGAGGCGCACGCTCACCGATGCCGCCTCGGCCACGACGGGCGGGAAGGTCTGCGTCGGGTCCTGGATGCTGCACTTGTTGCGCTCGTCCTTGGGGACGTACGCGACGAGCTTCCGGGCCGCGTCCTCCTGGGAGTCCGCGTGAGCGACGCCAGTTACCGCCACGAGCGCCCCGGTGGTTGCCGCGACGACGAGCACGACCGAAGCGAGTCTGCGCCTCATCCGATCCCCCAAGCCCTAGGAAGCGGTGATCGTACTGTGACCCCGACTTTCCGCGGGGTCGCGGCCGACCGTGGATCCAGGGTTATCCACAGGCTGTTGACAACCCTGTGGGTGAGTTACACGGTTGGGATTCCCCGGGGAGCTGCGGAGCGCTGGCGTTACCGGAACTGCGTGGAGAGCCCGAACCCCGTCACCATGAGGCCCAGACCGATGAACAGCGACGAGTTCTGGGCCTGGCCGCCCGGAAGCAGCTCGAGGTAGTTGCCGACGATCACGAGCAGCCCGAGGAGGAGGCAGGTGAACATCGCGACCGGAACCCACAGCGGGGACGACTTCTTCGACTTGGGGGTCGGCGGTGTGTACCGCGACGGCTTCGGCGGCGGGCCGCCAGGCTTCTTCTTCGCCTTGTTCTTGCCGGACGACTTCGCCGGAGTCTTGTTCGCCATAACCCGCCGAACACTAGTGAAGCCCGCGGCTACGTTCGGTGCGTGGGCGCCCGCGTGGTCGTGATCGACAACTACGACTCGTTCGTCTACAACCTCGTCCAGTACCTCGGTGAGCTCGGTGCCGAGCCGATCGTGCACCGCCACGACGCACTCACCCTCGACGAGCTCCGGGCGCTGGAGCCCGATGCGGTGCTCGTCTCCCCCGGCCCCGGGCGTCCCGAGGATGCCGGCATCTCCAACGACGCGATCCGCGCGTTCGGCGAGCACGGTGTCCCCGTCCTGGGAGTGTGTCTCGGCCACCAGTGTCTCGGCCAGGTGTACGGCGGACGCGTCGAGCGCGCGCCGCACGTCATGCACGGCAAGACGTCGGAGATCACGCATGACGGCGCGGGCGTGTTCGCCGGCGTGCCGAGCCCGTTCACCGCGACCCGATACCACTCGCTCGTCGTTGCACGCGACTCGGTGCCCGACGAGCTCGAGGTCACGGCCGAGAGCGAGGACTGACTCGTGATGGGGCTGCGGCACCGCGAGTTCCCGATCGAAGGCGTGCAGTTCCACCCCGAGTCGATCCTCACGGAGTCGGGACACACGCTCCTGGGGAACTTCCTCGCGAACATCCCGGTCGCCTCCGGCTAGGAACTCGGGAGGCGAGCCACACCGCCGGACCGCTCGGCGAGGCCGTCCGTGATCAGCGATTCGAGGGCTTCGGCGTCGAGCTCGCGCACCGAGGTCGGCGCGTCCCGCAGGCGCGCCATCACGCCGCCCCGACGCTGGCGGAACGAGCCCTCGAACTTCGCCTGCTTCGGACGCGTGGCCTCGTGCGGCAGTGAGCCGCGGGTGGCGCAGCGCCTCCGGAGGGGGCACTCGCCACAGCGCGGGTCGCGCGGCTTGCAGAGCACCGCGCCGACGTCCATCAGGGCCAGGAGCCGGTCGCGTCCTCGGAGAGGCCTGCCGATCTGCACGCTCGCGTCTTCCGCGTCACGTTCGGAGAGGTGTGCACCGCGGACGCGTTCCACGACGCGCCGGATGTTGACCTCGATCGCGGGGACGTCGGCGTCGTCGGCCTGGGCCTCGATGGCATGCGCGGTGTAGCGGCCGACGCCGGCGAGCGCGGTGAGGTCGTCGGGCCAACCCTCAGCGGTGATCCGGTCCGCGGCTTCCCAGAGGCGTCGCGCCCGACGCGGGTAGCCGAGCCGATCCCACGCCGCGATGACCGCGGCTGGTCCCGCGTCCGCCATCGCGGCCGGGTCGGGGAAGCGCGTCATGAACGTCGGCCACACCGTGGCGACGCGCGGCACTTGCGTCTGGTGGAGCATCACCTCAGAGACGAGCACCGCCCACCGATCGCGCGTGAGACGCCAGGGCAGATCGTGGCGACCGTGCTCGCGGTACCACCGCGCGAGCGGGCCCTCCACGCGGGGTCAGCAGCCGATGGTGACGGCGGAGCCCGGCGGGGCCTCACCGCCGGCGGGACTCTGCGACACGATCAGTGCACCGGGAGCGCACCCGTTGACCGTGACGTTGAAGCCCGCACCCGTCAGCGCCGCCGTCCCGTTCTCACGGGTCTGGCCGACGGTGTTCGGGATCGCGACCGACGTCGGTCCGGTCGAGACCTGCATCGTGATGGTGGTGCCCTTGGGGGCCATGGTTCCCCCGGCCGGGGTCGTCGCGATCACCTTGCCAGCGGGCACCGTGTTGTTGGGCACGCCCTGCACGGTCACCTGGAAGCCTGCCGCCTGCAGCGCCGTCTGCGCGGCCACCTGGTCCTGTCCGGCGACGTTCGGGACCGCCACCGGCGGTTCGGCCGCGACCTGGAGCTCGACGGCCGTCCCCTTGTCGACGGTCGTGTTCGCCGGGGGGTTCGTGGACAGCACCGTGCCCGGGGGCTTGTCCGCGCTCGGCGCGTCGACGCGGGTCGCGGTCAGCCCGAGCTGCTGCAGCGCGGCCTGCGCTTCCTCGAACGTCTTGCCGACGAGATCGGGGATCGTCACCTTGCTGCTGCTCACCGTGAGCGTGACGGTGCGACCCTTCTCGAGGAGCAGTCCCGAGTCCGGTCGCTGACTGATGACCGATTCGACGGGCACGGTGCTGCTGACCTCGTCGACCCGCGCGACCTTGAAGCCGGCGGCGACGACCGCCGCGGACGCCTCTGCAAACGGTTGACCGACCACGCTCGGGACCTCGGCCTTCGGCCGCGCGCTCCCGGAATCGCTCGACTTGTTGAGGAAGAAGATCGCATAGACGATCACCACGACGAGCAACAACAGCCCGATGACGGTCGCGATCTTTGCTCCGTAGCGCTTCGGCTCGTCGTCCCACATCTCTTCGTTGGGATTCGGCGTGGCCGGCGTCGCCACGACCGTCGCCGCGGCCGCGATGGGCGCGGCGGCGACCGTCGGCGCACCTTCGAGGGGACGTCCGCGCCCGAAGCGGACGAGATCGGCGCGCAGTGCTTCCGCAGACTGGTACCGCGTGTTCACGTCCTTCGAGAGCGCCGTCAGCACGATGCGCTCGAGGTCGGGCGGCAGGTCGGGCACGAGCTGGCTCGGGGGCACCGGCGCGTCGCGCACGTGCTTCATGGCGACCGCGACGGGGCTCTCGGCGGTGAACGGCGCGCGGCCCGTCAGCATCTCGTAGAGCACGACGCCGAGTGAGTAGACGTCGCTGCGTCCGTCGACCTGGTAGCCCTGCGCCTGCTCGGGCGAGAAGTACGTGGCAGTCCCGATGACGGCGCCGGTCTGGGTGAGGCCCGCGCCGGCGTCGGTGGGATTGGCTGCGATGCCGAAGTCGGTGACCTTCACCTGGCCCGACGGGGTGAGGAGTACGTTCCCGGGCTTGACGTCGCGGTGCACCGTGCCGTGGCGGTGGGCGAAGTCGAGCGCGCCGGCGATCTCGGCCGCAATCCGCGCGGATTGCATCGGCGAGAGCGCGCCCTGCGAGCGGAGGACGTCGCGCAGCGACTGCCCTTCCACGTACTCCATGACGATGAAGTACGTGCCCTCCTGCTGGCCGTAGTCGTAGACGCTGACGATGTTCGGGTGGTTGAGCATCGCTGCGTGCTGCGCCTCGCGCCGGAAGCGCTCGACGAAGTTGGGGTCGATGGCGAACTCGGCGAACAGGACCTTGACGGCGACCGGCCGATCGAGCTGCGTGTCGCGCGCGAGGAAGACCTCGGCCATCCCTCCGCGCGCGATCGGCCGCTCGATG
>JBBQFJ010000112.1:0-11705 GCA_038321755.1 Acidimicrobiia bacterium | reverse complement strand
ACGTTCGCGAAGAGCCCGAAGGTCTTGCGGACTGTCACGTTGAGGCTCTTGAATCCCCCGCCCTGGGGCGTGGTGATCGGCGCCTTCAGGAACACTTTGGTGCGCCGCAGCGATTCCCACGCGCTGGGTTCGATGCCCGCGGTGACCCCCCGGTTGTAGACCTGCTCGCCGATCTCGATCGTCTCGATCTCGAGTGCAGCACCGGCGGCGGCGAGGACTCGCAAGGTCGCGTCCATGATCTCGGGTCCGATCCCGTCACCGTGCGCCACGGTGATCGGCACTGGTCGCCGGTCGGCGCCTTCGACGCCGGTGTGCGCGGACGGTTCGATGGTGGTGGTCATGTCCTGTCCTCCGAGTGGGTCATCGTGTTCAAGGAGCAGCCGAGCGGCGCGAAGGCCTCGACGGCATCGAACTCTTCGAGCTTGCGGACCAACGACCACGTCGCGACCGAGCCGATCGCGGCGAGCGACTCGGCGATTGCTGGGTCGGTCAGATGCGCGTCTTCGTGCCGGAGCATCAGCCGCGCACGTGCCTGCGTGGCGCTTGCGGTCACGGTCTCGATGCTCGGCCAGAGCAGCCGGCCGTGCAGGTCTTCGAGGAGGGTGAGGCGCACGTCCGTCGGCGTGAGCGCCGCGACCAGAGATCGCCCGAACAGCGAGGACGCCCGCGGGCGGGTCTCCAGCCACACGTCGAACCCAACGACCCGGCGGCGCACGGACGTCTCGGGGACGGGGAACGGTTCGATGCGAACACTCTGGGGTAGGGCGATCTGCAACAGGTCGAGCACTTCGGCTCCTCCGCGCGGCGAATTGGCTACCTGGGACTGCAATTACACGATATCATCTTCGTATGTTCTCGTCAAGCGCCCGGCGGTTTGACATACGACTTCATTATCGTGTTTCATAACTCGTATGCCTACCGCATCGACGAGAACGTGACCATCGAGCTGCACTCCCCTGGGGCACGCCTGCGCGCCGCGCTCGACGCTGAGCGGCCCTTGCAAGTCGTCGGGGTCGTCAACGCGTTCTCGGCGCTTCTCGCCGAGCGAGCCGGTTTCCGCGCGCTGTATCTCTCGGGGGCCGGGGTTGCGAACTCCTCGTTCGGACTGCCCGATCTCGGCCTGACGTCGCTCAGTGATGTCGTGACCGACGTCGAACGCATCACCGCCGCGACCGACCTGCCGCTCCTCGTCGATGCCGATACGGGCTGGGAGGGCTCCGACGGTGTCGGCGCAACGACATCAGCCTTGATCAAGGCCGGCGCGGGTGGCATGCACCTCGAAGACCAGGTCGATGCCAAGCGATGTGGGCACCGACCCAACAAGGTGCTCATCTCCGCCGACGCGATGGCTCATCGCATCGAGGCCGCCGTCACGGCCCGGACCGACCCCACGTTCGTCATCATGGCCCGCACGGACGCGGCGTCGGTCGAAGGCTTCGACGCGGCTGTGGAGCGCGCGGCCGCCTACGTCGCGGCGGGTGCCGACATGATCTTCGCCGAAGCACTGACCGACCTCGGCGAGTACCGCAGCTTCACGAGCCAGATTCCCGTCCCGGTCCTCGCGAACATCACCGAGTTCGGGCTCACCCCACTGCTCTCCGCCGACGAGCTCGCCGCTGCCGGGGTCCGGCTTGCGCTGTACCCCCTGTCCGGGTTCCGGGCGATGAGCGCCGCCGCGACCCGCGTGTTCGACGCGATCCGTACCGACGGCACCCAGGCCGCCGTGGTCGATCTCATGCAGACCCGGGCCGAGCTCTACGAGCTGCTCGACTACGAAGCGATCGAGCGCGAACTCGACGCCCAAGGCGGTGCCCGATGACCGTCGGAGCCGTGGCCGGGCTCGCGGGAGTGGTCGCGGGTGAGACCGCGATCTCCACCGTCGGCGAGGAGGGCCTCGGCCTGACCTACCGCGGCTACGACATCGCCAGTCTCGCCGAGCACGCGACCTTCGAAGAGGTCGCCTACCTGCTCATCCACGGCACCCTGCCCACCTCCGAACAGCTCGACGCCTATCAGGCCCGCCTCGCCGGCCAACGTGGCTTGCCATCGGAACTGCGCGCGGTGCTCGAGGTACTTCCCGCCTCTGCGGACGCGATGGATGTGCTCCGCACCGGCGTCTCGGTGCTCGGCACCCTCGAACCCGAAGGCGCCTTCGACGAGCAACACCGCGTCGCCGATCGTCTCGTCGCCGCGTTGCCTTCGATCCTTGCGTACTGGTACCGATTCCACACCGACGACATCCGCATCGACACCGAGACTGGCGAGCCGTCGACGGCCCGGCATCTCCTGCTCCTCCTCTCCGACGACGAACCCGACGAGCTCGTCGCTCGAGCGCTCGACGTCACCCTCGTGCTCTATGCCGAGCACGAGTTCAACGCCTCGACGTTCGCTGCACGGGTCGCCGCGTCGACCAGAACCGACAAGTACTCAGCCATCACCGCGGCGATCGCCACCCTCAAGGGCCCCCTCCACGGTGGCGCCAACGAAGCCGCCATGGCCCTCATCGAACGGTTCGCCACGCCCGACGACGCTGAAGCCGGAGTCATGCAGCTGCTTGCAGACAAGCAGCTCATCATGGGCTTCGGGCATCGCGTCTACCGCGATTCCGACCCCCGTTCCGACGTCATCAAACCCTGGGCGCAGACCCTCGAAGTCCGCAACCACGACACCACGGGCTTCGAGATCGCGGAACGGATCGAGACCGTGATGCGACGCGAACGCGACCTGTTCCCCAACCTCGACTTCTACACCGCGCTCGTCTACCGGGCCTGCGGCATCCCCACGGATCTGTTCACCCCCGTGTTCGTGCTCTCCCGGACGACCGGCTGGTCCGCGCACGTCTTCGAACAACGGGTCGTCGACAAGCTGGTCCGCCCCAGCGCCGCGTACGTCGGCCCGGATCCCCTTCCGTTCGTCGTCCTCGGTGAACGGCACCCCGCGCCGTGAGGGATCCGCAACAGAACGAACGACCCGAGCCCGACGAGCTCCTCGTCGAGATCGCCGACTACGTCGACCGCTACACCAGCGTCAGCGATGAAGCCATCGATACCGCGCGGCTGGTGCTCCTCGACTCGTTCGCGTGTGCGCTGCTCGCCCTCCAGCACCCGCCCTGTCGGCGTCTCCTCGGACCCATCGTCGCCGGAACCGTTGTCCCCGACGGTGCCCGCGTGCCGGGCACCGAACACGAGCTCGACCCGGTCAAGGGCGCGTTCGACATCGCTACCTGCATTCGTTGGCTCGATTTCAACGACACCTGGCTGGCGGCCGAATGGGGCCATCCCTCCGACAACCTCGGTGCCATCCTCGCCGTCGCCGACCACCTCAGCCGCCAACGCGCCCGAGTCGCAACGGAACCGTTCACGGTTGCCGACGTCCTCCAGGCCGCGATCAAGGCCCACGAGATCCAAGGCGTGCTCGCCCTCGACAACTCCTTCAACGAAGTCGGACTCGACCACGTGCTCCTCGTCCGGATCGCGTCGGCCGCGGTCGCGACGCACCTCCTCGGCGGCAACCGAGACCAGATCCGCGACACGGTCTCCCAAGCGTTCCTCGACGGAGGGTCCCTGCGCACCTATCGGCACGCACCCAACACCGGGCCCCGAAAGAGCTGGGCCGCGGGTGATGCCACCAGCCGAGGAGTGCGTCTCGCGCTCATGACCCTCGCGGGCGAACCCGGGTATCCCGCACCCCTCAGCACCCCCATCTGGGGTTTCCACGACGTCGCGTTCGACCACCGACCCGTGACGCTCGCGCAGCCGCTCGGCAGCTACGTCATGGAGAACATCCTCTTCAAGATCGCGTTCCCAGCCGAGTTCCATGGTCAGACCGCCGTCGAAGCCGCCCTCACGCTCCACTCGGCAGTGCGCGACCGGATCGACGAGATCGACGCCATCGTCATCAACACCCAACGCTCAGCGGTCCGCATCATCGACAAGCACGGTCCCCTCCACAATCCCGCAGACCGCGACCACTGCATCCAGTACATGACCGCCGTCGCGCTCCTCCACGGCGAGCTCACTGCCGAGCACTACGAAGACCGCTTCGCCATCGACCCACGCATCGACGCGATGCGCGACAAGACCGTTGTGTTCGAAGACCCCTGCTACTCCCGCGACTACCTCGACCCCACAAAGCGCTCCATTCCCAACGCCGTCCAAGTGTTCTTCACTGACGGCACCAGCACCCTGAACAACCAGGTCCACTACCCCCTCGGCCACCGACACCGCCGCCGAGAAGCGCTGCCGTTGCTCTCCGCAAAGCTCGAACACGCGATCGACACGCACTACCAGCCCCAACAGCGCGACAACATCCTGACGGCCTTCTCAGATCACCAGACGCTCGACGCGCTCGCCGTCCACGACTTCATGACGCTCCTCGCGGTTCCGAAGATCAGGTAGTTCCGGCCGGACGGTCGCGTCGACAGCCTGCTGCGATACTTGCTTGCGTCCCGCGATGAGGAGCCACCGTGTCATGACTTCGCTCGAGATCACGTTGCTGACCCGCGAGATCGGCGCGGAGATCCGAGGTGTCGATCTGGCCGGCGAGCTGACGGACGAGACGATCGCTTCGATCCGGGCCGCGTGGCTGGAGCACCTCGTGGTGTTCTTCCCCGATCAGGAGCTCACTCCGGAAACCCAGGTGGCGTTCGCGCGCCGATTCGGCGAGATCACCGAGGGACATCCCGTCGAGCCGTCGCTCCCCGAGCACCCCAACGTCCTCCCGATCGACAGCGCCAAGAATCGAGTCGACTTCTGGCACACCGACGTCACGTTCATGAGGGAGCCGCCGGCCGGGTCGTTGCTGTATGCGCTCGAGGTCCCGGCCGTTGGTGGCGACACGCTGTGGACGACGACGCGCTCCGCGTCGTTGGTGGCGACACGCTGTGGACGACGACGCGCTCCGCGTACGACACCCTCCCCCCGTCCTTGCGGAGATGCTGCGACGAGCTCACCGCGATCCACTTCGATCCGCACTATGCCGGAGTCGTCGCCGACGGTGGCGGGAAGACCTGGGATGGTCGACAGATCGAACGACTCGCGCCGGTTGCACATCCCGTCGTTCGTGTGCATCCCGAGACCGGCAGGCCCAACCTCTTCGTGAACCCGAAGTTCACCGTCGGGCTCGAAGGCTTCCCCGACCCCCTGAGCCAGAGACTCCTCGGGCTCCTCTACGAGCACATGACCCAGCCACGGTTCACGATCCGCTACCGGTGGCGACCGCACACGCTCGCCATGTGGGACAACCGGGCGACGATGCACTACGGAGTCTTCGACTACGAGGGATCGCAGCGGATCATGCATCGGGTGACGCTGCGGGGCGACCGCCCAACCGGACCACAGACCAACCATTCCTGACTCGACGCACCGAGTCGAGGAGATCGCCCAGATCAGTCAGCACCAGATGGTGTTGGTCCCACCGGTTCCGGCGCGCAGCTCGACGGCCCGTTCGATCCATCGGTCGCCCGCGAGTGCATGGACCACGTCCGGGTTGTCGCTGCGTGCGTAGGCCCGCTGTCCGTCGGAAAGGTCACAGATCGCCAGGGCCCACTTCGGCATCGAGTCGTGGTCGTACACCGCTGTCGCGCTGGCGATGCGCGCCGGACCGGTGGCCTCTGCGGCCACGACTCGAGGCGAATGTCGCCGATCAACCGCGGACTGGAGCGCGGCGTAGTCGGGTGGTCGGACCGGACCCGGCCGGGACGAGTAGCAGGCCCACACGTGTTTCGTCATGTGCATGCCGATGCCGCTGAGAAGTCCCAGTGCGTCGGGTTGGGAACGGAGATGGTCGACCATGTGACCGATGGAGTGGCCCATGTAGTTGGCGCTCGGTCCACCGTGGTACGGCAGACCGCCGGTGACGGTCACCGGTCGGGAGTCGGCCTGCGCAACGCCGAGCGCGTCGCGAGCGAAGCCGAGGGCCGCGCTGAAGCAGCTATAGAGGTCGAACGCCGCGACGTCGTCGACGGAGGCGCCGGCCGCGCCGAGTGCAGCACGGGCCGCGACGCCCATGGCCGCAGAGCGGGTCAGCTCGGCACGGGCGGCGACGTGCTTTGCGTCGAGCGCGAAGGCCCAGCCGCGGAGATAGACACGCCGGTCCGGGGGAACGCCGAGCCTCTCGGCCTCCTCGTGGGTCGCGAGGAGCATTCCGGCGGCCATGTCGACGTCCATGAACGCGGTCATCAGCTTCGTATAGGGGTCGGCCACCATGCGATTTTCTGGACCCGGCACCGTGATCTCTGTTGCGGTGCGTGCAGAGCGGAACCACGCGTGCGGGTTGGCCGCGGCAACCTCGCTGCAGCGTGCGAGCAACGCTCCCAGCTCCCGTCGGTACTCCGGCGCAGGCGATTCGCGGGCTGCGCCGCGGGCCTGATCCAAGAGTGCGAACGTCAGCCACGCGGGAAGGATCCCGTGGGCCAGCTCGGTCGGCAACATCCACTCGTCCAGGTCCAGCGGGAGATCGGACGGCCGGGGTTGGGGGAAGCTCCAGTGCGGGGCCTCTCCGCCACGGCGCAGACGGGCTCGGGTAGCCAGGGCCTCACCGCCGACGACAAGGGCGAGCCTGGACTCGCCGCGCAGCATGCGCTCCGCGGCGGCGTTGACGAGCCGCTGCGGCGCGGTGCCCGCGAGGAGCGAGACGGCGCGATTCCCGGGCCCGAGACGGAGCCGCTCGGCGAGTCGCGCGGTCGGGTCGTCGTAGCTCCATGATTGGCAGTGCACCAAGCCGAGATCGTCGACAACGGCCAGCGGGTCGCGCCGGGCGCCGGAGTCGGCCGCCGCGTCGCGAGCCACGTGTTCCCACATTGCGAGCGGCTCCGGGGCACCGTCGCGCCACGTGGTTCGGGCAACGCCGATCACGCACGGAGCTCGGCTGTCGATAGGTAACATGCGATGGAGATTACCGGATTTACCGAGCGTCTGCTGAAGCAGCGGCGGCCGGCCGGTCCCGCGGGACTAGCCGAGTGCGCCGGTGGCGCGCAGCGCTTCGAGCTCGGCGCCGCGGTGGCCGAGCACCTGCGCCAGGACCGCGTCGGTGTGCTCACCGACCTCCGGTGCCCGCCCTGGGATCGGCGGGTCCTCCCCCTCGAGATGCAGCGGGAACGCGAGCTCGTCGGCACCGGTGACCTGCGAGTCGATCCAGTCGAATCGGTCTCGGAACTGCGGGTCGTCTCGAAGACTGCTCGATGTATTCACCGGGGCGATGGTCGTGTCATGCACGCGGGCGAACTCGATCCACTGGCGAGTGGAACGGAGACGGAAGATGTCGCGCAGCTCCGACTGCAACCTGAGATTCCCCCGCGCGTGATGCGCGACGGGCTCGCCCGGCCACGCCTCGAAGAGATCCATCCTCCCGATGCCCGAACAGAAGTTCTTCCAGAACTTGCGTTCCGCGGCCATGAACAGGACGTGACCATCGGCGGACTCGTAGTACTGGTAGCGGACGCCTTCCCACATCCCCCCCAGACCGGGTGCGCGGCGCACGTAGTCGTCGGCCGGGTTGCCCGTGACTTCGGTCGCTGGGTAGTCGTCGTAGGCCCTCGACGTCTCGATGCGGTACCAGTCGAAGTAGGCGGAGCTATCCGACTGCGCGATCTCCATGCACGTTCCGTCTCCGGTCTTCACAGCCCGCACCAGAGCAGCGAGGATCCCGATCGCTGCGAACGCGGGACCGGCGGTCATCCCGATGCTCGGCTGATCGGGGATGCGACAGAACCCGTCGTCGTCGACGACCGGGGCCAGAGTGCCCGGCCAGGCGTCGTAGGCGACACCGTGGCTCGGCAGACTTCGGTTAGGGACCGGTCGAGCCGTACCCAGAGATCGTGCACATCACGATCTTGGGGTTGAGCTGCTCGAGTCGCTCGTAGCCGAGGCCCCGTTTCGCGAGGAAGCCGGGCCGCATGCCTTCGATGACGACGTCCGAGTGGCGGACCAGCTCCTCGAACACGGCGACCGCCGCGGGGACGTTGAGGTCGAGGACGAGCGACTCCTTCCCTCGATTGATGTGCAGGTGGAGCAGCGACGTCCCGCGCACGAGGGGCCACGTCACCCGGCGCACGTCGTCACCAGCGGGTGATTCGACCTTGATGACCTCGGCGCCGAGGTCCACCAGATGTCCGCCGAGCGCGCCGGGTCCGAGCAGCGCGCACTCCAACACGCGAACCCCGCTCAGCAGATGCCCCTTCGAGAGAGACTCCTCGTCCCCGTTGCGCGTCGTCGGTCAGGGGTTGCACCAGGGGCACTGCCCTGCAGGCGCGGCGACGAGATCGCGCCGGGGTCGTCGTTCCTGATGCGCACAGCGTGCGCAGCCAAGGACTTCGTCACTGACGAGCTCGGTTGGAGCAGCACAGAGTCCACAGGGCAGACCGCGTACGACATCCACGATCCCGTATCCGGGCGTGCGGCAGGCGGGACAACGCTGCGCGACTCGTCGCGCGAGGCGGAACCCGAGCCGGCGGATCACTCGTTGCCGGGTCGGGTTCATGTGGGCCCGCATGTCCGTTTGCACGAGCGCTCGTCCGTCGGTCGCGCTGGCCGCGGCTCTGGCGACGGCGTCGCCGAGCAGCCTGGGATCGGTGATTCCCTTGAGGCTTGCATCGGGATCCCAGTGCGTTGCTGGTTGCACCACCACACCATGTTGGGGGAAGCCGACCCGCACTAAGAACGCGTCCAGTTGATCGGCGGCGGCGACGGTCGTGGCGTCGTGGTTCGTGTCGAGGCTGAGGATGCCTTCGACGATCTCGATGCCGACGTCGTCATCGACGAACGCCAACAGCTCGTGGTCGGCCGCCACGAACATCGATTGTGGATGCGGACCGAAGGTGCCCTCGCTCGCCAATCCGACGGGAACACCGGCGGACGCGATGCCGAGGCGGGCCTTGCGCAGCGCGACCTCTCGGGGCGATCCGACTCGGTCGATCTCGCCGGTGAACGTGCCCAGAAGATCCGTGTCGAGATCTTGGACCACGGAAACGTGGAGGCCGACGACGGCGAGAGGACGCGCGAGCTGGCGTTCCTTGCCGTGCTTGGTCGCGAGCACGACCCGCCGCGCTGGGTACCGAGCGATGCGGTCACGATCGCGGTGGACGTGGCCCACGCCAGTCCGCGATGCGGCAGAGTTCACTCGGACACCATATACGATCTATAATTCACCTGTTATATGACGCATCTTGCCGCGGCTCCAGGCTCAGTGGTCCGCGTCCACGCATCGTCGTAGCTGATCATGTGGCGCCGACGAGCGCTCCGTACGCGGCGCTGCCGACCTGCCGGGCGTACTTGTCGAGGAAGCCGTTCCCTGCCGGCACCGCTGGTGGACGCCAGTTGGCGCGCGGCCCGGCGAGATCGACGGGATCGACCAACAGGTCGATGCGGCGCGCGGCGAGATCGATGAGGATCTTGTCGCCGTCCTCGACCAGGGCCAGGGGGCCGCCGACCGCGGCTTCGGGCGCGACGTGTCCGACCGAGATCCCCGTCGTGGCGCCGGAGAAGCGCCCGTCGGTGATCAGCGCAACGTCGCTGCCGTGGCCGGTTCCGTTCACCGCGGCAGTGACAGCCAGCATCTCGGGCATTCCTGGGCCGCCTCGCGGTCCCTCGCCTCGGATGATGAGGACTTCGCCTGGCCGCAATGCTCCACTGCGGACATGGGTCATGGCGCGTGCTTCGCCGTCGAACACGCGCGCAGCGCCGCTGAAGTACGAGGTGCGCAGACCCGCGACCTTCACCACGGCGCCGTCGGGCGCGAGCGAGCCACGCAGGATCGCGAGTCCGCCCTCGGTGCGGAGCGGCTCGGTGGGATGACGCACGACGACCCGGTCGGGAGCCGGCGGGGCGAGTGCGACAAGGTTCTGCGCCAGCGTCGCTCCGGTCACGGTGAGGCAATCACCGTGGAGCAGTCCGGCGTCGAGCAGGGTCTTGAGGACGACCGGGACCCCTCCGACCCGGTCGAGGTCCGCCAACACATAGCGCCCGCCGGGTCGTAGGTCAGCGAGATGGGGAACCCGACGGCTGATGCGATCGAAGTCGTCGAGCGTGAGCTGAACCTGAGCTTCATGCGCGATGGCCAGGAGGTGCAGCACGGCGTTCGAGGAGCCGCCCAGAGCCATCACGACCGTGATGGCGTTCTCGAATGCCTCGCGGGTCAGGATCTGACGGGGCCGGAGATCGGCCTCCAGGAGACGCACGGCGGCCAACCCACTGCGGTACGCGACGTCGGTACGGACGGTGTCGACGGCGGGAGGCGACGCAGACCCCGGCAAAGCCATACCCAGCGCTTCGGCTTCGGCGGCAACCGTGTTCGCGGTGTACATCCCCGCGCAGGAACCCTCCCCCGGACACGCCGCACGCTCCAGCGCGTCAAGCTCCGCAGGAGAGATCCGGCCTGCGTCGCACGCGCCAACGCCCTCGAACACATCTTGGATCGTGATGTCATGGCCGTCGTGGCGGCCGGGCAGGCTGCTGCCGCCGTACACGAATACCGCGGGCACGTTGAGCCGGGCTGCAGCCATCAGCATCGCGGGGAGGCTCTTGTCGCAACCAGCCAACGTCACGAGCGCGTCGAACCGTTCGGCGTGGACCATGCATTCCACCGAATCGGCAATCAGATCTCGGCTCGGCAGTGAGGCCCGCATGCCCGTGTGACCCATCGCGATGCCGTCCGAGACGGCGATCGTCGAGAACCCGAGCGCTACCGCCCCCGCATCACGTACGCCGCGCCTGACGGCATCGGCGAGACGCGCCAAGCCCATGTTGCAGGGCGTGACATCGTTCGCAGCGGCGGCAACCCCGACTTGGACCTTGTCGAAGTCGTCGTCTTCGAAGCCGACCGCGCGCAGCATCGCCCGGGCCGGTGAACGCTCCAGCCCGGCCGTGACCTCACTGCTCCGCCGACGCTTGACGCTCGCGTCCTTCGCGCGCCGATCGTACATACGACTAGCTTAACCGGAATCGAGAATCACAAGAATGCTTCTGCCCGAGAAGGTCGTTGCCGACAGTGAACGAGGATCCGACCGGCCAGAGCACTGATCGTCGGTCCGACTGGCGGCAGTGGCTCGACTCGCACGTCAACCGAGAGCTGGGCCTCGGTGTCGCTCCGACTGGCCATCAGGAGCAACCGAGCCGGTCCGCGATCGATGCAATGCTCGATGCGCTCGGCTCACCGCAGCGCGACTTCCGGGCCGTGGTCGTGGCCGGCACCAACGGCAAGACGTCGGTCACGCACACCGTCTCCGCACTCATCGAGGCCTCGGGCTACCGAGTCGGGAGATACACCAGCCCACACCTCGAACGAGTCAACGAACGCATCGCCGTCGACGGCGTACCGATCACGGATGCAGCCCTCGCGAAGCTCATCGAGCGAATCGCCATCTGGGAACCCGTACTCGGCGAGCCCCTCAGCTGGTTCGAGATCATCACCACCGCGGCGTTCATCTGGTTCGCGAAACAACACGTCGACGTCGCCATCATCGAAGTCGGGCTCGGCGGTGGATGGGACGCCACCGCGGCCGCCGCTCCCGAACTGGTAGCGGTCACGAACATCGACCTCGACCACACCGAATACTTCGGCGCCACTCGGCAAGCGATCGCCGACGCCGAAGCCAGCATCATCTCGCCCGGCACCAGGGTCGTGCTCGGAGAGACCGATCAAACGCTCCGCCCGTGCTTCTCTCGCCGAAACCCGCTTCAACTCTGGGCTCGTGACCGAGACTTCGCGGT
>JBBQFJ010000111.1:0-11821 GCA_038321755.1 Acidimicrobiia bacterium | reverse complement strand
ACCAGTCGATCCATGAGGGCCTCGTCCTCGATGCACCGCACGCCGTGGTCGATCCGACTGACGCGCAGCAGATCCAGGGCCTGCCAGATGTACTCGGGAGGTCCTTCCTCCCCGGCGTGGGCGACGGTGAGGAAGCCTTCGGCTCGAGCTCGGTCGAACACCTCGCGGAACTTCTCGGGCGGGTGGCCGACCTCGGCCGAGTCGAGCCCGACCGCGACGATCGCATCCCGGTGTGGGAGCGCCGACTCCAGCGTCGTCATGGCCGACTCGGCGCTCAGGTCGCGGAGGAAGCACAGGATCAGGCGCGAGGTGATCTCAAGGTCTCGCTCCGCGTCGTCCAACGCTGCCGTGATGCCGGCGACCACCGTCGCGAACGGGATCCCCCGCTCGGTGTGCGTCTGCGGGTCGAAGAAGATCTCGACATGGCGGACACCCTCGGTCGACACTCGCCGGAGATACGCGGTCGTGAGGTCGTAGAAGTCACGTTCCTGCAAGAGAACCTGACAACCGGCGTAGTAGATGTCGAGGAACGACTGGAGATCGTCGAACACGTACGCAGCACGAACCGCTTCGACGTCCGGGTACGGGAGCACGACACCGTTTCGCTGAGCGAGCTCGAACATGAGCTCCGGCTCGAGCGTCCCCTCGATGTGAAGATGGAGCTCGGCCTTCGGGAGCTCGACGAGGAAGCTCGATGGATCCAGGACCGACATCGCCCGATGTTGCCACGCGGTGCCTGCTCCATCTGTTACACCAACAGGAGACGCCAGACCGTCAGGTCCGGCGCACGAGGTGCCATCGGAGGTCGCACGTGTCGGGCAAGGCACCACGACGGTCGCGAGCCGACGTCGAACAGGTCATCATCGACACCTACCTCACGATCGCGGCGCAGGGCGGCATGAAGAGCGCAACAACTCGACGGGTCGCGGAGGATGCCGGCGTCAACGCCGGCCTCATCCACCGGTACTTCGGCAGTCGGCGGGCGCTGATGGGCCGACTGCTCGACGAGCTGGCGCAGCGGGTCGCCGCGCAGTTCGAGACCGACTTCGACCTCGGGCCGAGCGGACCGCTCGCGCTGTACACCAAGGTCCTGATCAGCGCGGCCGATGAGGGGCTCGATCCGTCCGAGCTGCAGTCGTCCCACCCGGTCGTCGAGCGCCTCGCGGTCCTCGGTGAACAGCTCGGCATCGAGGACGATGCCGCCCGGCTGGTTGCCGCGCAGATCTTCTCGCTCTACCTCGGGTGGGAGGCGTTCGGCGCTTTCGCGTCTCAGATAGCGGGCGTGGAGCCGCGCGCTCCCGAGGACCAAACCCACGAGCTCCGACGCGCCGCGCGTGTGCTCGCGCTGGATGCGATCGATCGCTCCAAGCAGGTCGGGCTGGACGAGCTCGACGGTGCCTTGCGTCCGAGCGTCACAGACCCATGATCCGGTGGTTGCGGAACGCGTCGACGAACAGCTGGTGATCGTCACGAGCCAGGTCGCCGTACTGCCGCCCGAACTCGACGATCGCGTCGACGAACTCGTCTTCGCGACCCTGGAGGGATCGGGCGATCGCTTCGTCGGTTGATCCGTCGATCAGTGTCTGGTCGCTGTCGGCGTCGGAGATGCAGTGGATCTTCGCTACCGCGTGACCGAGGAACTCGAGCAGCTCGACGATCTCGTCGATGTCGTTGACCTCCGACCAGTCGAGATCGCTGACGTACGGTCCGACCTCGGCGACGAGCTGGCCGGCCCCGCCGAGCTCGGTGTATCCCAGCCAGGGATCGGCATAGGCCTGCAACGCGCGCTGCGAGACCACCGTGCGATGACCCTGGTGCTTGAAGTAGCTGCTGATCCGCTCGTCGGCGATCACCCGACTCGGCGCGGCGAGCGCGGATTGCTTCATGTAGATGACGATGTCGTTCTCGAGTGCCTGGGTGCGCCCCTCGAGCAAGAAGTTGACCGACGGCAGCCCGGCGCTCCCGATGCCCACGCCCCGCTGCGACACGACGTCCTTGATCGTGTAGCTCACTCGGCTCTGGAGCTTGCCGGCCGGGATCGTCTCGAGGTACTGGTCGAACGCCGCCTCGGCCTGCTTGCGTGTTGCCGGGTCGAGCGGCTGGGTATCAGGACCGATCCGGAACCGCCGGTCGTAGGCCTCGACCACCGTGACCTCGTCGAGGAGCGAGACCCGCGTCTTGAGCCGCGCGGCGCGCAGCACTTCGAGCAGCCGACCCGTCGTGTTGTCGAGCGTGAGCGCGAAGTTCTGGGTGTGCTCCTTCGCCGCGAAGCCCGCGACCTGCTGCACGTAGCCGCGCGCGACTGTCGTGATCATCTCGACGATCTCGTCGTCGCTCAACGCTTTCTCGTAGCCGAGCAGCGCGAGGCTCGCAGCGAGCCGCTTGAGGTCCCAGGTGAAGGGACCGACGTACGCCTCGTCGAAGTCGTTCACGTCGAAGACGAGACGCCCTTCGCTGTTCATGTAGGTGCCGAAGTTGGCCGCGTGCAGATCTCCCTGGATCCACACGCGACCCGCGGCGCCCTCCGAGAAGGCATCGTGGTCACGCACCACATCGGCGTAGAAGAGGCACGCGCTCCCGCGGTAGAACGCGAACGCGCTGGCAGCCATCTTGCGGAACTTGCCCCGGAACGCTTCGGGATCGCGCTCAGCGAGCTCAGCGAACGCGTCGTCGAACACGTCGACGATGAATCGTGCGCGCTGCTCCGGATCATCACCCCGGATCGTGTCGACCGAGCTTCGGGTGCCGGTCATCGGGCGGCGTTCTTCACGAAGCCATCGACGCCGTGACCCACGGCCAATCGCTCCCCGCCGTACCAACCGCCTCGCACGTGGCGTCCGACGGCCATCGGTCCGGCTTCACTGGGCATCCCGGAAGTGTGCCAAATCGAGCGCCACCGACGCGCCGGCCGAGTTGACTGGATGCGTGGACCCGATCCTGCACCTCTCACTCCCCGTCCGCGATCTCGAGTCGAGCAAGCGCTTCTACGTCGACGCGCTCGGGTGTGAGGTCGGCCGGGAGCGGCCCGACTTCATCGACGTGTGGTTCTACGGGCTGCAACTCACGCTGCAGCAGCATCCCGACCAAGTGCTGCCGGACGCCCAACGCGGGGTCCGCCACTTCGGCGTGACGCTGAGCAGGGACGACCTCACCGCGCTCCTGGCGCGCCTCGAGGGTCGCCCGGTCTCATGGTTGCACGAGGTGCATACCGACTACCCGGGAACCCCGCAGGAGCAGACCAAGGTGAAGATCCTCGACCCGAGCGGCAACGCGATCGAGCTCAAGGCCTACGCCGACCCGAACGCCGCGTTCGAGATGGAGCCAGGACGACCCTGACGCCTCAGGTGCGGAAGACGGGCGTGCAGCCGGAACCCGCCGGGCTCGTTCGACGGCCAGAGCAAGCTCACGTCGGGCCGCGCCACGGCGTTCGCCATGCTCCGATTGCCCGCTCCCATGACGAGCTCGTCGTCGCGCCACGAGACGACCACGGACACGGCGTGCGGCCGCGCATCCTCGGAGACGGTGAGCAGGTACGGCGCGGACTGGAAGGTCCCGATCTCGGTGCGCAGCCGGTCGATGGTGACAGGAACGCTCATCCGAAAGCGTACGCCGCTGAGGTCAGGTCGATGACCTCGCTTCGTCGCGAATCACGTTCCCGAGGAAACGACGGATCGCCTCGTTCGCCTCGAAGCGCCACGTCACCGCGAGCTGCTCGACCGAGCTCGACGGATCACGACGACCACCGAGACCGGCTTGCACATCAGCAAACGCGTCGAGCTGTCGGCGTGCGAGCGGCGTGAGTGGCTCGCCGCGCCGGGCCAGGAGCGCGAGCTTCACCAGCAGCGTCGCGCGCACGTCCCGCGGATGTTCGACCGGCTGCTCGAGCCAACGGCGGAGTCGGGCCCGCCCGACCCGCGTCGGCGCGATCACGGTTCGGTGCGGTCCTTGATCCCCGGGCTCGACGGAGCGCGTCTCGGCGAACCCGAGCTCGAGCAGATGGTCGATCGCCCGGTACACGAGCGGGCGCCGCACGGTCCAGAGCCGTCCGAGCTCGGCGGCGGACCCGAGCTCCTTCCCCACCGCGAAGCCGTGGCGCGGCTCCTCAGCCAGCACGCCGAGCACGATCCAGTCGGTCAGGGACAGGTCGGGCGGACCGGCGGCGGGCATCGCTCCGACCCTTGCACAGCCGAGCCGGCGAAGGCGGCGGGGCCCCGAATAGTCTCGTCCTGACTACTCACCCCCGATTCTCGCCAGCCAGCCGGAGGTCATCGTGCGGGGCATGATCCGCGTCATCGTTCCCTTCGCTGTCGCGCTCGTCGCCGCCGCGACCGTCCCCGCTGCGACCGACGCGAGCCCGGCCGCTTCCGCGTCCACGCCAACCGCCGCCACGCCGACCGGCGAGATCACGGTCGCGGCGGCGGCATCGCTCACCGCTGCGTTCGGCCAGATCGCCAGCCGGTTCGAGAAGAAGTACCCGGGGACCGACGTCACCCTCAACGCTGATGCGTCCTCCGCACTGGTGCTCCAGATCCAGAGCGGCGCGCCGGTCGACGTGTTCGCGTCCGCCGACGAAGCGAACATGACCAAGCTGGTCGACGACGGGCATGTGACCGCGAAGCCCATCGACTTCGCGAGGAACAAGCTCGAGATCGCGGTGAAGCCGGGAAACCCAGCGAAGATCAAGTCGCTCGCCGACCTCGCCCGCGCGGGCGTCGTGGCGCTCTGCGCCGCGGCGGTGCCGTGCGGCAACTACGCCGACGCGGCCCTCGACGCCGCTGGCGTGACCATCCCGGCCGATCACATCACTCGGGCGGCGAACGCCACCGCCACGCTCACCGCCCTCTCCGCCGGCGATGCCGACGCAGCGGTCGTCTACGTGACCGACGTCAAGGGCGCAGGCAAGGCCGTCGCCGGCGTGAAGATCCCGGACGCACAGAACCAGGTCGCGATCTACCCGATCGCACCGCTGGCCGCCGCAGCGAACCCGACGACCGCGAAGGCGTTTGCCAAGTACGTTGCGTCTCCTGCTGGTGAGAAGGTCCTCGAGCAGTACGGCTTTCTCGCCCCGTGACGGCCCAGGCGCCGGGAGTGGTGAGCTCGCCTCCGCGACCGGGGCGGCGACGCGCTCCGATCCTCGTCGTGCTCGTCGCCTCGATCGCGGTCGCGTTCTTCGCGCTCCCCCTGCTCGGCCTCCTCCAACGCACGCCCTGGTCCCAGATCTGGGACGACCTGACGACCGAGCAGTCGCGCGATGCACTGCGCCTGTCGCTGGTGTGCTCGCTCTGGGCCACAGGCCTTTCGATCGTCCTCGGCGTCCCGCTGGCATGGCTCCTCGCTCGCGTCGACTTCGTCGGACGTCCGTTGGTGCGCGCCTTGGTGCTGCTGCCGATGATCGTGCCACCGGTCGTCGGAGGTGTGGCGCTCCTGTTCGCGTTCGGCCGATCGGGGCTCGTCGGTGAGCAGCTCTACGACTGGTTCGGGATCCAGTTCACGTTCAACACGTCGGGCGCGATCCTCGCGGAGACGTTCGTCGCGATGCCGTTCCTCGTCATCACGGTCGAGGCCGGACTCCGCTCGGTCGACACTCGCTACGAGGACGCCGCGGCGACGCTCGGCGCCGGCCAGTGGACGACGTTCCGGCGGGTCACGCTCCCGTTGATCGCACCCGCGCTCGTCGCCGGTGCGGCGCTCTCGTGGGCACGAGCCCTCGGCGAGTTCGGGGCGACCATCACGTTCGCGGGCAACATCGAAGGGCGCACCCAGACCATGCCGCTCGCGGTGTACCTCGCACTCGAGTCGAACCCCGAGAGCGCGATCGCGCTGAGCCTGGTGCTCGTCGCGATCTCGATCGTCGTGCTCGTCATGCTCCGCGACCGCTGGTTCCCGTCCGCCACCGCATGACCCTCGACGCGCGCCTCCGCACCCAGCTCGGCGATCTCGACCTCGATGTCGACCTGCGCGCATCCGACGAAGAGGTCGTCGCCGTCATCGGACCGAACGGCGCGGGGAAGACCACCATCTTGCGGATCCTCGCCGGCCTGCTCCGGCTGGGCCGCGGGCGGATCGACCTCGACGGCACGATGCTCGACGACCCGGCAACGAACACGTATGTCGTCCCCGAACGACGACCGATCGGTGTCGTCTTCCAGGACTACCTCCTCTTCCCCTACCTGACCGCGCGCGACAACGTCGCGTTCGGCCTTCGCAACCAGGGGGTCTCCAAGCGCGACGCACGTCGCCGTGCCGACGAGTGGCTCGAACGCGTCGGGCTCGCCGATCACGCGGACAGAAAGCCGCGCAGCCTCTCCGGCGGCCAGGCGCAGCGGGTTGCGCTCGCCCGCGCGCTCGCCACCAAGCCACGGCTGCTCCTGCTCGACGAGCCGCTCGCGGCCCTCGACGCCGGCACGCGCGCCGACATCCGACGTGAGCTGCGCCAACACCTCGCTGAGTTCGAGGGCGTTCGCATCCTCGTGACGCACGACCCGGTCGACGCGGCGACGCTCGCCGATCGACTCGTCGTCGTCGAGGACGGGCGGGTCTCGCAGACCGGCACGGTGAGCGAGGTCAGTGCGCACCCGCGGTCCGAGTACGTGGCCCAGCTCGTCGGACTCAACCTCTACCGTGGCGACGCCATCCGTGGATCGATCTCGCTCGCGAACGGCGTCACCCTCGAGACGGGCGACACCCACCTCACCGGCGACGTGTTCGCCGCGGTCAACCCTCGGTCCGTCGCACTCTTCAGCCACGAACCACACGGCAGCCCTCGCAATCGGTGGCAAGGCACCGTCACCGATCTGGACGCCCTCGCGGATCGGGTCCGGGTTCGCCTCGACGGCGCGGTCCCCGTCGTCGCCGAGATCACGACCGCCGCGTCCCGGGATCTCGAGGTCGAGCCCGGCTCGAGGCTCTGGAGCGTCATCAAGGCCACCGACGTACGGATCTACCCGGCCTGAGCTCAGCCGGCGCGGAGACCGATCGCGCCCGACGACGCGTCGTCCAGTACCCACACGATACCGGGCGCGGTCGTGAGCGATCCGGTGATGCCCCGGATGCGCGCCACCGGCGCGCCGGTTGCGTCGAGCACTCGGACCGCACCACTCGTCGTCACCCACAGGCCCGGAGCCTCGGCCACGATGCCACCATCGCTCTTCACGCTCGACGCGACGCTCGGCTCGAGCGTGACCGGATCGAGCAGCTCGATGACGGACTGCGTCGCGGCCACTGCGACTGCGTCATCGAGGACCACGAGCGCGCCGAAGGACGTCGAGAGTGGTCGCGTCGCGAGCACGTCACCGGTCGCTTCGTCGAGACGGAGGAGACGTGCGTCGGTGTACCGGCCCTCACTGTCGACGTCGGTCTGGACGGCGAAGACGCCCCTCCCGCCTGCGGCAACCGTCACCATCGTGCCGCTCCCGATCCGCGACAGCACCGCGCCGGACCTCCGATCCACTCGGACGACGCCATTGCTCGTGGCCACCAGCACGGCATCGGCGGTCAAGGCGAGCGGTGCGGTGGTGGAGATGCCGTCGTAGCGGGCGGGAGCGACCTTGGTCGAGCCGAGGTGCTTCCCCGTCGCGAGGTCAAGGGCGACGAGCGCGCCACGGCCGGCGTCGGCGATCCAGAGGCGATCGCCGTCGACCAGGAGGTCCGTGACGACGCCACCGTGGCGCTCCCACACCGTGCGGCCCGCCCAGTCGACGCGCCACACCTCACCTGCGCTGTTGCCGTCGTCCTTCCCGAAGAACACCGCGTCGTCCGACGCCGCCATCACCTCCGCACCGGGCGCGGGCACGTACTGCACGACGCGCGCCAGATCGGGCCGGGGTGTGGACGCCGCCTGCCACGCGATCCCGTCGCGCGTGCACTCGGCGGTGGTGCCGGCATTGTCATAGGCGCGGGCGTACGAATCGATCGTGCCACTCGCTGCGTCCGACCGCAGTCGGCCCTTGATCGTCGTGTCCGTCTCCGACCCGTAGTCAGCCTCGGTGATGAAGCCGTCGGTCCGAGTCTCGAACCGGCCCCCGGAGTCAACGTGCACGACCGTCGAGCCCGTCACATGCTGGCCGTGGCACGTGAATGCGAGCCGGAGCCGCCACGTGCCGGCGATCCCGTTCGACACGTCCAGTGGCAGGAGGTTCGCGGTGACGCCCGCCCCAGCTGACGTGTACCCGACCGGCACCGCGTCCTGCGCGTCGGCGCGCGCTGTCATCAGCCCGATCGTGAGCATGACGGCGAGCGCGCCGCCGAGCGCGCGCGAGGAGGGAGCGATCACGGCACGGGTCGGACCGTCAGACCTGCCGACGAGTCAGGACGTCGGGTCAGCCGGCGAAGCGAGGGTCGATCACCAGTGCCTGGGGCGCACAGCCAGCGCCGGCGTCGGAGGTGATGGTCACCACGCCGTTGGCGTCCTGCACCCCGGTCGCGAACACGGTGCCTGCGGGACCGAGACTCGAGCCACCGCCACCACCGCCCGCCGAGCCACCGTTGTTCGCGATGGCACCGCCACCACCGCCGCCGCCACCACCGACCAGGCCTCCGCCACCGCCACCGCCGCCGAGACCCGCCGGATCCGGGAGCCCACCGCCGGTGCCCCCGTTGCCACCTTGCAATGCGGTGCCCGCAGTCCCTGCGGTGCCGTTGGAGGTTCCGGTACCACCGGCGCCCGCCGCGCCACCGTTCCCACCGGACTTGCCGCCACCACCGCTCTGGTTCACAGCCGCGGGCGGGACGCCGTCGTTGCCCGTCTCGCCACCGTCGCCGCCGGCCGAACCCGCGGTCCCGCCGCCACCCGCCGCGATCACGATCGGCGTGGACGCACGGGCCACCACGGAGGCGCCACCGCCGCCACCGCCGCCGAGGCCGCCGGAGTTGCCGAACTGTCCGCCGGCGCCACCGCCGTTGAAGCCACCGGGGGCGGCCGCGCTCGACGTCGCGGTAGCGCCGACACCACCGACGATGACGTCGAGCGTCTCGCCCGGGGTCACCGGAATCGTCACGAGCGCACGCCCACCGCCGCCGGGGTTGCCCGCGAATCCGCTTACGCCGCCGCCACCACCGGTGGCATCGATCGTGACCTCGGAGACGCACGCAGGGACGACGTAGCTCGCGGTCGTCCCGGTGACCTGGAAGACCACTTGGACGGGCGCTGCGCCGGCCGATCCGCCCGTGAGGACGAGGGCTGCCGCGCCGAACGCGATGACGAGGGGAACCTGGAGCAGTCGCGATCTCGCGGTCGTGCGCATGGATCCGCCTCTCGATGACCCCGGCGCAGGGTCGCCAGGATTCCGCCTGACCCTAGTGCCCGCCCGCTCGCCCGCGGGATCCGGTCAGCGGTGGGATCCCGCGTTCGCGATACGGGTTCTGGTACCACCGCGGCATGCCTGATGCCACCACGGAGTCCCGTCACCCCATCGTGCGCGTCGAGCTCGCCCGGGCCATCGAGATGTTCGAGCAGCCGACCGTAGAGCTCGGCTCGAGCATCGGCGGGTACAGCCCCGGCATCGAGCGGTGCATCACCGAGCTCACGGCGCACCCGGATCGAGGCACTCCACCCCGGTTCGAGGTCGCGCTCCCCGCCGAGGAGATCGCCGACGGGCTCGCCGAAAGGATGACCGTGACCCTGCGACGCGTCTGCGAAGAACGGATCCGCCACAACGACTGCACCCAGGTCGCGACGGTCCGGGCCGGGTTTCGCTCGTTCGCCATCGGCCTGCCCGTCACGATGCTCGGCCTCGCGATCACCGCCGGGGCCACCAAGATCGGCGACATCGACGACGCCGTGCGCGCGGTCGTCGACATCCTCGGCTGGGTGCTCGCATGGGTGGGGCTCTGGTACCCCTTCGACAAGATCCTCTTCTACCCACTCGACGCGGCGCGCGAGAACCGTGTCCTCGCGGCGTTGCGTGACGCCGAGGTTCGAATCGTGCCCCTGGAGTGAGGCCCGTTGGAGTGAGGACTAGGAGATGTGGACGCCCGAGATCGCACGGGCGATCACCAGGCGCTGGATCTCCGAGGTGCCCTCGAAGATCGTGTAGATCTTCGAGTCGCGGTGCCAACGCTCGACCGGGTACTCACGCGTGTAGCCATAGCCACCGAGGATCTGGATCGCTTCCTCGGTGACCTTCACTGCGACCTCGCCCGCCTTGAGCTTGCTCATCGAGCCCTCGCCCGCAGTGAACGGCTTCTTGTTGGCCGCCATCCAGCACGCGCGCCACACGAGGAGGCGAGCCGCGTCGATCTCCATGTGCATGTCGGCAAGCTTGAACGCGATGCCCTGGTTCTCGATGATCGCCCTGCCGAACGCCTTGCGCTCCTTCGCATAGTCGAGCGCGTACTCGTACGCCGCGCGCGCGATGCCCAGCGCCTGCGCGCCGACGAGCGGACGGCTCGCCTCGAAGGTCGCCATGGCAGCCTGCGTCTTCGTGGACTTGCCTTCGCGCACTCGAGCGAGACGAGCGTCGAGCTTCTCCTTGCCACCGAGCAGCTGCGAGCCGGGAATGCGGACGTCGTCGAGGATCACCTCGGCGGTGTGGCTCGCGCGGATGCCGTGCTTCTTGAACTTCTGTCCCTGACTGAGTCCGGGCGTGTTCGGCCCGATGACGAAGCTGGCCTGACCGCGCGCCTTGAGCTCGGGCTCGACTGCGGCGACGACGACGTGCACGTCGGCGATGCCACCGTTCGTGATCCACGTCTTCGTGCCGTTGATCACCCACTCGTCCTTGGCCTCGTCGTAGACCGCGCGGGTGCGGAGGTTGCTGACGTCGCTCCCCGCGTCGGGCTCACTGACGGCGAACGCACCGAGCGCGATCTTCTCCGGGGTACCGAAGCACTGCGGCAGCCACTCGCCCCACTGCTCGGGCGTGCCGTTGGCCATGATCCCGGTGACGGCGAGCGTGCTCCCGACGATGGCGAGCCCGATGCCGGCATCGCCCCAGGCGAGCTCTTCGAGGGCGAGGGCGAGCATCAGCCCCGCGGGATCGGCGGTCGCGTTGGCGAAGAACTCGAGGGAGTACAGGCCGACCTTGGCTGCCTCCTCGATGATGGGCCACGGCGTCTCTTCGCGCTCGTCCCACTCGTGGGCCGCGGGACGGATGACGTTCTCCGCGAAGTCGTGGACCCACTTCTGGATCTGGAGCTGGTCTTCGTTGAGCTCGAGCGAGAAGTCGGCCACGGCTGCCTCCTGGGGGGAGCGGGGGCCGGTCCGCCACGGACCGACCGGTCGATCCCGCTATGTTACCAGTCGGTAACCCCAGGCTGTCGAATCAACGAGATGCCGGATCAGTTACGTCGTCGCCGTGGTGCTGGTGGCGGGCGGGAAGTTGCCGGTCACCTGGATCTGCTTGGTCGTCTTCTGGTTGTTCGGGCCGTTCGCGGTCAGGTAGTAGGTGTGCTGGGTCGGGTTCGGGCCGCCACCGCAGGCGAAGGGCACCTGCTGTTGCCCGGAGGGGCCGTACGTGCCGTAGGACCCGTTCGGGTTGTCGATCGCCACGGTGACGCTCTGGGCGTTCTGCGTCGCCCAGGTGAGCACGACGTTGGACGTCCCCGGGCAGCTCACGGGGTTCTGGCTCACCGTGAACTGGTTGATCTGGGGACCCGCTGGCGTCGTGGCCGCCGTCGTCGAGGTCGAGGACGACGAGGTCGTGCTGCTCGAGCTGGTCGTCGAGCTCGAGCTGCTCGTCGTCGAGGTGTCGGTGCCGCCATCGCCGCCCCCGCTGGCGAGCAGGGCGATGATCACACCGACGATCAGTCCGAGGGCCAGAACGCCGCCGGCGATCAACCAGAGCTTGTTGCGGTCCTCACCGTCGTCGTCGGGCTCGACCGG
>JBBQFJ010000110.1:0-11863 GCA_038321755.1 Acidimicrobiia bacterium | reverse complement strand
CGAGCCCGGTCACCGGGCCACCTGGAACGATCCCGCGACGACCGCCCGCCCCGACGCGCACCAAGACGCCCACCCAGACGCGCACCAGGACAGGCGCGGGTGGCTCCTCGACGGCGAGAAGGTGCACGTTCCGGGGGCCGGCGATGCGACCGTCCTGCTCGTGAGCGCGCGTGACCACGAAGGTGAGCTGGGAGTGTTCGTCGTCGACGTCGACGACCCGGGCGTGACCGTCGAGCCGACGGCCACGATCGACGGCACCCGCAAGGAGAGCCGCGTCGAGCTCTCGGGGGCAGTGTCCCGACGGGTCGGGGGTCACGCGACCGACGCGCTTGCTGCCAGCGCCGACCGCACGGGGATTGCCGCGGTCGTCGAGGGCGTCGGCACCGCAGAGCGCGCGCTCGAGATCACGGTCGCGTACGCGACCGAACGGCGACAGTTCGATGCTCCGATCGGATCGTTCCAAGCAGTCCAGCACCTCTGCGCAGACATGCTGCGCGCCGTCGAGCTCGCCCGCGCCGCCGGGTACTACGCGTGTTGGGCCAACGACGATGCACCACCCGCGGAACGTCATCGCGCGGCGACGATCGCCCTCGCGTTCGCGACCGACGACCTCTATGCCGTCGGCGCGTCCGCGGTCCAGGTGCACGGCGGGATCGGCTTCACCTGGGAGCACGACATCCACCTCTTCTACAAGCGGCTCCTCACGTTGCAAGCCACTGGGGGTGGGAGCGTCGACCAGCTCGAGGAGCTCGCCCACGTCGCCATCGACTGATCCCTCACCTGGCCGAATCAGGTGTCCGAATCAGGTGTCCGAATCAGGTGTCCGAATCAGGCAGCGGGAACCCGATAGAGCAGATCGTCGCCGAAGTGGCCGACGAGCTCCAGCGGCGCCGCGGCCGCCGGATCGAGGAGCTCGGCCCACGGCGTGCCCGTGACTCCCGGGTGCACCACGACGTAGCGGACGCCGAGCTTCCGGAGCCGTGCGATCGCCGCCGGTCCGGGGAGCGCGCGGAGCGTCTTGGAGTTGTGCAGGTACGACGGCGGCAGGTAGCCCGCGTAACCGTTCGGCATCACCCGATGGTGTGCGGTCGAGCCGTAGAGGTTCGCCGGTTGACCGAAGTAGGAAGCGTCGAGCTGGTCGGACGGGTTCATCGGGAGGTACACGACACCGCCGGGGTCGGGACGTCGGGCGAGCTCGACGTCGACCGGAGCGATCGCCACACTGGGCTTGTCGGACCACGGATCGAACCCCTCGAGCATGATCAGCCCGACGAGGACCACCGACACGACCGCGGCGATCGCCAGACTCCGTCCCGGTACCCGCGTGCGCAGCCAGCCGGCGATCGCGATCGCACCCAGGCCCGCGAGGAGTCCGAGCCCGCAGAGGCCGATCATCCAGGCGCGGCCGGTCGCTCGGAGGGCGTCGAAGGGTGGGACGAGCTCGTAGAGGACGCGGTAGGGCGAGTACTGCCGCCAACCGGTGGCGGATGTGCCGATGGCAAGCACCCCGCCGACACCGGTGAGGGCGAGACCGGTGATCGCCTGGGTTCGCTTCGCGCTGCCGGCCCGCCAGGCGTGCACCGCGCCGATCAGCGCCAGGGCGAGCGCAACGAGACCCGGGAAGGTCGGAATGCGCGGGGAGTCGCTCGGACCGAGCCCGAGGAGGTTGCCCCAGATCACGGAGCCGTCGACACGACCGAAGTTGGCGCCGAGCGGCCCGAAGCTCTCCAGCGAGAACTGGTAGTGCGGATCTCGCGCCGCGACCTGGAGGTTCGGGATCGCCAGCAGCACCAGGCAGAGCCCGGCACCCGCGAGGGCGAGCAGCCCCGCGAGCACACCCCGCTTTCCGAGCGATCGCAATCGCACGAGCAGTACCAGCGCGGCCGCGACCATCGCGTAGGTCGCCGGATAGAAGGACACGCTCGCCTGCCAGCTGACGATCGCGATGAGCACGACGACCGGCGCCCACAGGCGACCGTTGCTCTTCGCGCGATCTGCCAGCCACCATGCCGTCGCGGCAGCGAGGGGGACGCCCGGGCGGACGGCCACGTGCACGTGACGGGTCGCCAACGCTCCGAACGGACCGAAGGCGTACACCGCTCCGGCAACCACGCCCGCGACGCGCGATCCGGTGACGAGTCGGACGAACAGGTACCCGGCAGCCGCCGAGAGCGCGAAGCCCAGGATCAGGGTGACGTTGAGCACACCGATCGGCGTCATCCCCAGCCACCGGAGTGGCAGCGTCGGGATCGCGACGCCGAAGAGGGTGTCGGAGAATGCAAGGGTCGTGTGCTCGGGCGCGAACGTGTTGGCGTCGTAGACGTTCTTCCCCGACTCGAGGGCGTGCTGCACCCAGTCGATCGTCCACGCCTGGAACAGCGTGTCGATCAGATCACGCGCGCGAGTCTGCAGGTGCAGGACGAGCGGCCACGTGAACGCGATCGCGGCGACCAGCGAGCCCCCCACGACCGCCGCCGTCTCGACGACGCGCTCGCGACGCGTCACCCTGAAGCCGTCACGCGGAGGGACGTTCCTTCCCGATGCGGCGGTACGCCTCGTCCGGGATGTCGGCCACGTCTTTGTAGAGGTGGTGCACGCAGCGCTCACCGGGCCGCTCGGGTGGGTACTCGACGCTCGTGGGTGTCCCGCCCCATTCGACGGGTTGGATCTCGTTGTTCACCGAGCAGTGCGCGCAGTACACCCACAGCGAGTCCCGCATGAACGTCTGACCGGAGCGCTCTGCGAGCACGCGGTACGCGTCATCGCCGTCGTAGCGCCCGTCGTCGATGAGCTTGCCACCACTCCCACACTTGAAGGAGAGGACGATCTTCTCGTCGTCCTCCTCCACGTCGACCTCGCCCATGTTCCCCAACATCGCCCGGGCGATCACCTTCGCCCGTGCGGATGCCGGCAGCGAACCCCACTCGGTGCCGGTGTCGCGTCGCGGCTTCACGAACTCGTCGCCCGTCTTGCGGAGCGCGCGCTCGACTGCTTCCTCGCCCAGCTCGTCGCTGATGAACGTGAGCAGCGACGTGATCCAGTTGATCGAGTAGTCCTTGAGCCCGGACCACTGCTGCACGGCACGATCGATGAGCGCGCTCGCGCCTTCGACGTCGCCGGCGTGCAGCGCGGTCTTGGCCTGCTCCCACAGTGGCGTCCGCATCTTCGCGATGTCGGCGTCGCTGAGTTGACGTTCGGTCACGGTGGTGCCCTCCCGTGCTCTCAGGCGCGGGGCAGGCCCAGCACCCGCTCGGCGATGATGTTGCGCTGGATCTCGCTCGTGCCGCCGGGGATCGTGCCCGAGAACGAGCGGAAGTACTGGGTGATCCAGGACCCTCGGCGCCACATGCGCGGGCCGTCGTTCTCCGTATCGAGCGCCGCGACGCCTTCGGACTCGGCACCGAAGAGCAAGAGCCGCTGCAACGTCTCGCTGCCGTAGAGCTTCAGGAGCGAGTGCTCGGGTGCAGCCTTCCCGCGCATGAACTTCGAGAATCCGCGGTACCCCATGAGCATCAGCGCCTGGGCATCGACGTGGAACGACGCGACCTCGTCACGGAACCGCGCATCGTCACGGAGCAGTCGACCATCGGCGCCCGGCTCCTTGCCGAGCTCTACGAGCGCATCGAGCGCGCGCTGCACGTCGTACGCGTAGTCGATCCAGAGCATGGCGCGCTCGTGCCCGAGGGACACCTGCGTGAGCGCCCAGCCCTGGTTCAGCTCTCCGAGCAAATTCTCCTTCGGAACGACGACGTCAGTGAAGAACACCTCGTTGAAGTCCTCGTAATCCTGCTCGGTGAGCTCCGGGAACGGTCGCGCTTCCACGCCGGGCGACTGCATGTCGATGATGAAGACGCTGATGCCCTTGTGCTTCGGGACGTCGGGGTCGGTGCGGACGAAGCACATGCACCAGTCGGCGTGGTGCGCGCCCGACGTCCAGACCTTCTGCCCGTTGACGATGAAGCTGTCGCCGTCGGCCACGGCGCGCGTCTTGAGGCTCGCGAGGTCGCTGCCGGCACCGGGCTCGCTCATGCCGAGGCACCACGCCACCTCGGCGCGAAGTGTGGGGAGCAACCACCGCTCCTGCTGCTCGGGCGTGCCCGCGTCGCGCAGCGACGGCGCGATGATGCCGAGGCCCTGCGGGTTGAGGCTGCGCGGGATCTCGCGCTGCTTCATCACCTCGAAGTAGATCATCTGCTCCGACGCGCTCGCGTTTCGCCCACCGAGCTCGGGCGGCCAGCCGGGGACGAGCCAGCCGGCGTCGAACTCCTTGCGCTGCCAGTCGCGCGCCCAGTCGGGCAGGTCCGCGCTGGACTGGCGCGGCGTCTCGAGGACTTCTCGCGGCGGCGCCTGCTCGTCGAGCCACGCCTCGAGCTCGGCGCGGAACGCTTCCTCGGCTGCTCCGTAGCGAAGTTGCACCGCCGGAACCTACCGGTGCTGGGTGAGCAGGAGCGCACCAGCCATCGGACCACCGCCTGCGCACGCGACGCCGACCTCGGGGTCGCCGGGCACCTGACGATCGCCGGCCTCGCCCCAGAGCTGGACGCAGGCCTCGTGAATGAACCCGAACCCGTGGAGTCGCCCCGACGAGAGCTGCCCACCGTTGGTGTTGAGCGGGAGCTCACCATCGAGCGCGATCCGCTGGCCGCCCTCGACGAACGGACCCGACTCACCGACGCCACAGAACTTCATCGCCTCGAGCCAGCACATCGTGATGAACGAGAACCCGTCGTACATCTCAGCGAGCTGCACGTCCGACGGCTTGAGGTCGGTGCGACTCCACAGCTGCTCCCCGGCGTCCCGCACGGCCATCGTCGTGAGGGGCTCCCACTGGTCCCACGACGGACGACCGTGGAGGGCGGTGCCGATCGCCTCGACCTGGATGGGCGGCTTGCGGAGGTCGGGCGCCGTGTCGGCCCGCGACACGATCACCGCGGTTCCACCATCGCACGGGACGTCGCAGTCGAAGAGACAGAACGGCGACGAGATCATCCGAGCGTTGAGGTAGTCGTCCATCGACATGGGATCGCGGTAGATCCCCTTCGGGTTGAGCGCGGCATTCTTGCGCGCATTGAGCGCGATCTGCGCGAGCTGCTCGCGCGTCGTGCCGTACTCGTGGAAGTGGAGGTTGCACATCATCGCGATCCAGGTCGCGGCCGACGGTGCCGAGTACGGCAGCAACCATTCCATGAACCCGCCTGCGCGGTAGCTCGAACCCCCGCCACCCCCGCCCGGCATCGCCGCGGCGCGGCCACCGTCACCCTGCGCACTTCCCTCGAAGACGCTGCGGAAGCACAGCACATGGGTTGCGAGGCCCGCCGACACGGCGAGACAGGCGTTGATCACGGCGCCGAGCTGCGACGGGAGCTCGAGAGCGCCCGTCCACCAGTTCAGGTTCAGGCGGAGCGCGTCGTGGACGTCGGTGACCCCCGCACCCGAGAACCCGATCGGCGAGTCCATGCCACCGGGGTAGGTGGCGATGCCGTCGATGTCGGCGGTCGTGAGCCCGGCGTCCTCGATCGCGGCGAGGCACGCGTCGAGCGTGAGCTCCAGCGGGTCGCGGTGCAGGCGTCGACCGACGTCGGACTGACCCGCACCGCTGATCAGCGCGCGCCGTTCCCCCAGGAGATCGGTAGCTTCCGTCACGACAATCAGCCCTTCACCGGCTCGAACACGGGGATCCAGACCTCGTCCTCGACGTGGGCCTCGAACAGCACCTGGACCGGCATGCCGAACGTCACGTCCTCCGGCGCGCAGTTCACGATGTTCGTCGTGACGCGCAGGTCGTCCTGCTCCGGGAACTGCACCACCGCGAGCACGAACGGTGGCTCGAGCCCCGGCATCCACGGTTGGTAGTTGATCGAGAACGTCAGCACGGTGCCGAGACCGGAGATCGCCGTCACGATGAGGTCCTTGGAGTGGCACTTCGGGCACAGCACCCCGGGCGGATGGATGAAGTACTTGCACGAGTTGCACTGCTGGAAACGCAGCTCGCCGTCGCGCCCACCCCGCCAGTAGTGCTCGTTCCGCGCGGTGACCCGCGGCAGGATCCGGAACGGAACCTCAGTCGTCGCCATCGTCGTCCTCATCCTCATCATCATCCGGGTCATCATCCGGGTCATCGTCGGGTGCGACGGCGGCAGCGAAGCCGCGTCGCGCGTGCGGGACCGCTTCCGCGGCGGGCAGGAGCCCGAAGCTCGGGGCTGTCAGCATGATCGAGCCGATCACCTCGTCCCACGAGGCACCGACCTCGCGGGCCAGGCTTGCGTGGCGCGCCACACCGTCGCCGTTGCGCACGATCACCAGGCACGCGAGACGGATCAGCTCGTGCGTCTTGCGATCAGGTGCGGGCAACGAGTCGATCTGGCTCATCCACGCGCTCTGTGCCTCGTGCAGCGCGGGGAACAGCTCGTGGACCGGCTGCTCCCAGGGAAAGCTCCAGCCCTCACCGGCCTGATCGGGGCCGGCCTGATCGTGCTCGTCGGGACTCATGCGCACATCATGCAGGCGCGAACACCGGGATGGTGAACTCGTTGTCGAGGTCGCGGTAGGTGACCTGCAGCGCCATGCCGACCGCGAGCGCTTCGGGGGCGCAGTCGACGACGTTCGTCATCATCCGGGGACCCTCGGCGAGCTCGACGATCGCAGCCACGTACGGCACGCGGTCCGGGAAGGGCGGGAGGTCGTTCACGTGGATGGTCGAGTACGTGTACAGCGTCGCTGCGCCACTCGCCTCTTCCCACTCGACGTCCTCGCCCCAGCAGGTCGGACAGAACGGACGGGGATAGAAGTGGGCGACACCGCAGGTGGAACACCGTTTGACGAGGAGTCGCCGCTCACGCGCCGCGTTCCAGAACGGCCAGGTCTCGGCCTCGGGAGCCGGGAGATCGAAGCGCACGCCAGCCGTGTCCGGCTCGCTCAGCGGGCCGGGAGCGCGGCGACGGCGAGGCCCGAGACCTTGGGTTCGCCGTTCTGGTTCACGACCTCGCACTCGAGGTCGACGAGGTGTTCGCCGCCCTCCTCGTACTTCTTGGCGACGGTGACGTGCGTCGTGAGCTGCTCGCCGGGCCACGTCTGCTTGGTGAATCGCACCTTGTAGGTCTTGAGGTTGCCGACGCCGACGTAGTCGGTGATGGCCTTGCCGAGCAGACCCATCGTGAACATGCCGTGGCCGAAGACGCTGGGGAGCCCGGCGTCCTTCGCGGCAACCTCGTCATGGTGCATCGGGTTGAAGTCACCCGATGCGCCGGCGTACATGACGAGGTCGGTCCGGCCGAGCTCCTGGGTGAACTCGGGAGCGCTGTCACCCTGGTCGACGTCGTCGAAGAACAGCTTCTGCTCGCCCATCGTGCAAGTTCCTCTCGGTGAGTCCCGGCCGGGTCGTCCCGGTGTGGGCTCGTGCGTTTCGGCAGCGTGGCTGTTCCCTGACACCCCTGTCAACTTCGCGCGAGTCTTCGTCGTATGCGTCACGCAGCCGAGGCCACCGTCGCGCCGATGCCGCCCACTGTCGACGGCTCGGTCCCCTGGGTCGACGCCGGGCTGGGGCTGCTCCGGGACCCCACGAGCTTCCTGGCCCGGGCGCGGCGCCGCCACGGTGACACCTTCGTGGTCGATGCGTTCGGCTTCCGGCTCTTCTGCGTGTTCTCGCCGGAGGGCGTGCGCCGGCTCTACGAGCTGCCGGAGCGGGAGGCCAGCTTCGGGCTCGCGACCTATCGGCTCATCGGCTTCAAGCTCCCGCCGGAGCTCCTCGCCGGACGGCGGAACAGCCCGCACCACCTCTTCGGTGCCCAGAAGGTGGAGGGCTACCTGCGAACCCTCGACGACGCCGTGTCGCTCGAGCTGGACGAGCTCGGCGCCTCGGGTCGCTTCGACGTGTTCGACGAGTGCCGCCGCCTCGGACACCGCCTCGGGTTCGGATCGTGGGCCGGGGTCGAGGCAGCATCGCCGCGCTACTTCGATCGGCTGGTCCCCCTGTTCGACCGCATCGACTCGAGCCAGGCGTTCGTGAAGCCAGCCCAGGGCTTCGTCACGTGGGCGACCCGCCGTGCTCGCGAACGCCGAGCGATGCACGGCATCGAGGCGATCGTCGCGGAGATCTGGCAGGCGCGGCAACGTGAGGGTCGAGCGGAGCACGATTTCCTCGAGCAGCTCGTCGCGTCGTACGACGACCTACCACCCGATGAGCAGCTGGTCGGCGCGGCGCGCGATGTCATCATGTTGCACGTCGGTGCTCAGTCGAACCTCTACGCCGCGCTCGCGTGGACACTCGTGCGCGTGCTCGAGCACCCGGCGCTCGCGGACCGGATCCTCGCGGGCGATGACGACCTCCTCGAGCGGTGCGCAAGCGAAGCCATCCGTCTCGCGCAGCGCTCCATCACGTTGCGCGAGGTGCTCACACCCGTGGAGATGGACGACGGCACCCAGACGTACGAGCTCGGCCCGGGGACCTTCGTCACCACCATGCTCTCCGTCACGAACGCGACGGCAGCTCCCGGCCTCGAGGCGTTCGATCCGGATCACTACGTCGGTCGACGACTCGATCCGGACATCCCGGTCGCGACGAAGGAGCTCGTGAGCACGTTCGGTCACGGATCGCACGCCTGCCCGGCGGCCCGCTTCTCGATCTCGGCGATCCGGATCGCGGTGCGGCGCCTCCTCGAGACCTACGAGCTGACGCCCGAGTTCATCCGCCCTGACGGCAGCGGTCCGGAGCCCCGGCGTCGACAGGTCGGTGGGGTCGCCCGGGCCGAGCGCTCGGTGCGCGTCGGCTACGCCAGCCGCTGAGTGCCCTAACGTCCCTGGCGTGGCCGTCGACCTCACCGAGCTGCTCGACCCGACGCACACCGCGGTGCTCACGATGGAGCTCCAGCGCGGTGTCGTCGGTGATGCTGCGACGATCCGCACCCTTGCCGACGAGGTGGCGGCGTTGGGTGTCATCGCCCATGCAGCCCGCGTCGTCGGTGCCGCGCGTGCCGCAGGCGCGAGGGTCGTGCACTGCACGGCGCACTTCCGCCCGGACCGTGCCGGATCGAGCGACAACTCGCCCATGCTGCGGATGATCGCCAAGGGTCATCCGCAGCTGGTGATCGGGAGCCCCGAGGCTGCGGTCGTGGCCGAGCTCGGCCCAGAGCCCTCGGACCTCATCGCGTCGCGAACCCATGGGCTCACACCCTTCCCGGGCACCGACCTCGACCAGATCCTCAGGAACCTCGGCGTGCGCACGATCGTCGCGACCGGGGTGTCGGTGAACATCGGCATCACGGGCATGGTCATGGGCGCCGTCGACCGGGGATACGGAGTGGTGCTCGTGACGGACGCGGTCGCGGGCGTGCCGCGTGAGTACGCCGACGCCGTGATCGAGCACACGCTTGCTCCGCTGGCCACCCGACTCACCAGCGACGAGGTCGTCGCGGCGTGGGAGGGCGTCAGCTCCCCGCGGGCTTCCTGACCACCGAGCGGACCAGCTCGCTCACCCGCCGTTCGACCCGTCGGTTCGCCAGCTCGTTGGTGTGTGCGCACGGCGAGTCATCGATCGCAGAGACGAGATCCAACAGTGATGAGCTGCACCCGACGACGAACGGCGCGGCGTGCCGACTCGCTCCCGCGATGGCGGCGTCCACCGAGACCGCGAGGTCGCCCATCCCGAAGTCCTGTTCGAGCCCGAACACGCTGATCGTCACATCGATGTCTCCCGCGATGGCGAACCGACCGAACCCAGGTTGCCACGCCGGCAGCGCGCCGAGCTGCGGAGACCCGGGGATCATCGCTTGCACCGCCGGTGTCTCGGTCGTGCCGAGCAGACCGCAGAAGTCGCGCGTGCGACGCGTCCGTGCCTGCCGGTCGCACGCGCCGAGCACTGCATCGGAGATCGTGTTGAAGACCGCGCCTCCGGCGCCCGAGGCGAACGACAGGAGCTGGGCGCCCTCGAACGGCGTCCCGATGGTGATCAGCCGACGAACGTGCGTCGCAACCGGGCGACCGTCGATGACCTGCCCCTGCGCGAACTGCGTCGCAAGGCCTCCCATCGAATGCGCGACGATCACCACTCGCTGGTGGTGGAGACCGGCGACGCACGTGATGGCAGCCGCGAGCGCAGGACCGATCGCAGGATCCGTCACCCAGCCGAGCGAGTTCGCCGAATAGTCGAACGTGTACGTCGCGACCCCGCGGATGCTCCCGACCGCGTCTCGGATGCTCGGTCGGCCGTCACGCTCGGCACGGAAGTTCCGCGGGCCACCGCCGAACCCATGCACGAACATCACCGGCCGATCGTGGAGGGTGCCGGAGTGCTTCCGAACCGCGTCACCACACGGCCGCGGGTCCTTGACCGATGGGGGAGCCGTCTTCGCGCCCGCGGCCTCGGCCGGCCTGGCGACGAGGCCGGCGGTCGCCAGGACCATCGCCACCAGGACCATCACCACCAGAACCCTCGTCACCAGAACCCTCGTCACCACGACGGTCATGACGAGGTGGCCAGATGCACCGCGATCGCCTGGGCGACCGCAATCGCCTGGTCGCGGTACACGAGCTGGTCATCGTCGTTGTTCTCGATCCGGATCTCCACGACGTCACGCCCGAGACGCATCGTCAGGAGGTCGGTCCCGATGAACACGGTGTAGAACGCCTCGCTGCCGACCCGCACGCTCTCCGGCGCGGCGCCGCTGAGCTCGGTCGTCGTCGCCAGCTTCTCGCCGAAGGACCGCTTCGCGGCCTTCACCGAGCCCAAGCGCTCGGGGATCACCGAGACGACGATGTCGTCCTTCTTCAACAGCACTGGCTTGCGAAAGTTGCACGCGCCGGCATCGTCCGCGAGCCCGACGCGAAAGGGACGCTCGAAGATCGGCTCGAGGTCCGCGTTGGTCAGCACCGAGCAGGCCTTGAGCCGCTTCGAGTGCACCCCGGCGCCGGCGCTCGCCGGAGCGCTCACCAAGAGGATGAGCCCGAGGGCCACGACGGCTGCGGTCCTCCGTGCAACGCCCATGACCCGAGCAACCTACCGGTCCCACGGCGCGATCGGATGTCGCCGGGCGGTGGAGACCATCGACGATCTCGGACTCAGCCCCGAGCACGCCGCGATTGGTGAGGGAGCACTCTGGCTCACCGACGGGCAGCTCGTCGCTCGGGTCGACCCCGCGACCCGCGCGGTCGTTGCCACCGCTGATGCCGGAGACGCAGTGGACGACATTGCGGTTGGTGATCGATGTTGCCACCGATGCTGTGACGACGCTAGATGTCGGGTTCGCGAACAGCGTCGCGGTGGGAGCCGACGCTGTTCGGGTCCCGGAGCAACGGGGTGAGCCGCCTCGAATCGCCCTCGAGCGATAGCAGGGAGCTCCTTGGAGGCGGCGGCGGGAATCGAACCCGCGTCCAGGGTTTTGCAGCGGACCCCGGACTGTCCACCCAGTACTCCCGAGTCACGTTCCCGCAGGTCAGAGCGTGTCTCGCTGTCGGCCAGTATCACGCAGTCCGGCGCGTATCACCACGTTTGATTGCCAAACTGATTGCCAAATTCACTGGTGCGTGCCGAAATCGGGCGCGACGACGGCGAGCAATGCGGGGAGGTCCTCGGTCACGGTGGCCCAGAGGACGTCGAGGTCGACGTCGAAGTAGTGATGAACGAGTCGATCGCGCATACGGGCCGCGTCGTCCCACGCCACGCCGGCACATCGAGCACGCCCCTCCGTGCTGAGCTGCTTCGCGGCTTCGCCCACGATCTCGACGAGCTTGGTCAGCGCCAACCGGAGCATCTGGTCCGACTCGAGATCCTCGCGAGTGCGGCCGGCGACGAAGCCGGCAGCGGTCTCCGCGGCGTCGCGGATGTGCTGCAAGCGGACCTCGTCAGGCGGCAGCGTCAAAGACCGGCCTT
>JBBQFJ010000109.1:0-11907 GCA_038321755.1 Acidimicrobiia bacterium | reverse complement strand
CCTGCTCTGCGTGCTCGACGCGCGCGGTGCGTGCTCGACGACCACCATCCCGCGCGCTGGTGCGTCGTACAGCCGCCTGACCGTGCTCGCCATCACCGACTCCGACGCGCTCCCCTCTCCCGCCGAGGGCATCAACCGTCTCGTCGTCACCAAGTCGTTCGATCCGCTCCTCACACCCGTACTCGCGAAGCGATGACCCGGCCCAGGAACTGGAGACACCGATGAAGCGCACCGTGCTCGTTGTTCTGCTCGCGGTCGTGGCCCTCGCCGCGATCCCGGAAGTCGCGTCGGCTCACGGCTCGTCCACCGAGCAGGCGGACGCCACGAAGCCGGGCGGCGCGAAGGCGGGCGGCACGGCCGCACCGTTCATCGTGCTCAACGGCCAGGGAAACGATCTCGACGCGTACGCGCCGAACCCTCCGTTCAAGACGCAGAACATCTACACGACTCGTGCTCGGGACCCGAAGGGGTTCGACATCAACGCGCAGATCTGCTTCTTCGGGAAGGACGGGCGCACGTTCATCGCGGGTGAGGACACCGGCCAGCCCGACCCCATCCAGGGTTGGGGCATCTTCAAGCTGCAAGGCAGCAAGGTCGGCTCGCTGCAGGCGCACCAGATCGGCAAGCTGCAGCCCACCTACCAAGGCGCAACCGACAACGCCGAGAACTACGGCTGCGGTGAGCTGTCCGACGGGCGCATCGTCACGAGTGACGTGGGCAACCAGGCGGAGGGTGACGGTGACGGTCAGCTCATCGTCTGGTTCCCACCACTCACCAAGGGGTTCACAACCCTCTCCAACGGCACAAGAGGCAAGGTCCCCTCCTGCAAGCTCGACATCGGCATCGGGACCGCCGGCGGGATCGCCATCGACGACGACGACAACATCCTCGTCGCCTCCGCGCGTGGAGCGACCGCCGGCGTGAACAAGTACACCGGGCCGTTCCCGACGTCGGCCACACCCGCCGGCGGGTGCGACGGCACTGACAGCACTGGCGCGCCCATGGCGACGAACATCCCGCGGACCACCTTCATCGCGACGACGAACAACCTCGCGACGCCGAACGCGATCGTTCCGGCTCCCGCGCCGAGCGGCGGTGGCAAGCACGGCTGGTACGTGTCGAGCGTGTTCACCGGCGTGATCAACGAGTACGACGACCTGGGTGCGTTCGTCCGTACGATCCTCCAGCCCCCGGCGGGCGAGACACTCGGCGCGCAACCGTTCTCGACCGGCACCCCGCTCGGCATCGGGATCGCGCCGAACGGGACGATCTACTACGCCGACATCGGCATCGTGGTCTCCGACGACGGGATCGGGCCCGGCGACGGCACCGGCCACGTCCGGCGGATCACCTTCAAGGACGGCGAGCCGCAGGCCCCAGAGATCATGGCGAGCGGCCTCGCCTTCCCCGACGGCATCGGCATCTTCGTCGTGCCCGGGAAGCGGTGACCGTCGAGCCACCAAGGCGAGTCAGCGAGCCAACACGGCAAAGGGGAACGGCCAGAGCTGTGCCGCCTAGCATCAGGAGCGTGAATCCCGGTGTGCAACTGCTCGCAGTCGGAGCCGCCGCGCCGTCGTGGCGCCTCGATGCAGCCGATGTCGGCGCGGCCTGGAGCCGTGGCGGCCGTGGCCAGGCAGCAGTCTGCGCCCCCGACGAAGACGTCCTCACCCTGGCTGCCGAGGCGGCGACCCGGGCGCTGGCCGCCTCGGGACTCCAGACCGACATCGTCGACGGCCTCTGGTGGGGGACCACCCGCCCACCGTTCGCCGAGGGTCCGAGCCACGCGGTGCTCGCCCGTGCGATCGGGCTCTCGCACCGTTCCGGCGGCGCGCTCTGCTCGGGTTCTCCCCATGCAGGCATGGAAGCGCTCCTGAGCGCAGCCGACGCCATCGGCGCCGGCTCCGCTCGGGTGGCGGTCGTGGTCGTGTCCGACGCGCTCGTCCCGGGGAACGGCACGCCGTTCGAGGCCCGGTCCGGCGCCGGTGCGGCCGCCGTCGTGCTCGTGTCCCACGGTGGCAACGCGATGATCGTCGACCGCGTCACGCGCACCGAGCCGTTCCTCGACCGCTACCGGGGTGACGGCGAGGCCGACACGCGCGACCTGTATGACCCGCGCCTCTTCCGCGAGGAGATCTTCCTCCCCACGATGCGCGAGCTCGGCGAGCAGCTCGTGTCGCTCGCAGGCACCGACGACCAGGTGCGTGCCGGGTCGCTCCCCGAACCCGAAGGCCCCCTCGGGGCGACCGTCGACAAGCAGCTCGGCGGAGACGATCCGGCCACGGTCACCTCAGCGTCCGTCTACACCGCGCTCGGCGACACCGGTGCAGCCGCGGCACTGCTCGGTGCGGTCGGTGCACTCGGCACCGCAGGCACCGTCGCGGTGGTCGGGACCGGCGGCGGGCGCACCACCGGCCTCACGATCAGCGTGAAGGACCCGGTCCGAGGCGCGGCCGCGATCGAGGGCGTGCTCGCGGGCGGTCGCCCCGTCTCCTACACCGAGGTGCTCCGGGCCCGCGGCCAGCTCGTCCCGTCGGGCGAGACCGTGCAGATGGGAGTGCCCCCGCAGAGCGCGCAGTTCGTGCGCGGTGCCGACGAGATGCTCGGCCTGCTCGGCGCACGCTGCGTCGACTGCGGCACCATCAACACCCCGCCATCGATCCACCCGCACTGCATCTCGTGCGGCAGCGCGAAGTTCGTCCTCGAGCCGCTCGCTCGTCACGGCTTCGTCCACACGTTCGTCGTCAACCAGACGATGCCGCCACCGTTCGTCGCACCGCTCCCGATCGCGGTCGTCGACCTCGACGACGGCGCCCGGGTGATGCTGCAGGGCGTCACAGACCGGGTCGCCGACGGCGGCGACATCACCGTGGGCGCCGAGGTCGAGCTCGTGCTCCGCCGCTACGCGCACGAGCGCGGCGTCCCCGTCTACGGCTACAAGGTCCGCGCCCTGGAGGCTGCTGCATGAGCTGGAACCGCGTCGCCGTCGTCGGTGCCGGGATCATCAAGTTCGGCGAGCTGTTCGAGCAGAGCTACGAGCAGATGGCGGCCGGCGCGTTCGCGGCCGCGGTCGACAGCGTCGACGAGGGCTTCGAGCCCACGCAGGTCGAGGCCGCGTTCGTCGCCACGCAGCGCGGCACGCTGTGGGGCCAGGAAGGCATCGGCGGGAACACGATCCCCACCGCGATCGGACTCGCCGGCATCCCGTGCACGCGCATCGAGAACGCCTGTCCCTCGGGGTCGGACGCGTTCCGCGTCGGTGCGATGGCGGTTGCGAGTGGCGTCCACGATGTCGTGCTCGTCATCGGCGTGGAGAAGATGCGCGACAAGTCGGCCGATGAGGGTTTGCTCTCACGAGCCGCGGCCGGACACCCGATCTTCACGCGTGGTGAGACGGCGCCGGTGCTCTTCGCGCCGTTCGCGACCCGCCACATGCACGAGTTCGGGACGACCCGCGAGATGCTCGCCTCCGTCGCGGTGAAGAACCACCACAACGGCGCGCTCGACCCGTACGCGCACTTCCAGAACGAGATCACCGTCGAGGACGTGCTGAAGTCCCCAGCCGTCTGCTCGCCGCTGCACCTCCTCGACTGCTGCCCCCAGACCGACGGTGCCGCCGCGGTGCTCCTCGTGAGTGCCGAGATGGCGGAGCGCTACACGAAGAAGCCCGTCTACGTGGCCGGCTTCGGCGTCGCGACCGATCACCCCTACCTGCACGAGAAGACGAGCTTCACCGGGATGAAGGCCACGCAGCTCGCTGCGGAGCGTGCGTACGCGATGGCCGGGATCGAGCCCGACCAGGTCGACTGCGCCGAGGTGCACGACTGCTTCACCATCACCGAGATCCTCGACATCGAGGACCTCGGCTTCTTCGACAAGGGCAAGGGAGGCGTCGCGTCGCTCGAGGGCGACACCTCCCTCACCGGACGGATCCCGATCAACACATCGGGCGGCCTGCTCGCCAAGGGACACCCGATCGGTGCGACCGGAGTTGCGCAGATCGTCGAGTGCTGGTGGCAGCTCCGCGGCGACGCCCAGGAGCGCCAGGTCGAGACGCCGAACGGCTACGCGCTCCAGCACAACGTGGGCGGTCGCGGCTCGGGCGTCTCGGTGATCAACATCCTCACCAACAAGGCCTGATTCAGCCCTGGCTTTCCTGCCCCGCGTAACCTGCGGCCCATGATCAAGTACGAGGTAGGCCTGGACCAGGTCGGACGCATCACGCTCGATCGTCCCGAGGCGAAGAACGCGCTCACGATCGAGATGCGCGACGCGATCGTCGATGCCGTGCGCTCCGCGCGCGACGACGTCGAGGTGCGGGCGCTGCTCATCACCGGCTCCGGCGACGCGTTCTGTGCGGGGATGGACCTCTCCGCCTCGACCGTCGCGAAGGCCTCGGAGCCCGGCTACGAGACCCGCACCACGTCCGAGGCGCTCCGCGTCGGCGTGCAGGCGTTCATCCGCGAGCTGTGGGAGCTCGACAAGCCGACGATCGCCGTCGTGAACGGCGCGGCCGTCGGTCCCGGCGCACATCTCGCACTCGCGTGCGACTTCGTGTTCGTGCACGAGGAGACGCGCTTCCTCTGGTCGTTCGCGAAGTGGGGACTCGTCGTCGACGCCGGCGGCGCGTACCTCCTCCCCCGCCTCGTCGGACTTCCCCGCGCCAAGGCGATGGTGATGCTCGGTGAGGGAGCCACCGGCCAGGAGGCCGTCGACCTCGGGCTCGCGTACCGCTGCGTGCCCGCCGACGAGCTCACCGCCGCGGCCGACGCCGTCGCGCTCCGCCTCGCCGGCGGACCGACCCGGTCGCTCGGCCTCTCGAAGCGCCTCCTCAACGAGAGCTTCGAGACCGACCTCGCCCATTCGCTCGAGCTCGAAGGTGCGTTCCAGTCCCTCGCCGCGACATCGACCGACCTGATGGAGGGCATGGCCGCCTTCCGCGACCGCCGGGACCCGGACTTCACCGGCCGCTGATCCCACCCTCGACCGGCCAAAGGCCGAGCACGAGCACGTGACGCTTGGGAATCCCCAGCGCCCGTCCGCGCCACTTGCTCGCCGGTTCCCAGGCGTCGGTAGAGTCTGACGTCCACGTCAGGTTCGCCCGGCGTGTGAGTCGGTCCACGACAGGGAGACAGGGATGGGTCTGTTCGACGGCAAGGTCGCGATCGTCACCGGTGCCGGGCGCGGCATCGGCCGGGAGGAAGCGCTGCTCCTGGCCGGCGAGGGCGCCTCCGTCGTGGTCAACGACCTCGGCGGGGCGCGGTCGGGCGAAGGCTCCGACGCCGGCCCCGCGCAGCAGGTCGCGGACGAGATCATCGCCGCCGGCGGCAAGGCCGCGGCGAACACCGACGACATCTCGACCTGGGCCGGCGCCGAGGCGTTCGTCAACCAGGCGGTCGACGCGTTCGGTGGGCTCGACATCCTCATCAACAACGCCGGGATCCTCCGCGACAAGATGAGCTTCAACATGACCGAGGAGGAATGGGACGCGGTCATCAAGGTCCACCTCAAGGGCCACTTCGCACCCGCCCACTTCGCGGCGAGCTACTGGCGCCAGAAGTCCAAGGACAGTGGCGAGTCGGTGAACGCCAAGATCGTGAACACCGCATCGGAGTCGGGTCTCTACGGCAACGCCGGGCAGGCCAACTACGCGGCGGCGAAAGCCGGCATCGCGTCGATGACCATCGTCCTCGCGCGTGAGCTCGAGCGGTTCGGCGTCCGGGTCAACGCGATCGCACCCGTCGCGCTCACGCGACTCACCGAGGACTTGATGGGCGGCATGGCCGACGACGCGAAGGCATCGCTCGACCCGGGCAACGTCGCCGCCGCCGTCGGCTGGCTCGCGTCCGACCTCTCCGGAGGCGTCTCCGGCCAGATCGTGAAGATCGGTGGGGGTGTCTGCCAGATCGTCGAGGGATGGCGCCCGGTGAGCCAGATCACGAGCGAGGGCCAGTTCACCATCGAGTCCATCGCTGCGGGCAAGGACCAGCTCTTCTCGAAGACGGCGCCGGGCATCCCGCCGTTCATCCTGAGCTTCGAGGGCTAGGCGCGCTGTGCGCCTCGCCTGGGGACCCGAAGAGACGCAGTTCCGCGACGATCTCGTCGCCTTCCTGGACGAGTTCGCGCCCCCGGAGGTGCTCGCCGGATTCGACATGATGGACAGCGGGGCCGACGACCGCGACGAGATCATCCCGCAGTGGGCCCGTGACTGGCAGGCCGCGCTCTTCGACCACGGCTGGATGATCCCGGCGTACGGGCCCGAGCTCGGCGGCCGAGACGCCACGCCGATCCAGACGCTCGTGTACCTCGAGGAGATGGCGCGGCGCCGGATCCCGCGCTCGCTGCACTTCCCCGGGTACGCGATCGTCGCGCCGAGCCTGCTCGAGTTCGGCAACGACGAGCAGCGCATGCTCGTGCCATCCGCGATCCGGGGCGACACGGTCTGGTGCATCGGGATGAGCGAGCCGGGTGCCGGCTCTGACCTCGCGGGCCTGTCGACTCGCGCGGTACTCGACGGCGACCAGTTCGTCGTGAACGGTCAGAAGGTCTGGACGAGCTACGCACACGTCGCACAGAAGTGCTTCGTCTACGTGCGGACGGACCCCGACGTCCCGAAGCACAAGGGCATCAGCCTGCTCATCGTCGACATGGACACGCCGGGCATCGACATCCGCCCGCTCCGGCACATCTCCGGCGCCGCGCACTTCGCCGAGGTCTTCTTCGACGACGTCGCGGTCCCGGCCGAGAACCTCGTGGGCGAGCTCAACGGTGGGTGGCGACTCACGCAGGGATCCCTCGCACATGAGCGCGCCGGACTCTGGGTGGAAGGCGTCTCGCGGCTCGAGTCGACGATCGACTCGCTCGTCGACCTCGCGAACCGCAACGGCCTCGGCGATGACACCGGGGTCCGCCGACAGATCGCGGCGATGTACGAACAGGCCGCGTCGCTGCGCGCGATGGGATATCGGGGCTTCGCGAGCTTCGCGCAGGGGTCGTCGGCACCCGAGCACTCGTACATGAAGGTGGCGACGTCCGAGCTCGGCAAGGCCACGTACGAGCTCGGCATGGAGCTGCAGGGTGCGTACGGCGCCGTCCGTGACCCCGACCGAGGCGAGGAGCGCGGTCGCTGGGTCGACATGTTCTTCATGAGCTTCGCGAACACCGTGGCCGGCGGGACCTCCGAGATCCAGCGCAACATCATCGCCCAGCGCGTGCTCGGGCTTCCCCGTTCGTAGCGCCGGACAGAAGCAGGACAGGACCGGATGGACTTCTCACTCTCCGACGACCAGCAGCTGCTGCGGGACACGGCGCGCAACCTGCTCGCCAAGGAGTGCCCGACCACGCTGCTGCGCGCGCACATCGACGACCCGAGCGCGGCCGACCCGCTGTGGGGGCACCTCCGCGACTTCGCCGCCCTCGGCGCCGGTCCGTGCTCGGACCTGTGCCTGTTCCTCGAGGAGGTCGGGTACGTGGCGGCCCCGGGTCTCTTCTTCCCGACCGTCGCGCTCGCAGCACCGCTCCTCGCTGCCGCGGGTGACGACCGTCTCGACGCCGTGCTCGCCGGCGACTCGACGGCGACCGTCGCGCTCGCCGGTGCTGACGGCGTCTGGACCATGAACGACGAATCGGTGAAGACGTTCGTGCCCGAGGCCGACCGCGCCGAGTGGATCGTCGTGGTGTCGCGCTCCGAGGCGGGGAGTCCGACGCTCCGCGTCGTTCGGGCCGCCGACGTGGCCCTCCGCCAGGTCGTGACGGCCGACTTCTCGCGTCGGCTCTTCGAAGTGGGATTCGAGCACAAGGCGCACGTCGGCGATGCCGTGTCCTTCGACCGGGACGCGTTCGACGCCGCGATCGAGCGTTCGACCGTCGCGCTCGCCGCCGAGATGGTCGGCACCGCACGGCGCCTGTTCGACATGGCGCTCGCGTACGCGAAGGAACGGATCCAGTTCGACGTGCCGATCGGCTCGTTCCAGGCGATCCAGCACAAGCTCGCCGACACGTCGCTCGCCGTCGAGCGCGCGACGGCCGCCGTGCAGTACGCGTCGATGACGCTCGACGCGGGCGACCGCGAGCGGCACCGGGCCGTCCACGTCGCCAAGGCCGCGGCCGGCACCGCGGCGACGAAGGCCGGCAAGGACGCCCAGCAGGTGTTCGGCGGCATCGGCTACACGTGGGAGTGCGACCTCCACCTGTTCACCCGCCATGCCTTCGGGTCGGAGTTCTGGATGGGCACGACGACCTGGCATCACGACCGCCTCGCGGAGCTCCTGTTCGCTCGCTGAGTGTGTTTCCAGCATCCCTCCATACCTGATACGATCTACGCATGGATCGACCGGACCGGCAGACGCTGAGCCGCCTCGAGGTGGGTGCGCTGATCCGAGAGGCCCGCCTCATCTCGGGCCTGAGCCAGGCCGCGCTCGCCGAGCGCATCGGCACCACCCAGCCAGTCGTCTCCCGGTGGGAGCGCGACCTCGAGGTGCCGCGGATCGACACCCTCGCCCGGGCGCTGCAGGCCTGTGGCTTCGAGGCCGACCTCGTGTTCCGCCGCCACGACGACGTCGACCGCACCCAGATCCTGCGCCAGCTCACCCTCACCCCCGAGGAGCGCCTCGACTACTACGCGAGTGCGGCGCGCGCGTACGAGCTGGCGCAGGACGCACGACCAGTCGCGTCCGATGTCTAGCGAGCGACGCCGACCCCCGAGGTTCGAACCGCAAGCCATCCTGCGCACACTCGCCGCGCACCAGGTGCGGTTCGTGGTCATCGGTGGCTTCGCGGCAGTCCTCCACGGTTCGGGGCTCTTCACCTATGACGCGGACATCACCCCCGACCCGGATCCCGAGAACCTCCGCCGACTCTGCCGCGCCCTCGACGAGGTCGGCGCGCGCATCCGCACCCGCGCCGAACCGGATGGTGTTCCGTTCCACTGCGACGAGCACTTCCTCGAGAAGATGCAGATGCTCAACCTCGTCACCGACCACGGAGACTTCGACCTCTCGTTCCGCCCCGCCGCGTTCCCCAACGGCTTCGAGGATCTCATCGAGCGTTCGCAACCGTTCGACGTCGGTGGCTTCATCGTCCGGGTTGCCGCGCTCGAGGACATCATCCGGTCGAAGGAGACCGCGAACCGCGACAAGGACCGCGCCGCGCTCCCGCAGCTCTACGCGCTTCGCGATGAGCTCGCGGAACAGGACCGCGACTAGACGATCTTGCTCTCGCGGCCTTCCCAGAACGGCTCGCGCAGGAACCGCTTCAGCACCTTGCCGTTCGGCTGACGTGGCAGCTTCCCGACCAGCTCGTACGACGCCGGCACCTTGAAGTCGGCGAGATGCTCACGGCAGTGCTCGCGCAGCACCTCGACGTCGACGATCTCGCGCACCTCCACCACTGCGTGCAGCCGCTCTCCGAGCCGCTCATCGGGGATGCCGAACACGGCGCAGTCGACGACCGACGGATGCTCGTAGAGCACCTCTTCGATCTCGCGTGGATAGATGTTGACGCCGCCGCGGATCACCATGTCGGCGGCACGATCGGTGAGGTACAGGTACCCGTCGGCATCGAGATGACCAACGTCGCCGACGCTGAACGCATCGTCGGCCCACACCGACGCCGTCTTCTGGGGATCGTCGTGGTACTCGAAGCGCGCGCCACCGGGCGGCTTCACGTAGATGAGGCCGGTCTCCCCCACCGCGACCGGCTCCCCGGAGTCGTCGAGGATCCGCACTTCGACCCCGGGCCATGGCGAGCCGACGCTCCCCGGGCGGGCCAGCCACTCGGCCATCGAGATGCGCGTCGCCCCGCCCTCGCTCATGCCGTAGAGCTCTGCGATCTCGCAGGGCGCGAGCGCTTCGATGATGCGGTGCTTGACCACGACCGGGCACGGCGCGCCGGCGTGGGCGATCAGGCGCAGCGACGAGTGATCGAGCGCGGCGCGCTCCGCCTCCGGCACCTCGAGGATGCGGATGAAGTGTGACGGCACCATGAAGCTGCAGGTCACTCGATGCGCGTCGACGAGCCGCAGCCATTCGAGCGGGTCGAACGACGGAAGGATCACCGTCGGGGCTCCGACGTAGAGCGCCGCCATCGTCCAGCCACCCGGTCCGGCGTGATACGCCGGGCCCGAGAGGATGTAGACGTCGTCCGACGTCCAGCCCCAGAGCGCGGCCTGGCCTTCCATCTGACGGATGCTCGCTTCGGCATCGGGCTGACCGTGCACGACCCCCTTGGGTCGTCCCGTCGTGCCCGAGGTGTAGAAGATCGGCGATCCGAGCCCGACGAGCTCCGTGACCCTGCCGATGCCTTCCGCCGTGGGCTCGGCCGCGGCGATGACCCCCTCGTAGTCGGCCGCGCCCACGGGCGCAGCACCCCCCACCATCAGCGGCGTGCAGCCGGGGACGAGGTCGAGCGCGGCCTGGCAGAACTCCTCGAGGTCGACGTGCGCCACCAGGACCTTGGCGCCCGAGTCGGTGAGGATGTACGCGAGCTCGTCGGCCTTGAGGTGCCAGTTCACGAGCACCACTGCCGCGCCGAGCCGGGTGACGGCGGCCCAGGTCTCGAAGAACTCGAAGCCGTTCGGGAGCATGATCGCAACGCGGTCGTCGGGACCGATGTTGCTCCCGGCGAGCGCTCGAGCGAGGCGCGAGACCCGCTCGACGAACGCCCCGTAGGTGCGCACCTCGCCGTCGAGGATCAACGCCGGGCGACCCGGTTCGGCCGCGGCCCATGCCGCGATGCCGCGTCGGGGCTCAGGGGTCGGAGTCGGCGTCATGGCCGCCGACCCTACTCAGGGGTCAGCCGACGGCGCGCTCGTGCACCTCGACGGCGGCGCGAACGCCCGACTCGATCGCACCCTGGATCCACGCGTGCGCCAGCGACGCGTGCTCGCCGGCGAAGTGCACACGGCCCTCCGGTGCGCAGATCGCCTCGTACAACAAGGTCTGCTGACCCGGATCGAAGAGCGCGAACGCTCCACCCGCGAACTCGTCGTCGTGCCACATCTTCGATGCGCCGACCTCGAAGTCCTCGATCGCCTGTGGGTGCAGTCGCGTCACGTCCTCCAGCGCCTGCACGCACCGGTCCTCGGGCGACAACGAGCCCCACCGCTGCGCGTCCTCTCCCCACGTGTAGCTGGCGAGCATCACGCCGCGCCCGGTGTCGCGACCGTGGTCTGGGTAGTAGACGTTGCGCACGGCCAGATCGGTGACGCTCCCACCGCCTACGATCCCGTCGTCCTCCTCCCAGAACCTTCGACGGAACTGCAGGAAGACCTTTGCCGACGCGTCGTAGTGCAGCTGGCGGATCGCGCGCTGCTTCATGCGCGAGAACGGCGTGAGCACCTCGACGTGTCGCAGCACGGGGAACGGCACGGTGAGGATCAGGTAGTCACCGGTGACCGAGAACCGTCCGGCGCCCGTGCGGTAGTGCACCGTGACGTCGTCATCCGTCTGCTCGAGCGCGGTCATCTTCGCTCCGAAGCGGATGTGTCGGCTCAGCTCCGGGAGGAACGCTCGCGGGAGGTTGTCGGTACCGCCGTCGAGGTAGACGAGATCGGTGTAGTAGTCGCCGAGCTCCTCGCGCAGCAGCTCGAGGAACGACGAGTTCATCAGCGCTTCCTGGTTGAAGAGCAGACCGAACATCTCGATCGCCCCCTCGGACCAACGTCGCATCTCGAGGAACTCACGCACCCCGTACTGGTCGTACTCCTCGGCGATCGCGGTCCACCCGTCGTCACCTTCGGTCGAGAGTCGAGCGATGAACGGGGCAAGCTCCGCGCTCCACAGGTCGCCGGGTGGACGACGCTCGTGCTCCGACACCTCGAAGCCGAGCAGCGTCGGGTCACCGTGCACCTCGGTTCGACGGACACGGTTCCCGCCGAACAGGCAGTACGTCTCGTCGTTGTCCATCGTGAAC
>JBBQFJ010000108.1:0-12100 GCA_038321755.1 Acidimicrobiia bacterium | reverse complement strand
GAGGCGTCGCGACGATGTCGTCGCCGGCGCCGGTGACGTCGATGCCCAACGGCACCAGCGCGTCGATCACGGCGGTGTCCGCGAGCTCGGTCCCGAGCACCCCGTTCACCTTCGTCGTGCGCAGCTTCACCTGTGGCCGCGTGAAGGGTTGCGGGTACTCGTCGACGGCACCCGGTCCGACCTTCGCTCCGGCGACCTCCACCAACAGCTCCATGGCACGCGCGGCGTTCCTCGCGACAGCATCGGGATCGATGCCGCGCTCGAAGCGCGCGCTCGCCTCGGAGCGGAGCTTCAGGCGCTTCGAGCTGCGGGCGATGCCCATGCGCTCGAAGTAAGCCGACTCCAGGAGGATCGCCGTCGTCGTGTCGCCGACCTCGGCCGTCGCACCGCCCATGATCCCGGCGATCGCCTGCGGTGTTCGCTCGGCGTCGCAGATGAGGAGGTCTGACGGATCGAGGTCTCGCCCGACGTCGTCGAGGGTGGTCATCCGCTCCCCCGCCTCCGCGAGACGGACGACGATGCCGCGACCGGCAAGCCGATCGAGATCGAAGGCGTGCAGTGGCTGGTTGCGCTCGAGGAGCACGTAGTTCGTGACGTCGACGACGTTGCTGATCGGTCGCATCCCGGCCTTCACGAGCCGTTGCTGCAGCCACGCCGGTGATGGACCGAGCGTCACGGTGGCGGTCCAGGCGAGGTAGCGCGGGCACCGGTCGGGGGCCTCGATCGCCACGGAGACGTCGGCGTCTCCCTTTGGATCCGTCGCGACGCTCGACTCCGGGACCGTCAGCGGTTGGCCGAGGTGGGCCGCGAGCTCTCGAGCAACGCCCACGATGCACATCGCGTCGGGGCGGTTCGGGGTGATCGCGAGGTCGAACACGATGTCGTCGAGCCCGAGCACCTCGCGCACGTCGGTGCCGAGCTGGGCGTTCGCGTCGAGCTCCAGGATCCCGGCCCCGCCCTGGGAATCAGGGACGGTTCCCAGGCCGAGCTCCTTCGCAGAGCACAGCATGCCGTCGGACTCCTGCCCACGGATCTTGCGGCGCTCGAGGGTGAACCCACCGGGCAGCGTGGCGCCACTGGGTGCGAACGGAACGACCATGCCGGCGGCGATGTTCGGTGCGCCGCACACCACGCGAGTCGTCCCGTCACCGAAGTCGACGTCGGCGAGCTGCAGTCGATCGGCATCCGGGTGCGGCAGCACCTCGAGGATGCGCCCGACGCGCACGCCGAGCACCTCTTGGCCCGGCGCCTCGACACCCTCGACCTCGAGCCCGAGCTGGTTGAGGGCCGCGACGAGCGCATCGACCGGCGCATCGGCCGGGGTGAAGTCACGGATCCAGGAGAGGGGCGCGCGCATCAGTCAGCCACCTGTCTCAGTACTGCGCGAGGAATCGGAGGTCGTTGTCGAAGAACGTGCGGATCTCGTCGATGCCGCAACGGATCATCGCGATGCGCTCGAGGCCGAAGCCGAACGCGAAGCCCTGCCATTCCTCGGGATCGAGCCCGACCGCCGTGAACACGCTCGGGTCGACCATCCCGCAGCCGCCGAGCTCGATCCACCCGGTGTGCGAGCAGACGCGACACCCCTCGCCGTGACAGAACACACAGCTGACTGCGAGCTCGGCCGACGGCTCGGTGTACGGGAAGAAGTCGGAACGGAAGCGGGTCCGCACGCTGTCGTCGTCGAAGAGTCGCTTCGCGAACGCCTCGATCGTCCCGAACAGGTCCGCCATCGTGAGCCCGCTATCGACCGCGAGGCACTCCATCTGGTGGAACACCGGCGAGTGGCGCGCGTCGAGTGTCTCGTTGCGGTAGGTGCGCCCGGGTGCGACAACGTAGATCGGTGGCGCCTGGGACTCCATCGTGCGGATCTGCACGGGCGACGTGTGCGTGCGGAGCATCACCTGCTCCTCGTCGCCGAGCGCGACGTAGAGCGTGTCCTGCATCGAGCGCGCCGGGTGCGCCCTGGGGATGTTCAGCGCCTCGAAGTTGTGCCAGTCGTCCTCGACCTCGGGACCCTCGGCGATCCGGTATCCCAGGCCGACGAAGATGTCCTCGAGCTCACGCTGCACCTGGGTGATGAGGTGCAGATGCCCGCGGCCGCGGCCGTGGCTACCGAGCGAGAGATCCAACCGGTCGCCGTCGAGCACCGCAGCATCGGCGAGCTCCGCGCGACGCGCCTCGACGAGGACTGCGACCTCGGCGTTGTACGCGCCGAGCGCCTGTCCGGCTGCGGGGCGCTCGGCGCCGGGCAGCCCCTTGATCGCTTCCTTGGCCGTGGCCGCCGCGGAGCGCTTTCCGGTGAGCGTGCGCGCGAGGTCATCGAGCTCGTCGGCGTCGGAGGTACCAGGAAGCGAAGCACGCGCGTGCGCCAGGGCTGCATCGAGCGCGGCGCGCATTTCGTCGAGCGTCACGTTGCCGCTCGCTCGGCGCGTCCGCCCGCCCGTCGCTGTCGCGCGGCCTCGAAGCAGAGCACCGTTGCCGCCATCGCCACGTTCAGGGACTCCGCTGGCGCACGCAATGGGATCGTGACGGTCCCGTCGAGTCGGGCGTCGAGCTCCGCTGCGAGGCCATGGGCCTCGTTCCCCACGACCAGAGCGCACGACGTCACCAGGTCGGCCTCGTCGTACGCCTCGCCACCCTCGGCTCGGGTACCGAGCCGCCGCCATCCACGAGTCCCGAGCTCGTCGAGCGTCGCCATCGGATCACCTTGTTCCACGACCGTCATGCCGAACATCGCGCCGGCGCTCGACCGTACGACCTTCGGGTTGTACAGATCGACCGAGTTCCCGCATGCGACCAGGCCGGCGACACCGGCCGCTTCCGCGCTGCGGATGATGGTGCCGAGGTTCCCCGGATCACCGATGTCGACCGTGACCACGATGGTGCCGCGCGACGCCATGTCGCCCGAAGGGAGCTCGTCGAGCGTGAGGGACCGGCTCGAGGCCACGGCCAGGACCGGCTGGGGCGTGCGCGTCGTCCCGACCTTCTCGAGCACGCCTTCCTTCAGCTCGGCGACGCGTGCACCGGTCGCGACCGCGCGCTGCACAACCGGAGCGAACGCGCGCATCGCGCCACTCCCCAGGTAGATCGCATCGAGGCGGACGCCGCGATCGAGCGCGCCATCGATGACGCGCGGACCCTCGAGGACGAACGCCTGCTCGGCGCTCCGCACCCGCCGATCACGCAGGAGCGCCCGCAGCCGCTGGACCTCGGCGTTCCGAGGACCCAGTACGTCGGTCAAGCTGCCTCGAGCGCCTCACGGGCTGCCGAGACGAGCGCCCCGAACGCAGCCTGGTCACGCACCGCGAGGTCGGCCAGGATCTTGCGGTCGACCTCGATGTCGGCAACCTTGAGTCCCGCCACGAAGCGCGAGTACGACATGTCGTGCTCGCGGCACGCGGCGTTGATGCGCACGATCCACAGGCGGCGGAACTCGCCCTTGCGCGCCCGGCGGTCGCGGTAGGCGTAGTTGCCCGAGTGCATGACCTGCTCGTTGGCCTTGCGGACGTGACGGCTCCGGGAACCGGAGTACCCCTCCGCGGCCTCGAGGATCGCGCGACGACGCTTCTTGGAATGTACGGAACGCTTGACGCGTGCCATGGCAACGTGCTCCTGGTCTGGCTGTCGATGAGGTCGACGAGGGCGCGGGGTGTACCCGCGCGGCCCGTGACGTGGGTGTACGCCTAGGCGCGGCCGAGCAGGCGCTCGACGCGCTTCTTGTCCTTGCCGACCACCTCGGAGCCGCGCGCGAGGCGACGGGTCCGCTTGCTCGGCTTCTTCTCGAGGAGGTGGGACCGGTACTGCTTCCGACGACGGATCTTGCCGGTGCCCGTCACCTTGAAGCGCTTCGCAGCACCTCGGTGGGTCTTCATCTTCGGCATCAGGGTGCTCCAGTCGGTTCGCTCCCGCCGGCCGGCGCCGCGGTCTCCGCGGGCTTGGGCTTGCGGGCGCTCTTCTTGAGTGGGTGCAGGACCATCGTCATGTTGCGGCCGTCTTGTCGTGGCGCGGACTCGACGATGGCGATCTCGCCGACCTCTTCGGCGATCCGCTCCAGGATGCGCAACCCGAGCTCCGGGTGGGCCATCTCACGACCACGGAACATGATCGTGAGCTTGACCTTGTGTCCCTCGGCAAGGAAGCGCTCCACGTGGCGCATCTTGGTCGTGTAGTCGTGCACGTCGATCTTGGGGCGGAACTTCATCTCCTTGATGACGACCTGCGTCGCCTTCTTGCGCGATTCCTTCTTGCGTTGCTGCTCCTCGTACTTGTGCCGGTTGTGGTCCATGATCCGGCATACGGGAGGGTTTGCATCGGGGGCGACCTCGACCAGGTCGAGCTCGCGCTCCCGGGCAGCCGCCAGGGCGTCGGGCAGAGCCACGACGCCCATCTGGCCACCGTTCTCGTCGATCAGTCGGACCTCGCGCGCGCGGATCCGATCGTTGATCCGGACTTCATCGGTGGCGATCAGTGCACCTCTTGGCTCGGCAATGCCGCCCCCGGGGCTCCCCGGACGCGAAGATGGCGGACGCGGGAAGCGTCCGCCATCGGCGTGCAGGACCGGACGAACCGGTCGTGCCTTCGAGACGGACCCGGACGCGGTGTCGGTGTGTGCCGACCCGGCCGGGTGGGAGCCGTAGCATCCGGGCTGGCGCCCGGGGCGACAGCCCCGCTTCCCACATTCGATTGTGAAGGCAGGATACCTCGTGAGCAGCCTCTGGACACCCTCCGGCGGAGAACCCGACCCCGACGCCCCTCTCCCCGGATCTCCGGGCCAAGGCGTCCCCGGATCTCCGGGCCAAGGCGATCCAGGCGATGTCGTCGATGACGCGGAGGTCGCCGAGGAGCTGCGCCGCGTGCGAGCCGAGCTGGCGGCCACGTCGGTGGCCGACCTCGTCGCCAACCACGCCATCGGGCTGTGGCAGCTCGCCGTGCTGCACCTCACCCCGGAGCCCGGCGCCCCGGTGCGACTGGACGAGGCCGGACTCGCGATCGATGCCATGGCCGGCCTCGTGGACGGACTCGGTGACCGCCTGGGCGAGAACGCCGAACCGCTCCGCGATGCCCTCTCGCAGCTGCGGATGGCCTTCGTGCAGGTGTCCGCCGCTGAGTCCGGCGACCCGGACGCTTAGGTCGCCACCGAGACGAGGACGATCTCGGACGCCTCCCACCGACCGAGCGAGCCCGGCACCACCTCGAAGCGGATCTTCGCACCCGTCGGGACGCTTCTGCTGCCGTCCGCGATGCGAGTGCAGTGGAAGTCGAGGCGCACACCGTCCTCGGACTCGACCACGCCGATCCCGCGATGCGCGTCGAAGGTGACGACTGTTCCCTGACTCACGATCCGACTCAATGCACGATCCGCCTCGTGGACGATCTTGCTAGTGGACGATCTTGGCGATCGGGAGCTCGATGATCCCGGTGGCCCCCAGCTCCTTGAGCGCCGGGATCAGGATGTTGATCTCGCTCTTCGCCACGACGGACTCGACCGCGAACCCGTCGCCGCCGAAGAGCTCCGACACCGTCGGGGACCGCAGCGCGGGCAGCAGACCGATCACGCCGTCGAGGTTCGCGGCATCCACGTTGAGCTTGAGCAGCACGCGCCCACGCGCCTCAAGCGCGCCCGTGAGGAGCACCTGGAGCTGCTCCATCGCGAGCCGCTTTTCGGGATCCGCGTACGCCGTCGGGCTCGCGACGAGCTCGGTGTAGGAGACGAGCATCGTCTCGAGGATCTTGAGCCCCGCTGCGTGCAAGGCGCGGCCGGTCTCGGTGATCTCGACGATCGCGTCCGCGATGTCGGGCACCTTCGCCTCCGTCGCGCCGTACGACAGCTGCACCTCAGCCTCGATGCCGTGCTCCGCGAAGTACCGCTTCGTGAGCTCGGGGTACTCGGTGTGCACGCGCACGCCGGGTGGCAGATCCGCGATCGACTGCGCCGGCGAGTCGGCCGCGACGGCCAGCACCACGCGAATCGGGCGCCCGGTGGCCTTCGAGTAGTGGAGCTCGGTGAGGGGCACGACGTCGGCCCCGGTCTCCTCGATCCAGTCGCGACCCGTCACGCCGACGTCGAAGCGCCCTTCCGCGACGTACCGTGGGATCTCTTGCGGGCGCAGGATGCGGACGTCGGCGACCCGGGGGTCGTCGATCGACGCGCGGTAGTCGACCTCGGACGATCGCTGCACCGCGAGGTCGGCATCCTCGAAGAGCTGGAGCGTCGCGCGCTCGAGCGAGCCCTTCGGCAGCACGATGGTCAACACCGGCTCACCCTCCGCCCTTGGTGCTGAGTCGTCGGAGGAGGGTCACCATCTCGACCGCGGTCGTCGCCGCCTCCGCGCCCTTGTTCCCTTCGCTGCCGCCACAGCGGTCGAGCGCCTGCTGCTCGTCGTTCGTGGTGAGCACGCCGAACGCGATCGGAACACCGGTGTCGAGGGCGACGCGAGCGCAGCCGTCGGCACACGGTCCCGAGACATACTCGAAGTGCGGCGTGCCGCCGCGCACGACCGCGCCGACGCAGATGACCGCGTCGACGATCCCCGAGGATGCGAAGCGCTCCGCTACGAGCGGGATCTCGAACGCTCCCGGTACCCATTGCACGTCGACGTCGCCGCGGTAGCCGTAGCCCGCGAGCGCTTCGCAAACACCCTCCACTAGGCGCGTCGTGATGTGCGCGTTGAACCGGCCCGCGACCACGACCAGTCGCATGTCGCTCGCGTCGAGCTCGAGGTCCGTCGGCGCGTACTCACCCATCTCGATCACACCAATCTCGCTCAGGCACATCTCGATCAGGCACATCTCGATCAGGCACGTTGGTCAGGCATCCTGGTTCGGGTTCGGACGTGCGCTTCGGACCTGGGCCTCAGACCTGGGCCTCAGACCTGGGCCTCACCCAGGTCGAGCAGGTGGCCCATCTTCTCCTGCTTGGCCCGCAGGTAGGAGATGTTCTCGGCATTGGGCTCCACGTGCAGCGGTACCCGCTCGACGATCTCCAGACCGTAGCCCTCGAGTCCCCCGTACTTGGAGGGATTGTTGGTCATCAACCGCATCGTGCTCACCCCGAGATCGACGAGGATCTGGGACCCGATGCCGTACTCGCGTGAGTCGGCCGGGAAGCCGAGCTCGACGTTCGCCTCGACCGTGTCGCGGCCTTCGTCCTGGAGCGTGTACGCACGCAGCTTGTGGCCGAGACCGATGCCGCGACCCTCGTGACCACGCAGGTACACGACCACTCCCCTGCCCTCGTTCGCGACCCGCTCCAGCGCGTTGTCGAGCTGCACGCCGCAGTCGCAGCGCAGCGAACCGAACACGTCGCCGGTCAGGCACTCGGAGTGCACGCGAACCAGCACGTCCTCGTTGCCCGAGATGTCACCACGCACGAACGCGAGGTGCTCGACGCCGTCGAGGAGGCTCTCGAACACGTAGGCCGTGAAGTCCCCGTGTCGGGTCGGGATGCGCGCTTCCGACACCCGCCGCACCAACTTCTCGCGGTGGCGACGGAACCGGATCAGATCGGCGATCGAGATGACCTGGAGCCCGTGCTCGGCCGCGAACCGTTCCAGCTCCGGCATGCGCGCCATCGTGCCGTCGTCGTTGGTGATCTCCGACAGCACGCCCGACGGGTAGGCACCCGCGAGTCGCGCCAGATCGACGGCCGCCTCGGTGTGGCCGGCTCGCTTGAGCACCCCACCCTCGCGGTAGCGCAGCGGGAAGATGTGACCCGGACGAGCGAGGTCGGCCGGGCGCGTCTCGGGGTCGATCAGGGCATGCACGGTTGCAGCGCGATCAGCCGCTGAGATGCCGGTCGACGTGCCGGCCCTCGCATCCACCGAGACGGTGAACGCCGTGCGCTGGGCCTCGGTGTTGTTCGCGACCATCAGCGGGAGCTGCAGCTCGTCGCAGCGGTCACCCTCGAGCGGCAGGCAGATCACCCCGCTGGTGTGCCGGATCATGAACGCCATCGCCTCGGGCGTCACCTTCTCGGCGGCCATGATCAGGTCGCCCTCGTTCTCACGATCGGCGTCGTCGACGACGACCACGAACTCGCCGCGCTCGATGGCGGCGATCGCGTTCTCGATGTCGGTGAAGGGCATCAGGTTTCCTGCTCTCTGGGAGTGAGGAGTCGTTCCACGTACTTCGCGAGGACGTCGACCTCGAGGTTCACGGTGGCGCCAGGCGTGCGCACGCCGAGCGTCGTGACCGCGAGTGTGTGCGGGACGAGCGCAACGCCGAACCCGTCGCCGAGGTGGTCGGTACCGTCGGGGTGCTCGTCGCCCATCGAGGTGACCTCGGCGACGGTGAGGCTCACGCCGTCGACGGTGATCGATCCCTTCTCGACGACGTAGCGATCGAGGCCGTCCGGGAGGCGGATCGTGAGGCGGGTCGAGCCGTCGGGCTCGGGCGTGCGCGCGACGACCGTGCCGACGCCGTCGACATGACCCTGGACGATGTGCCCCCCGAGTCGGTCGGCCAGGCGCACCGGACGCTCGAGGTTCACCGGATCCCCCGGGGCAAGGCTGCCGACGGTCGTCCGCTGCAGCGTCTCGGCCTGGGCGTCGGCGGCCCACCAGCCGTCGCCCTGCTCGACGACGGTCAGGCAGCAGCCGTTGACCGCGATCGACGAGCCGAGTGCTGCGTCCTCCAACACCAACCCGGCGGCGATCTCGATGCGCGCGCCGCCGTCGTGGTGCTCCACGGTCCGCACGACTCCGAGCTCCTCGACGATGCCGGTGAACATCAGGCACTCCCGCCGAGGTCGGCGTCCGAGTGCGGCGCCGAGTACTCGAGCCGCACGTCGCCGGCGAGGACTCGGGCGTCCAGCAGCTCGAAGCGCGGGGCTTCGACGAGCGCCGCTGGGCTCGGACCGTCGAACACCGGGCGTCCGCCCGCGCCGAGCGCCGCGCCCGCGACGTAGGCGACGATCCGGTCGACGAGTCCGGCGCGCAGGAGCGCGCCGTGGAGCGTCGGCCCGCCTTCGACCATGGCTTGGAGCACCCCATCACGACCGAGCAGTGCGAGCACCGAGGCGAGGTCGACCCCCAACCCGTCGGACGCGGGTCCGACCACCTCGACCTTCGCGCCCGCCGCCTGCCAGGCATCGACGACCACGGGCGAGACGGCGGACGTCGTGAGGGCGAGTGTGGGCGCGAGCGCGGTGTCGAAGAGCGGGCCTTCGGCGGGGACGCGACCGCGCGCGTCGAGCAGGACCCGAAGTGGTTGATGCTCTGCACGGTTCGCGTCGGGGTCCGCAGCCAGACGCACGGTGAGTGACGGACGATCCGTGAGCGCGGTACCGGCCCCGACGATGACTGCTTGTGAGTCGGCCCGCAGCTCGTGGGCGTCGGCGCGGGCGGCCTCGCCGGTGATCCATCGGGACGACCCGTCGGCGGCCGCGACGCGTCCGTCGAGACTCGCGGCGGTCTTCACGAGGCAGCTCGCACGTCCGGTCCGACGGTGGTGGAGGTACGGGGCGAGCACCTGCGTGACCGCGTCGGCACCCGGTCCGATCTCGACGTCGATGCCGGCGGCTCGCAGTCGCGCGATCCCCTCGCCACGGACGCGCGGGTCCGGATCCTCGATGGCGACCACGACTCGGGCGACGCCAGCCGCGACGAGGGCATCGGCACACGGACTCGTCCGCCCCTCGTGGCTGCAGGGCTCGAGGGTGACGTAGGCGGTCGCGCCCCGGGCCGCCTCGCCTGCGATCGCGAGCGCAACGACTTCCGCATGAGGTCCGCCTGGGGGCTCGGTGGCTCCTTGGGCGATGATCTCGCCGTCCGCGACGATCACGCAGCCGACCCACGGGTTCGGTGCCGTGCGGCGCCGGGCAGTCTCCCCGAGCGCGAGCGCCCGCTGCATCAACTGGTCCGCAGTCGTGGTGTCCGCCATGTCGGCCGTCCTGGGTCCCGATGCCCGCCACCTGGCGGGACATGCGTGGGCCCTCGGGAGACACCTCGACGCGCGCGCCGCGCGGCGCGCACACCGAGCGCCCTCTCCCATCCGGACTCTCACCGTCGGCTCCGACATCGCATCGGATCAACCACACGGCCGGCTGCCGTGGGCTCGCGGGCTCCCCTCCGTGGAGGGCTACCGCCGGTCGGGACTTGCACCCAAACCCCGAGGGCTCACTCGTTGCTCCCCCGATCGTACAGGATCTGGCGACAAAATGGAACCTGTTCTAGTGCGGGTGGCCGCCGGCGAGGAGGTCGAGGGCGTGGGGCACCACCTCGAGCACCGCGTCGAGGCACTCCACCGCTCCGGAGGCCGACCCGGGGAGGTTGCACACGAGGGACGAGCCCACCGTGCCGCACACCCCCCGCGACAGCATGCCGTAGCCGTGCCCGTCCCCGTCGCTCGCCCGCCGCATCGCCTCGGCGAGCCCGGGAGCCTCCCGCTCGAGGACCGCGCGGGTGCCTTCGGGGGTCAGGTCCCGAGGACCGAACCCCGTGCCTCCCGTCGTCACGACCAGGCCTGCGAAGCCGGTCGTCAGCGTTCGGAGCGAGGCCGCGACCGGATCGCTGCCGTCCGCGCTCACCCGATGCTCGACCACCTGGTAGCCCGCGGCCGCCAGGCGTTCGATGAGTGCAGCACCGGACCGGTCGTCCCGCGTCCCTGCCGCGACCCCGTCGGAGACGGTCAGGACCTTTGCCTTCAGGGCGTCCGCCTGGAGCGCCTCGGGAGGAGCGTCAGGCATCGGGCCAGGCCGCGGCACGGATGCCGCGCGCTGCCGCGGCCGGATCGTCCGCGTGGAAGACCGCGCTGCCCGCGACGAGGATGTCGACGCCGGCGTCCGCGGCGCTCCGTGCGGTCTGGATGTTGATCCCGCCGTCGATCTCGATCTCGACCGGCAACGACTGCTCGTCGATCGCGGCACGCGCGACGCGCACCTTGTCGAGCACCTCGGGGATGAAGGACTGCCCCCCGAAGCCGGGGCGCACGCTCATCACCAGCAGCAGGTCGATCTCCGTGAGGTACGGGAGCACGGCGTCGATCGGCGTGTCGGGGCTCAGCGTGAGCCCGACGCCCACCTCGAGCTTCCGCAGCTCGTCGAACAGCGGCCGGGGATCACCGAGCTCCACGTGGACGATGCAGCGATCCGCGCCGGCCTTCGCGAAGTCTGCGAGGAGGACCCCGGGGTTGTCGACCATGAGGTGGCAGTCGAGGAAGAGGTCCGTGCGCTTGCGCAACGACTTCACGACCGGGGGTCCGAGCGTGAGGTTCGGGACGAAGTGGCCGTCCATCACGTCGACGTGGAGCAGATCGGCCTCGCCCGCGACGCGAGCGACGTCGTCACCCAGGGACGCGAAGTCGGCCGACAGGATGGACGGGGCGATCTTGTGCTTGGTGGCAGGGCGCGAGCTCATCGGCCTGACGCTATACGCCGCTTCGCTCGGGATCCGCGCTCCGCTGCAGCTTGAGCACGAACATCCCGTCGGTCCCGGCCGAGCTCGGCAGGAGGAGCGCACCCTTCCCCCACGGGCGCCACGGCTCTCCCGGCGGGTCCAAGACGGTGAAGTCGTCGAGCTGCTCCATCGCCCGGTCCGCCACGTCGCAGGTCTCGGCCTTGGTCAGCGTGCACACCGCGTACACGAGCACGCCACCCGGCCGAACGGCGTGCGACGCGGCCACGAGGAGCTCGACCTGCAGGGCGGCGAGCCCCGCGATGGCGTCCGGTTCGATCCGCCAGCGCGCTTCGGGGCGACGGCGCAGCACCCCGAGTCCGCTGCAGGGCGCGTCGACGAGGACGCGATCACACGATCCGGCCCGGACCGGAGGCCGACGTCCGTCCCCAACGACCAGGTCGACGGTCGAGAGCTTCAGCCGACGAGCGGCCTGGCCGACCAGGCGAAGGCGACCGGCTTGGGTGTCGGCGGCGAGCACGCGGCCCTTGGTACCGACGAGCTCTGCGATCGCGGTCGCCTTCCCGCCGGGCGCGGCGGCGACATCGAGGACGCGGTCGCCCGGCTGGGGATCGAGGCACGCGACCACGGCTTGACTTCCCTGGTCCTGGGGTGTCGCCCGTCCTTTCGCGACTGCCGGCAGGGTCGCCGGGTCGCCGGCGGCGCGCACGATCAGCGCGTCGGGCACCAAGAGGCCGCGCTGCACC
>JBBQFJ010000107.1:0-12417 GCA_038321755.1 Acidimicrobiia bacterium | reverse complement strand
CCGGTGCCGGGCACTCGTTGTTCGGCTGCAGACGAGGGAGGCCTTCCATGGCAGACACCACGACGTTCGTTGCCGACGCCACCCTGACCGACGGAGTGGCCGCAGGCGTCCCGGTCCTCGTCGTCGACGAAAACCGCGCGCAGCGGCTTGCGCTCAAGGCGGCGCTGCGACCGCTCGAGTACACGATCATCGAAGCCGACTCCGGACACGCTGCACTCCGGTGCCTGATGGTCCAGAACTTCGCCGTGATCCTGATCGACGTGCGCATGCCGATCATGGACGGGTTCAAGACTGCGGCACTGATCCGACAGCGAGACCAATCGAAAATGACGCCGATCATCTTCGTCACGTCGCACGGCCGCGACGAGATCCTCAACACGAACCTCTACCCCGCCGGCGCGGTCGACTTCATCTTCGCCCCCGCCCCTCCGGACCAGCTCCGCGCCAAGGTCAAGGCGTTCGCAAACCTCTTCGTGCAAGCCGTGGAGCTCGCCTCTCAGGCACGTGAGGTGTCCGACCGGCGCGCCGAGCTCGAGCGCATCAACGAGGAGCTCACCGCGATCGCTCGTCAGGACCCCCTCACGGGCCTCAGGAATCGCCGCGCGCTCCAGGAAGACCTCGAGCTGCTCGAGGCGCGCGTGGCCCGCTATGGGCACCGCTACTGCATGGCCCTGTTCGACGTCGACCACTTCAAGGCGTACAACGACAGCTACGGCCACCAGGCCGGAGACAACGTCCTCCACACCGTCGCAACCGAGTTCAGGCAGCACGCGCGGCGAGGCGACTCGCTCTATCGGTACGGCGGCGAGGAGTTCCTCTGCATCCTCCCCGAGCAATCGTTGGTCAGCGGGTCCGTCGTCGTCGAGCGGATGCGCGCAGAGATCCAGGACCTGGCCATCCCGCACCGCGAGAACCCGCTCGGCGTGCTGACCATCAGCGCCGGGTTGGCCGTGCTCGAGGCAGAACGGCTCCGGTCCGCAACTGAAGTGCTCAAGTCGGCCGACGAAGCGCTCTACCGGGCCAAGCAGCGCGGTCGCAACCGGGTGGAGGCCACTGAGGTCAGCTGCGGGGAGCCTTCCACGATCGAACCCTCCACCATCGAACCCGTCGACGACGCCGAGCCCATCGCGGCGGCGGACGTGCTGGAACCCACCGCAGGCACTTCCGACTTGCTCGAGGGCTACTGATCCTCGCGGTCGGTCAGCGCAAGAAGAGCTGGTAGACCGGGTTCGTAGTCTCGTCATCGTACGGATATGCCAGCGTCTCGAGGAACGTCGCGAACGCGGCATCGTCGTGGCGCGGCACCTGGAGCCCGACGAGGACCCGTCCGTAGTCTGCACCTTGATTGCGGTAGTGGAACAGACTGATGTTCCAGTCCGTGTGCATGCTCGAGAGGAACCGCATGAGCGCGCCGGGCCGCTCCGGGAGGAGAAATCGGTAGAGCCGCTCGTCGTGCGCGAGCGGGCTCCGACCGCCCACCATGTGCCGGACGTGCTCCTTGGCCAGCTCGTCGCGAGTCAGGTCGATGGTCGCGAACCCGGCGTCGACGAACTCGCGGGCGATCGCGCCGGAGTCGTCACGATCCGACGTCGAGACGCCGACGAAGACGTGCGCCTGGTCGGGATCGGAGATCCGATAGTTGAACTCGGTGACCGACCGCGCCCCGACGAGCTCGGAGAAGTGACGAAAGCTCCCGCGCACCTCCGGGATCGTGACGGCGAACAGCGCCTCGTGCTCCTCGGCGCGTTCGGCGACGAAGCGGAGGCGGTCGAAGTTCATGTTCGCCCCGCTCGCGACCGCCACCAACGTCTTCCCGACGATGCGCCGCTGTGCGACGTACTGCTTGAGGCCGGCGACGCTGAGCGCCCCGGCTGGTTCGAGCGTGCTGTGGGTCTCCTGGAAGACGTCCTTGATCGCCGCGCAGACCTCGTCGGTGTCGACGGTCACGAACTCGTCGACCAGCTCGCGGGCCAGACGGAACGTCTCGACCCCGACCATCTTCACCGCGGTGCCGTCGCAGAACAGGCCGACGTCGCTGAGCTCGACGCGCTCCCCGGCGGCGACCGAGCGGGCCATCGCGTCCGAGTCGGCCGCTTGGACACCGATCACGCGGATCTCCGGTCGTACGGCCTTGAGACATGCGGCCATGCCGGAGATGAGCCCTCCCCCTCCGACCGGCACGAACACCGCGTCGAGGGGACCCGCGTGCTGGCGGAGGATCTCCAAGGCGATGGTCCCTTGCCCCGCGATCACGTCGGGATCGTCGAACGGATGCACGAGGGTGAACCCGTGCTCCTCCTCCAGCTCCGTTGCGCGCGTCGCCGCTTCTGAGTAGCTGTCACCGTGGAACACGATGCTCGCACCGAGCGCGGCGACCGCATCCACCTTCACGCGCGGGGTGGTGTTCGGCATCACGACGGTCGCCGTGCAACCCAGCCGCTGGGCACTCAGCGCAACGCCCTGTGCGTGGTTGCCGGCCGACGCGCAGATCACACCCCGAGCCCGTTGCTCGGGAGTCAGCCCGACCATCTTGTTGTAGGCACCGCGCGCCTTGAAGCTGAAGACCGATTGCTGGTCCTCGCGCTTCAGGAGCACCGTGTTCGCACACCGGACCGAGAGGGCCTCGGCGCGTTCGAGCGACGTCTCCACGGCGACATCGGAGACCCGCGCCGCGCGGATGCGGTCCAGGTAGTCGGCGAGGGCCAAGGACCCCTGCGCGAAGGACCCCTGCTCGGCTGGACCGGACGCGACCACGCTCCATCGTACGGGTGCTCACTCCGATGGGCATCTGCGCGCCCTGGATTGGGTAGACATGACGCATGAGCGACTACGTGATTCCCGATCCGGAACCGAAGGAGATCGACGAGAAGCTCGCGATCGAGCTGCGCCATCTCGCCGACAACGCCGTGCTCAAGGGCAAGCCCTCGGGCGCGGAGCAGTGCGACAACTGCCTCTTCTACCTGGAGAACACGGCTGAGATCTCGTACTGCTGGCACCCGAAGCTGCGCATCCTCGTGGGTGCCGAGTGGTGGTGCCAGTGGTGGGAAGTGATCCCGGACTGATCTGGAGGAGGGACTTCTTCCCCTATCGGGCGGGCACTCAGCGGTCTAACGTCCTGTCAGGAGCCTCGGGCGGGGGCTCTCGGGGGCGCCATGGAACCGGGTATGGATCGTCGGAGCCTCCTGAGCGCGGACGCGGACGCCGTCGCGGACCACGAGGTCTGCGTACTCGGCACCTTCCGGTTCTGGGCCGGTGGGGACGCACTTCCCGCGGTGCTCGGTGGGTCGCAACGGCTGCTCGCCCTGCTGGGGCTGCGTGACCGTGCCCTGATGCGCGCCAGCGTCGCGGGGACCCTGTGGCCCGAGTCGACCGAGGACCACGCGTACTCAAGTCTCCGTTCGGCACTCGGTCGTCTGAGCCGCATCACTCGAGACGCGGTGGTCGTGACGCCACTCGACCTGTGCCTCGCCCGAGGTGTCACGGTCGACATCCGGGAGGCCCGGGCGCTCGCCTATCGGCTGCTTGATCCCGGCGCCGAGCCGGCTGAGGCCGACATCGGCTACGCCGCCATCACGGCGCTGTCGGTCGACGTGCTCCCCGACTGGTACGACGACTGGGTGCTCGTCGAAGCCGAGGAGTGGCATCAGCTCCGCTTGCACGCGCTCGAGGCACTCGGCGAGCGACTGTTGACGGTCGGACGGTACGGCGAGGCCACCGGCGCCGCGCTCGCCGTCGTGCGCGCCGATCCGCTGCGGGAGAGCGCCCGCGCGCTCACGATCCGCGTGCACCTCGCCGAGGGAAACCAGTCCGAGGCCCTCCGCGAGTTCACCCGGTTCCGAGCACTGCTCCGAGACGAGATCGGACTCGATCCCACGCCCCGCCTCCACGACCTCGTCGCAGAGCTGCTCCGCGCCTGATCGATCGAGGTCGATCTCGCGCGCGGATCGAGCTCCTGTCACGGCCGCGTCATGGACGTCCTCGTACGTTGCCCTCATGTCCAGCCACCGAACCGGCCTGCTGATCATCCGCGCCTGGCTCGAAGCCGAGTCGACGGAGCCCCTGCGGGCGCAGATCCGGGTCACCGACGACATCTCGACCGGGATCGAGCGCACCCTCAACCTGGTGCAGCCCGAGTCGGTGAACGACGTCGTCGATTCCTGGATCCGCGGCATGCTCGTGATTCGGCCGTCCGACCACGGTTTCTGACCACCACTCTCCGTGACGCGTCGGTCACGGTGCGGTACCAGTGGCGTGACGCGGCGAGGCGGACAGTGGGTCCAGCCCTCCCCCCGGGTCAGAAGAGGTCCCCACCATGACAGCCCGTGCTGCGCTCGCCCCCGCTCGACGCTCTGCCCGCAGGCTCCTCCCGCTGGGCGCAGCCCTCGCCCTCGCGGTCGGTGGTGTCGCGGCGGTCGCGGTCGTCGCGACTTCGCAGTCGGCATCCGCCGCGAACATCTCGCTGAACCAGTGCAACGGCATCAACGACACCCCCGGTCTGACCACGAGCTGCCACGTCGTCATCATCAACACGCTGACGAACGATCCGTTGACGACCGGTTCGGTCGTCACGGTCAATGGTGGCGTTCCGCAGACCTCGGGTGACCTCGTCACCTCGGTGACCCAGTGCAACGCCTCCAGCAACGGTGGCGGCGGTTGGGTGAACTGCAGCGTCGACATCACGAACAACATCTCGGCAAGCGTCAGCGGGAGCACTGGCGCCGCGACGGTCAATCAGTGCAACGCCAACCAGGCAAACGACGGTTTGGGCAATGCGCCGACCACGTGCAGCCCGTACCCGGCGGCCAGCGGGAGTGCGGCGATCACCCAGTGCAACGGCAGTGGGAATGGCGGAAATCTCGTGCCGGCCTCGCAATGCAACGCGTCGGGTGTCGTGAGTTCCGCGTTGCCGGTCACGATCGACCAGTGCAACGACTCCGCGAACGGTGGCGGCGCTCGGGTGAACTGCTCGGCATCGATCAGCAGCAACATCATCGACACCGGACTGGGGAGCCCGGTCCCGGACACGGGCGGAACCGGCGGTTCCGGCGGCACGGGCGGCACGACGCCCACCGGGGTCGACCTCACCGGCGTGACTCCCGGACTCGACCTCGCCCTGAGCGCGATCGAGGCCAATGCGCAGCTCACCGGCTGATCGCCTGATCGAGCGTTCGAGGGCGAGACGGTAGCGTCTCGCCCTTGAGCGACATCACCGTCTTCCGCGGCGGACCGATCCTCACGATGGATCCGCGGCACCCGCGCGTCGACGTGGTGGTCGTCGCAGACGGGCGCATCGCTGCGGTGGGTCCCCACGACGTCGCCGACGCGTGGCCGGGTGCGACGCACGTCGATCTCGCGGGTCACACGCTCACCCCGGGCCTCATCGACGCGCACCACCACCTGTCGGTCTCCGCCCTCCACCCTCGGTGGCGAGATGTTGCCGACGTGCGTGACCCCGACGAGCTTGCGGCTGCGGTGCGTGCGCAGGCAGACGACGAACCCGACGCCACGTGGGTCCGCCTCCGGGGTTGGAACGACATGTCGTGGCCGTTCACCCCGACGCGCAACCACCTCGACGCCGCCGGCATCGACCGGCCGGTCGTGCTCGTGCACGACACGCTGCACCAGTGCCTGGCGAGCTCGGTCGCGCTCGACGAGCTCGGGTTCGGGCGCGACGCGCGCGGCCCCGATGGTGGCGAGATCGTGCGGGCCCCGGATGGCACGCCGACGGGCCTCCTCGTCGAACGGGCATGGAGCGAGGCCCATGCCCGTTCCCTGCACGCCTACGCCGACCCGGACCGGTGGGCCGAGCACATCGCCACCCATGCCCGCAGCCTGTGGCGCTTCGGGATCACCGCGGTCCACGACGCCGCGTGCTCCCCCGAGGCGGAGGCCGTGTACCGCCGGATGGCGGCGCGCGACGAGCTCCCGGTCGGGGTGGTGGGCCTCCCCCACCCGGCTGCGCTCCTCATGAACGAGCACACGGCGCGCCTGGACGGCCCACCGACCGGCGAGGCCTCAGGACAGTTCCGCGTCGGTCCCATGAAGCTGTTCGCGGACGGCGGCGTCGCGATCGCGCTCGACACGACGGTCGGCGGACACCCCCTGCAGTTCGGCATCCTCATGGACGACCTCGAGGAGTGCGGCCTTGCCGCGGCGGATCACGGCTTCCGCCTCGCCGTGCACGCAATGGGGAACGCCGGTGTCGACCACACCATCGCGTTGTTCGACACCGTCCGACGACGGATCGGCGACGGCGACCATCGGTTCCGCATCGAGCACGCCGGCGTGACCGGGCGCACTCACTGGCAACGACTGGCCGCACTCGACGCGATCGCCGTCGTCCAGCCCGGCTTCGTCGAGCACGTCGGCAACCAGAGCGGCGGGGTTCGCTTCGACGACCATCATTGGCTCGCGTTCGCCGGCCTCGCCGAAGCCGGCGTGCGCCTCGCCGGGTCGAGCGATGAGCCGTGCGCGCCGACGCCGCCCCTCTGGTGCGCTGCTCGCGGCGTGACCCGGACGACGTCGACCGGGATCCGGTTCGAACCCGAGCAGGGTGTCGACCTGCCGACCTGGCTCGAGGCCTACACGCGCGGCGCGGCCATCGCCGGCGGCGACGAGCACGAGCGCGGGGTCCTCGCGAGCGGACTCCGCGCCGACCTCGCGATCCTCGACCTCGCGGGCGACGAACCCGCGGCCCGGGAGACGTGGCTCGGGGGCCGACGCGTTCACCCGTCGGCGACGTCGCCGTCGACGTCGCCGTCGACGTCGGGGGGGTCGGGGTCGGCCTGACCGACACCCTGCGTCGCCCGGTGTACAGCACGACAGGGCCGAAGGTCCCGAGCGTTGCCATCGTCCGGCCCGTGTCGGCAACCCCCGACTCGGGCAACGTCGGCAGTGCCGAATGGCCCCCAGGAAAAGTGGCCCCCAGGAAAGAGGTCGTCCATGTCCGAGTCCGTCGCACCCCCGACCGACCGCGCGACTGTGCGTTTCCAAGCGACGCCCCGACCGGCGTTGCTGTGCTCCAACTGCGGTGGCGACGTCACCGACGACGACGCCGAGTGCGCGACCTGCGAGTCGCCCCTCGACTGGGGCTCCTCGAGCGATGCCCTCCGCGCGTGGTCGGAGCACGCCGCACCCGCGGGTTGAGCGGTCGCGTCTCGGACGCCTGACGCCGCTCAGCCCCGCTGGTCGAACGCGATCTTGATTGCTCCAGAATCGGCCTGCGTCGCCAGCGCGGTGAACGCTTCCCGCCAGTCGTCGAGCGGGAAGGTATGGGTGAGCATCTCGCGCAGATCGACCGAGCCATCGGTGACGAGGTCGAAGTAGTGCTCGATCGCGTGCTTGCGCACCCCGCGCACCTCCTCGATCCCGAAGGCGTTGGAACCCACCCAGCTGAGCTCCTTGAAGTAGAGCGGCGTCCACTCCCAGGGCGTCGGGCCGTGGACCCCTGCCTTCACGAGCGTGCCGTGCGCCTTGAGCAGACAGACGGAAGCCTCGAGGCTCTCCCGCCGGGAGACCGTGTCGTAGACGACGTCGATCCCACCCGGGTACGCCATCGGGAGCTCGTGACGACCGTGCAAGACGCCGCCGGACCACGCCGCGGCGGCTTCGACCAGCTCCTTGACCGGCTCGTGGGGGAACACATGCGCGGCGCCGAGCGCTCGGGCCAGGTCGGCCTGCGCGCCGAAGCGCGCCACCACCCCGACCTCGACCTCCGGGTAGAGGGCCCGCAGGATCGCGATCGCGCACGACCCGAGCGCGCCGGCGCCGTAGACGAGCACCTTCCCGTTCGGCGGCGGTGCATGGCGCGTGACCGCGTGCAGCGAGACCGCGAACGGGTCCGCGAGCACCGCGAGCTCGTCCGGGATCTGATCCGGCACCTTGAACAGCATCGAGTCGTGCGCGGGCATCAGCGTCGCCCAACCACCGGATGCGTCCGACGACGTCCCGGTGTGGATCCCGGGCGCGATGGGTGGGGCCGTGAAGTTCCAGCACAGGCTGAGGTCACCGACCTCACACGCCGGGCAGAGCGGGCTCACGCCACGCGGCGCGCACGAGAGCCACGGGTTCAGCACGACCCGATCTCCGACGGCGAGGCCCTCAGCCTCGGGACCGAGGGTGGCTACCTCCGCGACGACCTCGTGACCGAGCACCTGCGGGAAGGAGGTGAAGTCGACCATGGGGTTGTCGATGCTCATCTCGCCCCAGTCGAAGAAGACCTGCTTGGCGTCCGACCCGCAGATCCCGGTGAGGCGCGGACGCGTCACGACCCAGTCCGGCAGGAGGAAGCCGGGATCGTCGAGGTCGACCAGCTTGACCGGCGACACCGCCAGCGCCTGGAGCAACGGGTTGTCGGTCTCCGGCGGTGGGACCGGGTCGGGCTCGATTCCGAAGAGCAGGCCTCGCACGCACGTCTCCCTCGATCATGACGGGTGTTTCCCAGATCATGGCCGAAGCAGCGAAGGACGCGCGTCGCGGCAGGTCAGCGACGCTTGACGTACTCCCAACTGGCGAACACACGGGTGCGCAGCCAGTAGCGGCCGCCGCTGTACGGCAGCTGGGTGACGACCTTGCCGTCCGGCATGCGGAAGTAGTTGCTGCAGCCGGCGACCCAGACGGTGCCCGGCATCGCGGCCTGGATCTTGTCGTTGTACCGCTCCATCACCTTCGCCTCCACCTCGACCGACCGGAACCGCCGGCGTCGCATCGTGCGCAGGGCGCGCACGACGTAGTGCGCCTGGGCCTCGTGGATGAAGATGATCGAGTTCACGCCGTTCGTGTTGGGTCCGTACAGCACGAAGAGGTTCGGGTACCCGGCCACCGTGGTGCCGAGATACGCCTCCGGTCCCGATGCCCAGTCGTCGTGGAGCCGCCGCCCCTCGCGCCCGAAGATCTCGATCGACGACAGGTACTCGTTCGCCTTGAACCCGGTGCCGAAGATGATGGTGTCGACGGCGTGCTCCTCGCCGTCGACCGTTCTGACTCCGGCCTCGGTGATCTCCGTGATTGGTTCCGTCACCACGCGCACGTCGTCGCGCACGAGGGTCGGGTACCACTCGCGCGAGATGAGCGGGCGCTTGCACCCGACCGGGAAGTCCGGTGTCAACGCGGCGCGCAGCTCGGGGTCCTCGACCTTCCGTGCGAGGTAGCTCGCCGCGAGCGCGGTCTGCTGCTTCGTCTGCTCGGCCTCGGCGGCGAAATCAGCATGCTCGAACGTCCACCAGATCTTCCAACGCGCGATGCGAGTGCGCAGCCGCTGCTTCTTGCAGCGTTCGTTGTCCTCGGGAGTGTGCTCGCGCTCGAGCTTGGGCAGCACCCAGCACGGTGTCCGTTGGAAGATCGTCAGGCGCGCAGTACGCGGAGCGATCGCGGGTACGAACTGGATCGCGCTCGCGCCGGTGCCGACGACCGCCACTCGCTTGCCCGTCAGGTCGTCGTCATGCTCCCACCGCGCCGAGTGATAGCTCCGGCCACGAAACCGATCGCGCCCGGGGATCTCCGGGACGTACGGAACGTTCAACATCCCGAGCCCGCTGACGAGGACGTCCGCGGTGAACTCGTCACCGACGGCGGACCGCAGGATCCAGTGCTGCTGCGCGTCGTCCCATCGCGCCTGCTCGATCTCGGTGTTGCAACGGAGGTGCGGCCGCAGGCCGTACTTGTCGGCGCATCGCTCCAGGTAAGCGAGGATCTCGGGCTGCGTCCCGTAGGTGCGGCTCCACTCGTGATCGGGCTCGAACGAGTACGAGTAGAGGCGTGAGGGCACGTCGCACGCCGCGTTCGGGTACGTGTTGTCCCGCCAGGTCCCACCGACGCCATCGGACTTCTCGAAGATCGTGAAGTCGTGGAAGCCGGCCCGCTCGAGGGCGATCCCCATCGCGAGCCCACCCGCGCCCGCACCCAGGATCGCCACGCTCGGCCTCATGCGGGGAACCGTACTTTCAGGGGTAACGTCCCTGACGCTCACGTCAGCAATCTGTCAGCACAGGGAGGAACCTCGGTGGCGGTCACCGGCTTGGCGAACCTGGCGGTCAAGGTCGCCGACCTCGACGCGGCCTGCGCGTTCTACGAGGCCGCGGGCGCGACCGTGCAGGACCGCATGGTGTGGAACAACGGCGAGCGCGCGGATGTGTACCTCGGGCCGGTGATGATCACGCTCTTCACGCACGCGATCTATGAAGACGCAGTCGATCTGCCGCCCGAGGGCTTCCTGCACCCAGCACTCTTCACCGACGATCTCGACGCCGAGCTCGCCGGCCACACCGTGGTCTGGGGCCCGGCCGTCGTCGAGGGCGCGTTCGGGAAGCGGCGCATCGCCTTCGTGGAGGCCCCCGGCGGCATCCGCCTCGAGTTCATGGAGCAGTTGGAAGAGTGATGGAGCAGTTGGAAGAGTGATGGAGCAGGTCTCGGAATGAAGGTCACGCGGTTCCACCACGTGTCGGTGAACAGCAACGACACGTCGCTCGACGCGATGGTCGCGTTCTACCGCGACGTCCTCGGGCTGGCCGACCAGCCCCGCCCCGACATCCCCGGGGTCCCCGGCCACTGGCAGGTCATCGGCGACCTGGAGCTGCACCTCGTGGGGGCGCCGTCGCTGGGCGCGGGCATCGACCCGACCGGTCACCACTACTGCGTCGCGGTCGAAGACCTCGACGCGGCGATCGCCGAGCTCGACGAGCGCGGCATCGAGTACGCCCGAGCCGTGCAGGGCGAGAGCACCGTGCAGATCTGGATCATTGATCCCGCCGGCAACACCATCGAGCTGCAACAGGAGACGCGAACAACATGAGCTTCACCCCTTACGACCGTCCCGTGCGCGCTGCCTTCATCGGCCTCGGGCGCATCTACGACCTCAACATGCGGGCGTACCTCGACAACCCGGACGTCGAGGTCGTCGCCCTCGTCGACCCGAGCGAGGAGCGTCGCGCGCAGCGTCAGGCCGACTGGCCCGACGCGCGCACGTTCGCCAGCGCCGCCGAGCTTGCTTCGAGCGGACTCGACGTCGACTCGGTCGAGGCGCTCCTCCCCGCTCCGCTGCACACGGACGGCGTGATCGAGCTGCTCGGCCACGGGTGGCACGTGAACCTGCAGAAGCCGATGTGCAACGACCTCGCCGACGCACAGCGGATGCTCGACGCCGCGCGGGACAACGACCGGCTCTTGCGAGTCATGGAGAACTACCTGTTCTACGAGCCGCTCCGGAAGCTCAAGGAGACCGTGGAGTCGGGCGAGATCGGTGACGTGAGCGGCTACCACCTCAAGATGGTGGCGAGCGGGCGCGGCGGCTGGGACGTCCCGATGAGCAGCTACGAGTGGCAGTTCCAGCAGATGCAGCGCGGCCGCGGGATCCTCGTGTTCGACGACGGGTGGCACAAGCTCGCGACGGCGCTGTGGCTCTTCGGACCGATCAAGGAGGTCCGGGCGTGGGTCGGAACAACCGAGGTGGGTCCGGGCATCGCCATCGACGCGCCGACGACGATCGCTTGGGAGCACACGAACGGCGTGCGCGGCGTCTGGGACATCGTGTTCGCACCCGATCTGTACTTGCGGTCCGATTACTACACGAACGACGAGCGGTGGGAGGTCACGGGCCGCAAGGGCTACGCGCGTGTGAACCGTTGCACCGGGCGCGGCGTGCAGCAGCCGAGCCTCGAGGTGTACGTCGACGGTGAGATGCGCGGACACCACGCGCTCGACGACGACTGGGCGAGCAGCTTTCGCGACTCAGGCCGCCACTGGCTCCGCTACCTGCACACGGGCGAGGGCCCGGTGTCGTGGAGCGGCGAAGAGGCCGTCGACGTCCTGCGCTTCGCGCTCGCCGCCTACGCGAGCAGCGAGGCCGGCGGCATCGGTGTCGACCCCGCCGCGTTGACTCCCACCTGAGTGAATCCCGGGTCGTCACCCGGGCGTTCGTCCGGCCGCCTCAGTCCGACGGTGCCCGACGTCGGAGCTGCGCCGCACCGGTGATGGTCGGCAGGTCGAGCGGCCCGATGGGGCCGGCCGGCGCCGCACAGACCGCGGGAATCGCGTTCACCACCCGGTTCGCCGCCGTCGCGTTGCCGCCGCCCGCGGCGCCGGGTTCACCCGGCTCCGTGCCGTGCACCGACACCACCAGGTTCGGATGCCCAGTGATGCACACGCGGTGCTCGCCGGTCTCCGAGCGCGGCCAGTCCGGCGCGCACTCGTCGTCGATCCGGGTGACGTGCTCGACGACGAGCAACGGATGACCGTCGACGATCCCGCGGACCTCGAAGCGGAACGCACCCTGGGTGCCCTGCTCGAACGTCCCCATGCCCGGCACCTCGATGGTGCGCTCCAGGGGCCGCCGTTCGACGTGCGTCGTGATGGCCTCGAGCTCGACGTCGAGCAGGTCGGCGAGCACCCGCAGCATCGGTGCCCACACCATGTCGAGGGAGA
>JBBQFJ010000106.1:0-12549 GCA_038321755.1 Acidimicrobiia bacterium | reverse complement strand
GACGACCTGGTGCGACAACCCGATGCCGAGCGCGAGCCTCCCGCCGATGATCGACTGCGTCGTGAGTGCCTGTGCGGCGAGCATCGCGGGGTGCCGCGGATAGGTGGGCACGACCGCAGTCCCGAGCTCGATGTGGGGCACCTCGCGTCCGGCGACGGCGAGCGCGGTGAGCGCGTCCATGCCGAAGATCTGTGGGAGCCAGAACGACGAGAACCCGTCGTCGGCCGCGGCTCGCACCGCGTCGACGATCGTGTCGATCGGACCGTTTGCCGTGTCGCCGCCGAAGATCCCGATGCGCATGGCGGCCAATCTAGAACCTCCTCGAGACCGACCGGTAGCGTTGATGGGTCATGGCTGCCGACGTCGTCGACCACCGCCTCATCGGTGCGCTCCACGTCCGCGCCCTGACCCGGTCGGGGCTCGCGCACGATCGCGCGACCGAGCACGTGGTGTGGCAGGCCGGGACGCTCGACGCGCTCATGGCCGGTCGCTACGACGGCGACATCACCATCGGCGAGCTCCTCGCCCACGGCAACCACGGCATCGGCACGCTGCAGCACCTCGACGGCGAGATGGTCGTCCTCGACGGCGAGTGCTGGGTGATCGGCAGCACCGGCGCGGTGCGTCGCGTGCCGCCCGAGACCCGCACACCGTTCGCGGTCCTGTGCCCCTTCTCGCCGAGCGCTTCGACGCGGCTGGTCGGTCCGTTGACGAGCACCGAGCTTCGTGGCGCACTCGACGACCTGGCCACCGAAGCTCCGGAGGGCGACCAAGCGCCCGTCGAGGCGGTGCGGGTCGACGGCGCCTTCACCGAGCTCCGGCTCCGCAGCGTCGAGGCCCAGCGCCCGCCGTACCCGCCGCTGTCCGAGGTGACGAAGCACCAGACGGAGTGGTCACTCCCCGCGGCGACCGGCACCCTCGTGGGCTTCCGGTTCCCCGACGGGACTGCCGGCCTCGAGGTGCCCGGCTATCACCTGCACTTCCTCTCCGATGACCGGGCCCACGGCGGCCACGTGCTCGACCTCACGCTCCTGGAGGGCACGGCGGCGGTCGAAGGCGTCGACGAGCTGCACGTCGAGCTCCCGGCGGGCCTGGGGCTGGGCGAGCCCGGTGCAGGCGATCGTGCCGCCATCCGCGAAGTGGAGGGCGGCTGAAGCGGGAGCCGGACGGGGAAGCCGGACGAGCAAGAGCCGCGGTTCAGGCCGCGCGCTCGATACATTCGAGTCGATGGCCGCACCCGACGGGAACGACGTCCACCTCTCGAAGCGCTTCTTCACGGCGACCGAGTGGGCCGCCGAACGTCACGCCGCGTCAGCCGACGCGGATCCGGGGTCGCGACCGTCGCTCGGCCAGGTCCTCGGCATCGCGTCGCTCGTGCTCGAGGACGGCGGCACGGAGCGCGAAGCGATCGCGGCGATGTTGCTCGACGCGATCGGGTTCGACGACGCCCCCGTCGCGGAGCTGCGCGCCAAGTTCGGGAAGAAGACCGCCAAGTTGGTCGCGGCGTGTGTCGGAGCGCGCGCCGGCGATGACCTCGCCGAACGGATCGCCCGCATCGACGCGGACGACAATCCGTCGATGCGACGCGTGTTCGCCGCCGATCTGCTCCGCGAGATGCGCGCGCTGGTACAGGATCTCCGGCGGACCGGCAGCATCACGTTCGCACGGTTCAGCACGCCGCCGAACCAGCAGCTCGACAGCTACCGATTGCTCGTGCAAGTCCTGACGCGCCACGACCCGCGTGGGTCGCTCACCCAGGAGCTCCGAGCCACGTTCGCCGAGATGCAGCGGATGGTCGAGCTCGACACCGCGACCGCCGCATGGCGCGTCGCGCACGTCGACGCGGCGTAGTCACACGTCGACGACCTCGGGCTTCTTGGCACGCTGATCCGCGCATGGCGCGTGCCAGCGTGCCAAGAACACCCAGAAGTTGGTTCAGATGACCTTGACGCTGCGGGCCTCGTCGCCCTTGCGACCAGGGCCGACCTCGAACTCGACGCGCTGACCCTCCTCGAGGGACTTGTATCCACTGCCCTCGATGGCCGAGAAGTGCACGAACACGTCGTCGGCACCCTCACGGGAGATGAAGCCGAAACCCTTCTCGGCGTTGAACCACTTGACTGTCCCTTGGGTGGGCATGGTGTTGCTCCTCTGGTGCTGATTCGCTTGTAGGTGTTGGTCTTGCTTGCTCTCCCGACGAGGCGCTTCGCGTCTTGACGGTCGATCTGTCTGCGTGACGCTACCCACCGAGGTGAGTGCGTCGCGGCTCGGTGCCATGAGGCCGACCGGGAGGCCCAGCGTTCGCTGGAGCCGGGCGACATCACGGGCCTGCTCGTTGCCGACGAGTGAGACCACGGTGCCCGCAGACCCCGCGCGCGCGGTGCGCCCGGAGCGGTGGGTGTAGTCCTTGGCGTCAGCCGGCGGATCGAAGTGGACGACGCACGCAACCTCGTCGACGTGGATGCCACGTGCGGCGACGTCGGTGGCGACGAGCGCCTCGACCTTGCGATTCGTGAAGTCGTACAGAGCACGGTCGCGCTGACCCTGTGAGCGGTCGCCGTGGATCGCAGCAGCGGTGAGGCCGCCCTGCTCGAGGCGCTTCGCGACACGGTCGGCACCGCGCTTCGTGCGGCAGAAGACGATCGTCGGCCCGGTCGCGTGCACGACGTCGGCGGTGATGCGCAGACGATCGTCGCGCTCCGCCTTCCAGAAGTGGTGCGTCGCGTTGACCGCGTTCTCCGGATCGTCGGCGAGCTCGTGCTTCACCGGATCGTGCTGGTAGCGGCGGACGAGCGTGTCGACGACCCCGTCGAGCGTGGCCGAGAACAGGAGCGTCTGACGCTCCTTCGGCGTGAGGTCGAGCAGCTTGCGCACCGCGGGCAGGAAGCCCATGTCGGCCATGCGGTCGGCCTCGTCGAGGACGACCACCTCGATCGAGTCGAGCGAGAGGTCCTTCGTGCCCAGCAGGTCGGCGAGCCGACCCGGACAGGCGACGAGGACATCGACGCCACGTTGCAGGGCCTTGCGCTGTGCGCCGTAGCCGACCCCGCCGTAGACGGAGGCGACGCGGAGCTTGCGGGGCCCCCCGAGCCACTCGAGCTCGCCGGCCACCTGGGCCGCGAGCTCACGGGTGGGGACCAGGACGAGGCCGAGGGGGCGCCGCGGCTTGGCCCGCCCGAGGCGCGCGACGAGCGGGATCCCGAACGCGAGCGTCTTGCCGGAGCCCGTGGGGGCTCGGCCACAGACGTCGCGTCCGGCGAGGCCGTCGACGAGGGTCATCGCCTGGACGGGGAAGGGGGAATCGATCCCGCGGGCCGAGAGGGCGCGCACGAGATCGTCGGGAGTGCCGAGATCGGCAAAAGTGGGTGACACTGAGTTCACAACTCCAATGGGGTGCTCGCACTCGGTGCGGGCTGGGGGGACAGGTCTCACGAGGGGCTGGGACGAACCTCGTGACGCTGACCCGGTGTTCGTGGTGTGACCGCGAACCTGGAGACGTGAAGAGAGCCGGCTAGCCCGTTGCGTACGTTCTTGCCGGCATGACGCGTGCTCACCGGTGAACCGACCCACACCCTACCAGGCTGGGGACTCGTTCCGGCCACGCGCCGCGATCAGTTGCGGGCGGTCACCGACTGCAGGGCGAAGTAGCCGTCGATCACGGGATCGGCCTCGGCGGTCGATAGTCCGGCCGCGCTCGGGGAGCTCGGCCAGGAGAACCATCCGGTCTCCCAGATCGACTGACAGAACGCGATGTCGCCGCGCACGCCGACCGCGTTGCCCTCGTCGAGGTAGAGCTGCGCCATGGCCGTCGGTGAGATCTCCGGCTTCCAGGTGGCGCATCGTCCGACCGCACACACTCGCGCCGCGATCTGCGCCGCAGTGAGCTCGCTCGGACCCATGATCGTGGTGGTGTCGGGTACGGCGCCGAGGCCGGCCAACGCCCGCATCGCGTTGTAGACGCCCAGGATCCCCTGGCCGTAGGTCGTGCCGGGTACCGCCCACCGACCGTTCAGGTCGATCCAGCGGGGCGCTTGTCCGTGGTAGGGGAACGTCCCGAAGTTGGCGGTGGTGTAGCCCGGACGGGACTCGAACGCGTTCCCCAGGTTGTTCGGCGTGGAGGCCGGATCGGCGTAGTTGCGCAAGTGCTGCAGGTGCGCACGGATGCCCTGGCTCGGGGTCGGCTTGCACATGAACTTGGTGCTGCCGTTGTACGCACCGATGCCCGCGTAGTTGTGGTCGCTCGGGAGGACGAAGCCGCGCCACGGGATGCTGCACGACGCGTCCGCGGCCGGCGGCGGGGGCGGGGGCGGAGGCGCACAGGCGGCGAGCACGCCGAGCCCCACCGACGCGACGACGAGGAAGCGCAGCACCCGCCTGGTTCGCGGGCGCCTGGTTCGCGGGCGCCTGGTTCGCGTGCAGGTGTCTCGCTGGTTCGGCACAGGTGATCTCGTCATCTGGGGGTCTTCGGGGGATCGTCCGGTCCCGGTCGCCACTTGAGCGCCTTCGTGACTCGTCATCGCCCAGAGGCGCACGACGAGGCGGAAGATCAAGGATACTGCCCACGATGACGACGCCGGGGCCGCCGCTCCCACCCGCGAGCGCGACCGGGAACGGCGTGGGGTGGCTCGAGCTCTTCTACGACCTCGTGTTCGTCGCGGCCATCGTCACCTTCAGCGACGCGGTCAGCTTCGACCCGGAACCGCACGTGATCGCCGTCGTCTTCGTCGCGTTCGCCGCGGTCTGGTGGATCTGGCTGGCGACCACCTTCTTCGCCAACCGGTTCCGCGCCGACGACGCCGTGCACCGCGCCCTGGTCCTGGCCCAGATGGTGCTGCTCACCATGACGGCGCTGGCCGTCGGCGACGGCGTCGAGTTCCACGAGGGGTTCGTCTCGATCGTGTACGGCTTGCTGATCGCCGACGTCGCGATCATGTACGCACGGACGGCGCGGCACGGCGGAGCGCTCGGGAAGTTCTCGGCCGAACGCCGCAACGAGTACGCGATCGCGACGATCCCGATGCTCGCCGCCGTGTTCGTCGACGCGCCGGCCCGGTTCGCGCTCTGGGGCATCGCGATCGCGATCGTCGTGCTCCCGGCGCTCGGGTACCGGTTCGGTCGCCGCGCGGGCGAGGTCGGCTTCGACGAGCACCACATCGTCGAGCGGCTCGGGTTGCTCACGATCATCGTGTGCGGTGAGTCGTTCGTGAAGGTCTCACTGCTCGCTGCCGATGGCAGCCTCGAGGAGCTCGACCTCATCGTGCTGAGCGCGCTCTTCATCCTCGTGTTCTCGATGTGGTGGTCGTACTTCGACGACATCCCCCAATCGGGGCTTCCGGCCGGTCCGGCGCGCCTGCGGGGATGGCTCGTCGGGCATCTGCTGCTGCAGACCTTCCTGGTGGGGATCGCGGTCGGCTTCGCGAAGCTCCTGCCGCTCGGCCTCGGCGATGCCGTCGACGGCGACCGGGTCCTGCTGGGCGCCGGTCCACTGATCGGCATCTACCTGGCGCTGGCCCTGATCGGCGCGTGCACCCGGCGAGCGCCGATCCGCCCGCTCCTCCTCCTGCGCCTCGGCACGGCCGCGGTCTTCGGGCTGCTCGCCCTCGCGATCTGGCGAATCGACTGGATCGACGTCGAGCACGCAGCGGTGCTGCTCGCCCTCGCCGCGCTGGCGCACGGCGGGCTCGCGGCCGTGCTGCGCCGGCAGACGCACGTCGTGCCCGCTGCCGCACCACCTCCCATCGGCTGAGGCCGAGTTGGGTACTGCCTGGTGAGACCTTGGGCGGAACTTGGGGGTTCGTCGGATTGACTCGGGGTCGTTCGGCGTCGGGAAGACGAACACCCCCTTCGCCTGAACACGGCTCCGTCCGCCAAGTCTGAGGTCCTCGTGGAGATCACGTCATTGTTCGGGCTTCCCGCCCACCCGCTCTTCGTGCACATCCCGGTCGTCCTCGTGCCGCTCGCGGCGCTCGGCGCGATCCTGATGCTCTGGCCGACGCTGCGCGCCAGGTTCGGCTGGGCGACGGTGGTGCTGGCGTTCGTCGGCCTCGTCTTCACCCAGCTCGCGATCGGAAGCGGGCAGGCGCTCGAGGAGCACGTCCCCGAGACCGAGCTCGTGCGGCGCCACGTCGAGATGGGCGAGAACTTGCGTCCGTGGGCGCTCCTCCTCTTCGGGTTCACCCTCGCCGTCATGCTCTGGGATTGGTGGACCAAGCGCCAGGCGGCCGACGGCGAGTCGGGCCGCTCGGTCGACACGACGACGGCGAAGCGGGTCGGCCTGGGGCTGTGCGCCCTCGCGATCGTGTCTGGTGGGCTCGCGACGTACTGGGTCTACGAGATCGGCCACTCGGGGGCCAAGGCCACCTGGGAGAAGACGCAGGTGAAGATCGACCGCGGGGGCGGCGAAGGGGGTGGCGAGTCCGGGGAAGGCGGCTGAGGGGAGTGCGGCTGAGGGGAGGGCCACACCAGGCCGCACCGCGTGCGGCGATCTACGCTCGTGACCATGGACGCAGACAACCTCGGCTACGACGCCTTCGACGCGGACAACCACTACTACGAGGCACTCGACGCCTTCACGCGCCACCTCGACCCCAAGCAGGGTCCCCGCGTGGTGCAGTGGTGTGAGATCGACGGCCGCAGGTACCACGTGATCGGCGGAAAGGTCAGCCACGCCGTCGTGAACCCGACATTCGACCCGGTGGCCAAGGCGGGCGCGCTGCACGACTACTTCCGCGGCAACCCCGAGGGAAAGAACCCGATCGAGATGCTGCGCGAGCGCGAGCCGATCCGGCCCGAGTACCGCGATCGCGAGGTGCGCCTCGACGTGATGCGTCAGCAGGGGCTCGAGAAGGTCTGGCTCTTCCCCACCCTCGGGATCCTGTACGAGGAGCTCCTGAAGACCGACATCGAAGCCGTCACGATGATGTGCACGGCCTTCAACCGCTGGCTCGAGGACGACTGGGGCTGCAACTACCGCGACAGCATCTACGCGTCGCCCTACCTCTCCCTCTGCGACGTCGACTGGGCCGTCCGTGAGCTCGAGTGGGCGATCGATCGCGACGCCCGCACCATCGTGCTCCGTCCCGCCGCACCGAACACCGAGGTCGGGCAACGTTCGCCCGGCGACCCGATGTTCGACCCGTTCTGGGCCCGCGTGAACGAAGCAGGGATCACCGTCGTCGTGCACGCCGGCGACAGCGGCTACTCGAGCCAGGGCTACGCGGACGACTCCTTCAGTGCCGCGTTCGGCGCGAGCGCCGGGCGCCCGTCGATCCGCATGTTCGCGATCGAGCGCGCCGCGTATGACTTCCTGATCTCGTTGGTGTTCGACAAGGTCTTCGACCGCTTCCCGAACGTGCGCGTCGCGTCCGTCGAGAACGGTTCGGGATTCCTGGCCGACCTCTTCAAGAAGCTCGAGTCCACCTCGAACAAGCTCATGGGCTACTTCCCCGAGGACCCGGGCGAGACGTTCCGGCGCAACGTCTGGATCAACCCGTTCTGGGAGGACGACGTCTATGAGGTCGTCCGTCTGATGGGCGCCGACCGCGTCATCTTCGGATCCGACTGGCCGCACATCGAGGGGATGCCACAGCCGCTCGACTACGTGCAGGAGCTCAAGGAGCTCAACGACGCCGACCGACGCCTGGTGCTGCGCGACAACGCAATGGAGCTCAACACGCGCCGTCCGGCGTGAGGACGTTCCGCAGGCGCCTGGTCTCGGTGCCGGCGCTCCTCCTGGGTGCGGTGCTGCTGGTCGTCCTGCTCCCGATCTGGCTCCCGATCGCGCTCGTCGTCGACCTCGTCACCGCGCCGCGGCGACTGCCGCGCACACGCCTGCTGCTCTTCGCGCTCTGCTGGGCATGGATCGAGACCGCCGGTGTGACCACGGCATTCGTCCTCTGGGCGACGCGCCGCGACGTCAGCGGGTGGTTCGCACTCCAACGGTGGTGGGCAGCCCGGATCGTCGACTCGATCCGCATCGTGTGCGGGTTCAAGATGAACGTCGACGGAGCCGAGGTCGCACGGCCCGGGCCCGTCGTCGTCTTCGGCCGCCACGCGAGCCTCGCCGACTCGATCGCCTCGCTGTTCATCGTCGCACCCGACGCCAGCATGAAGCCGCGGTACGTGCTCAAACGTGAGCTCCTCGCCGATCCCTGCCTCGACATCGCCGGCAACGTGATCCCGAACCACTTCCTCGACCGCGGCGCGACCGACTCCGGACCGGAGCTCGCCGCACTCACCGCGCTCTCGACGGGGATGGGTGAGCACGACATCGCCGTGATCTTCCCCGAGGGCACGCGCGCGAACCCGAAGAAGCGGGCGCGCGCGCTCGAAAAGATCGGTGAGCGCGACCCGGCGCGCGCCGCGCGCCTCCACGGTTTGCAGCACCTGCTCCCACCCCGACCCGCGGGGAGTGCCGCACTGCTCGCGGGCGCGCCCGACGCCGACGTCGTGATCCTCGGACACATCGGCTTCGAAGGCCTCGACACCTTCGGCGGCATCCTGCGCACTATCCCCCGCCGAAAGCCGGTGGAGGCGTGGCTCCGCCGCATCCCGCGCTCGGAGATCCCGACCGACGAAGCCGAGTTCACGATCTGGCTCGACGAGGTGTGGCTTCGCCTCGACGCGGAGGTCGACACCGCGCTGCAGGCCGACCGCGAGCCGGCGACGACATGAGCAGCGCCCTCACCGCACTCGTCGTCGCGGTCGGCGTGATCGCGGCGCTGATGTTCACGACCTGGGTCGTGAGCGTGATCAAGCACGACGCGTCGATCGTCGACCCGATCTGGGGTCTCGGCTTCGTGCTCGTCGCCTGGGCGGTACGCCTCACGGTCGACGGCAACCCGACCCGCCAGTGGGTGCTCGTCGCGCTCGTGACCGTCTGGGGCCTGCGTCTGTCGATCTACTTGTACTGGCGCAACCACGGGACCGGGGAGGACTTCCGCTACCAGGCGATGCGACGCCAATGGGGCGCACGGTTCTGGTGGGTCAGCCTGTTCACCGTCTTCGCGCTCCAAGGCACGCTGATGTGGATCGTGTCGCTCCCGGTCCAGCTCGGCCAGGTGCCCGACGACCCGGGGTTCGGCGTGCTCGGGATCATCGGCGTCGGGGTGTGGGCGCTCGGCCTCGGCTTCGAGTCGGTCGGTGACGCCCAGCTCGCCCGGTTCAAGGCCGACCCGGCGAACAAGGGCCTCGTCATGGACCGCGGCCTGTGGCGCTACACACGCCACCCCAACTACTTCGGCGACGCCTGCGTGTGGTGGGGCATCGCCCTGGTCGCCGCCGAGAGCGGGCTCGGCGCGATCGGGATCATCGGGGCCCTGACCATGACGCTGTTCCTGCGTCGGGTGTCGGGCGTGACCCTGCTCGAGAAGTCGCTCGTGAAGCGCCGCCCCGGATACGAGGGCTACGTGGCTCGTACCAGCCCGTTCGTCCCCCGGAAGCCGAAACCGGCTCCGTAACAGGGTTTTCCCGCCGGGAACGACGGGGATGCTCGGGGCGTTGCACCCAGAGAACATCCGCACCAGTGCACCACATGCCCAGTCCCCACATGCCCAGTCCCCACATGGGAGATCTGCGATGCCCAGCACCGCGAGCCCGACCAAGCCCCGAACCACGACCGGCCTCACCGGGCGCCTCACCGGGCGCCTCACCGGGCGGATGAAGGGCGTATCCCGCGACCTCGCCTCCTCGGCGCGATCGGTCGCGCGCGACGTCTCCAAGCCCGCGCTCGACCTCGCCCGCAGCGGTGGTGCCGGCGCCGCGGCCGGCGCGTCCGCGACCGTCACGAAGCTCCGCGACGCCACCGCCATCTCGATCCAGGCGCTCCCCAAGGAAGCCGTCCCCGAGCTCGCGAAGTCGGTGTACCGACTCCGCAAGGTCCGCACGCCCGCGCAGGCGCAGGCCGCCGCGGAGACGGAGACCGAACGTCTCCTCACGGTCATCACGCCGCTGCTCGTCGCGCACCCCCTCCCGGTGCAGCGCACGAACAGCGCGAAGGCGATCCTGGCGGCCGCCGGCGGGCTCGCCGCAGCCGGCGAGGAGATCGAGACCATCGCCGCGATCGTGTCGGCCGGATCGATCGTCCCGCCCTCGCTACCCGTCATCATCGGCGCGAACCTCGTCGCGGTCGCGGTCGAGCTCTACGTCGCGGCATCGCTGCGGGTCCACGACCTCGAGGCGGCCGGCCTGGTCGTCGATCCCCAGCAGGTCGCCGACGACGTGATCTTCGCCATGACTGGTGAGTCGCCGTCCGGCAACGCGATGCGCCGCCATGTCACCAAGCACATGGTGCGGGTGGTCGCGGCACGACTCTTCACGCGCTGGGGTGCAGGGTTCGTCCCGTTCGTCGGGATCGCCTACGCGAGCTGGGACACGCAGCGGACCGTCGATGCGATCCGCGCGCTCCCGGTCCCGGCGCGCTCGACCGTCCTCGCGTCCTCGCGGCTGGTCGACGAACCCGTCACCCAGCCGGTCGACGCACTCGACGCCATCGACCGCAGCCTGGGCAAGATCAACGGGCAGCTCGGGATCGCCTGATCCATCACCCCGGGATCGCCTGATCCATCACCCCGGGAATCCACCGCAAGTCCTCACGGCTGCTTGACCCGCGCCTCACAGAACGGGCTGACGCTCGTCATCGAGCCGAGGAGGACGCCATGGGATCCACCATCACTGCCGCGATCATGGGCGCTCAGTCCCTCGCGCTGGCTGCCGTCGGCGTGGTCGCGCTCGCGGGCGTCGGCGTCGGCTCCACCACCCTGCGCATCGGTGTCGGCCTGCTCTTCCTGGTGCTCGCGGGCGCAGCCGCAGGCATCGCGCTCGGCGTCTCCGACGGCAACCCCTCCGCCGGTACCGCGGCGTTGATCTTCGAGATCTTCGCCGTCGCGCTCGCAGTCCTCTGGGTGGCGCCGATCGCCGCGATCGTCAGCACGACTGCGCTGATCATCGCCGCGGGCATCGTGCACCGTCACCGTCAGCACCGGTCGGCGATGCACCTCTGACGAGTCAGGTGGGATCCGGAGCAGCCTCGTCGGCTGGCGCCTGGTGCGGCGCGGTTCGGGCCCGCGCTGCAGTGAGCGTCGGCGATTCGCCGAGCGCCCACCGAAGCGTGCCGAACAGGGCGCGAGTCGCCGGACGGACGGCCAGGGGACCGGCGAGCGGTGGGACCACGAGCCGCAGCTCGAGCTGTGCGCGCACGGGGAGCAGCTCGACGGCAGCCGTCGCGATCAGTGCGTACGTCGTGCGCACCGACAACGGCAGCGGGGGGAAGAGGAGGAAGCGCGTCGCGTCGCGAGCCTGGTGTGACGCGTGCAACGGATAGCTCCCGAGCACGGCCGACAGCTCGGCGACGCTGGTGGGCACCGGATCAGCGCCGAACGCGATCGCCACCATCGCCATCTCCGCGACGTACTGATCGGCTTCCGCGTCGGTCAGGCCGCCGCCGTAGCGACGGAACGCGGCGAGGAAGCTGTCGACCTCGGTCGCGTGCACCCAAGCGAGCAACGCCGGATCGTCGGCGGAGTAGGGCCGACCGTCGGGCGCCGTGCCGCGCACATGCTCGTGCACCCGTTGGACACGCGCGACCGCAGCTCCGGCCTCCGCACTGGTCCCGTACGTCGTGGCCGCGACGAACTCCGCGGTCCGATGCAACCGCCCCCACGGGTCGGCGCGGTAGTCGGAGTGATCCGCGACGCCGGCCATCGCGAGCGGATGCAGGGTCTGGTACAGCAATGCTCGGAGACCGCCGACGATGGTGCCGAGATCCGCGTGGACGCGCCACGCGACGGAGTCGGGACCGAACCACCCTTCGTCCCCGGTGACCGCGATGTCGGGCCCCCCGGCCGGACCGGAGATCCGCAGACGCAGCGCGCGCGCCACGCCTCCACGCACCATCTCGGTCGCGACGCCGGCGACCCCGAGCGGATCCGGCATTCCCATCCGTCCATCATGACGGCCCGTGGCCCCGGACACAGAAACCGGCGCGTACCCTGAGCCCCCGTGCCGGGTTGGAGCTACGCCACCGTGTGGAGCGGGATCGCCGAAGCAGTCCCCGACCGCGACGCGATCGTCTGCGGGACACGGCGCGTGAGCTGGGCGGCGTTCGCCGACCGAGCTCGGCGACTCGCGAGCCACCTCTTCGAGGCCGGCGTCCGGGTCGGCGACAAGGTCGCGATCGACGCCACCAATCGCCCCGAGTACCTCGAGACCATGTTCGCGGCATGGCTCATCGGCGCGGTCCCGGCGAACGTGAACTACCGCTACCTCGCGGAAGAGGTCCGGTACGTGCTCGACAACAGCGATGCTCGGGCACTGGTGCACGACCCCGCGTTCGCCGAGGTGGCACGATCGGCGATCGAGGCGATGCCCGAGGATCGTCGCCCGCTCGCAGTGCTCGAGACCGGCCGCGCGTACGAGGCGGCCCTGGCCGAAGCCTCGACGACTGGCGGCTGGTCCGCTCGGGCGCCCGAGGGCGACGACCTCCTTTTCCTGTACACCGGCGGCACCACGGGCATGCCGAAGGGCGTGATGTGGCGCAACGACGACCTGTAT
>JBBQFJ010000105.1:0-12710 GCA_038321755.1 Acidimicrobiia bacterium | reverse complement strand
GCTCTTCCGCGAGGCGTTCGGGACCGAGTGGTTCATCCGACGGGGGGCGCCCGCCGGGGTCACCGAGGACTCGCTCTTCCCCGACGACGCGCTCGCCCACCCTGGACCTGGGCGACCTGGACCCGGCCGCCCTGGGGCCGGCTGACGATGCCCTGGGTGCTCTTCGGGATCGGGCTCCTGGTCGGAATCTTCACGATTCCGGGCGTGATTCGGATCCACCATTGGATGCTCCTCTTCCCTGCGTTCGTCGTGTCGTGGTGCGGCACGGGGCTGGCCGGCTGGTGGATGCTGCTGGTCGCGGGTCTCACCGCGACGCTCGCGGCGTTCGGCGGACTCGACGCGCTGCCCGGCTGGATCGGCCTCGGGTTCGTGCTGGTTGCCGAAGCCGGACTGGTCCGACAGTGGCTCGTCGCGCGTCGGGCCGGGCGCACCTTCGACGCCGCACTGCGCCCGCTCGACGGCGTTCCGTACAAGGCCGCCCGACGAACGGCGCGCTCGATCCTGCTCCCCCTGTGGATGCGCGACGAGCAGGTCGAACGGCACAAGGACATCCGATACGCCGAAGGTGCCGGGCGCCGACACCTGCTCGACGTCTACCGCCCGCGCACCGGCGTCACGCGGGCGCCGGTGCTCCTGCAGATCCACGGCGGCGCGTGGATGGTCGGGACGAAGGACACGCAGGGGCGACCGCTCATGAACGCGCTCGCGAACGCCGGCTGGGTCTGCGTGGCGATCAACTACCGCCTGAGTCCTCGGGCGAAGTGGCCGGAGCACCTGCTCGACTGCAAGCTCGCGCTCCGCTGGATCCGCGCGCACATCGTCGAGCACGGCGGCGACCCCGACTCGGTCGTGGTGACCGGCGGTTCGGCCGGCGGTCACCTCGCGTCGCTCGTCGCACTCACAGCGAACGAGCCCGAGCTGCAACCCGGCTTCGAGGACGTCGACACCTCCGTGCGGGCCTGCGTCTCGATGTACGGCGCCTACGAGCTGGAGCAGGTCTTCGGACGGTACGCCGGACGTCTCTCGCGTCGGCTGGGATCCTGGCTCGGGCACCAGGTGCTCGGCCACGGTCTCGATGACCCCGCCGCGTACCGCGACGCGTCGCCGATGTACCGGATCTCGCCGGGCGCTCCCCCGTTCCTCGTCGTGCACGGGTCGATCGACAACCTCGTCCCCGTCGAGCAGGCGCGCCAGCTCGTCGGCGAGCTCCGGGCGGCCGGCGGACAGGCCGCGTACGTCGAGCTCGCGGGCGCACCGCACGCGTTCGACGTGTTCCACTCCACCTGGGCCGACGCCAGCGTCGTCGGGGTGATCCGCTACCTCACCTGGGTTCTGCAGACGGAGGACGCGGCGACCGCCGCCCCCACGGCACCACCCGCGGCCGTCGGTAGCTCATCGAGCGGTCCGACGACCATGGTGCGTACGGCGCCATCGTGAGCCCGGCGAGCGCGAGCAGCACCGCGTCGTAGTTCACGCGCCACCCCGCGAACTCGCGCCACGCGCGGTCTCGATCGGGGCGGACGGGCACCCCGGCGCCTCCGAGCTGCTCGTAGACCTGGAGGAACTCCTGCCGGTCGATGGAGATCGGCGCGTCGGGCAACGGGTCGGAGTCGTGCTCGACGCCGAAGTAGTCGGCGATCTCGCGCAGCGCGAGGTACCCCGAGCGGATGCACAGCCCGGCTTGCGGGTTCCAGGGGATCGCCAACGTCGACTGCGCGAGCGATGCGGCGTCGAGCACGGCACCCGCCGCCGTGACCCATGACCGCTCGGAGCTGGGTGAACGGAAGAACGTGAGGATCGCGAGCGAGGTGTGCGTCTCGGAGATGTCCGCGAACCACAGCTCCCACTGCGCCCACAGGTCGGTCAGGTTCTCGTTCCAACCGATCGCGTGATACCGCTCGAGCAGCGCGACGGCGCTCGGTGGCGTATCGGCCCTGGTCGCCAGCTGCGAGACGGCGAGCTCGCGTCGCGAGAACGCGCCGTAGATGGTCGGCACGTAAGCGATCAACAGCGCCAGGAGCGTCAACCCCGTCGCCGCCTCCAGGAAGGCGAGGATGAAGCTCGGCACGTCGTGCGGTGGCAGCACGAACCCGAGCGTGAAGAACGACGACCCGCTGAGCTCGAACGCCTGGCGCCACTCGCGCTCCGGGACGAGCGTGAGGAAGATCATGGCGAAGCCGAGGATCGACAGGGCCATCCAGCTGCCGACGAGCACGAGCAGACCGACGGGTGCATACAGCGCCATCACCCGGTCCCGGCGCGCGTAGGTGTGTGAGTCCCGGGCGAGCCAGCTGAAGAGCCACCGGAGGGAGACGAACACGTACCGGGTGAGCGGCGTCGAGGCACTCCTCGGCAGCATGAAGGTCCGGATCGCCGAGTCGAGGACGATCAGCACGAGCGCGACACCGCCGAGGATCAGGAGGATGTCGAGGACCACGCGCATCCCCCATCTTCGCCGATCAACCTCGCCCATGCGCGGCGCAGGCGCGAGACCGCAGCAGGGCGCCAGCCTCGTAGAGTCCCGTCTCCAGCACGACGCACAGCACGACGCACAGCACGACGCACAGCACGACGGACAGGGGGGACGATCGTGGCCGACTCGAACACTCGCGCACCTCGCCATCGGACACGCGCGGGCGCCGTGGCACTCGTCACCGCGCTCGTGGCGATGACGCTGGTCGGCACCGCCGGCGCCACCACGCGCGACGCCCGCCCGGGTCAGGCGGGTGGAAGCGCGGGTGGAGGAGGCGACCTCCGCTTCGGCTTGGAGGCCGAGAACACGAACTACTGCCTCACCCGGGCGCAGATGGCCATCTCGGGCATCCAGGTGGCCGCCGCCGTGTACGACACCCTGACGGCCCCGAACTCCAAGGGCGTGACGGTGCCATACCTCGCGAAGTCGGTCGAGTCGAACGCGGACGACACCGTCTGGACGATCAAGCTGCGCGACGGCGTCAAGTTCCACGACGACACTCCGGTCGACGCCGCCGCGGTGAAGCTCAACCTCGACTCCTACCGTGGCGCGCCGGGCGCACCCAACGCCGGCTCCCTGTTCCCGATCGTCCTGAACTTCGTGCAGGACGTGACCGCCCCCGATGCTTCGACGGTCGTCGTCACGCTCAAGACGCCCGTCCCCGCATTCCGGAACGCGCTGTACGGCAGCGGCCGCTTCGGGATCATGGCGCCGGCCCAGATCAACGCCGGTGAGGACTGCGCGACGAAGATGATCGGGAGCGGGCCGTTCAAGCTCCAGTCCTACGCGCAGAACGAGAAGACCGTGGTCATCAAGAACCCCGACTACTGGCAGCGGGGCTACCCGAAGGCCGACCAGATCACCTTCGTCCCGGTCCCCGACGCCGCAGTGCGCACCACCGAGCTCCAGGGCGGCCAGCTCGACATGCTCCACACGACGAGCGCCGAGCAGACCGACAGCATCAAGAGCAACAGCCAGCTGCGGGCCTTCGTGCAGAAGCCCGGGTACCGCGAGCTGCGCTACTACATCATGCTCAGCGACTCGGCGCCGTTCAACGACCCGGTCGCCCGCGAGGCGTTCACGACCGCGATCGACCGCGTCAAGGTCAATCAGATCCGGAACAAGGGCGAGTTCGAGGTCGCCAACAGTGTCATGGACCGCAAGGCGCCCGGGTACCTGAAGAACGCCGGATACCCCGGGTACGACCTGAAGAAGGCCAAGCGGCTCGTCGCGCAGGCCAAGGCCACGGCGGGCGGGAAGTTCGACGTGGTGCTCGGCACGACCATCGACGCCGAGAACTCCGCCGAGGCCCAGCTCGTCAAGGAGATGCTCGACGCCGCCGGCATCAACGCGTCGATCGCCCAGTACGACCAGGCCACCCTGATCAACAAGGCGCTGGCCGGGGACATCGACGTGCTGATCTGGCGCAACCTGCACGGAGGGTTCTCGGACTCATCCGCCACCGACACGTACCCGTGGTGGTCGAACTACACCACGCCCACGGGCGGGAAGAACCTGATCAACTTCGCTCGGTACGACGACGCCAAGGTCCAAGCCGACCTCGACGCGAGCCGAGCCGCGACCAACGCGGCCGACGCCAAGCAGGCGGCCACCGACTTCAACCGGGCCTTCGCCGCCGCGAGCTACATCACGCCGATGTGGTGGGACCAGTGGACGATCGGCTACCAGAAGGCGGTGCGCTTCGACCTCCCGGCGCTGCCCGACGGTGGGGGGACCCCCCAGTTCTCGGGTGGGCGCATCTCGGTCCTCGGGCTGCGCAAGTCCGGCTGAGGGCCGCTCGGCTCACCCGCCGCGATTGACAGGTGCCTCCGGGCTTCTAGAGTGCGCACCGTGACCGGCGTCACAACACCGGTCGCGACATCAGGGAACCACAACACCCTTGGGGGGATTCACGTGGCCGACTTCCACCGGCACGCAACACGTCGTCACTGGACGCGCATCGGCGCGACCGTGGCGGCGATCGGGCTCGTCGCGACCGTCTTCAGCGGCATCGCCAGCGCCTCCGCACCGGATCGCCAGCACCAGCAGAAGAGCGGCGGTGACATCACGTTCGGCCTCGAGGCCGAGACCACGAACTACTGCTTGAGTACGGCGCAGCTCGCGATCTCGGGCATCCAGGTCGTGGCCGCGATCTACGACACGCTCACCGAGCCGAACTCCAAGGGCGTCGCGACGCCGTACCTCGCGAAGTCGGTCGAGCCGAACGCGGACTTCACGGTCTGGACGATCGGCCTCCGTGACGGCGTGAAGTTCCACGACGGCACGCCCGTCGACGCCGCTGCGGTCAAGCTGAACATCGACGCGTGGCGCGGCGCCGAAGGTGCGCCGAGCGTCGGCTCGCTCCTGCCGATCATCTACAAGCCGATGATCAAGGACGTGACCGCGACCGACGCGGCGACCGTCACCGTCACGCTCAACTCGCCCGTCTCGGCCTTCCCCGACTACCTCTTCCTCGAGGGTCGGATGGGCATCATGGCGCCGGCCCAGCTCAACGCCGGCGAAGAGTGTGCGACGAAGATGATCGGGAGCGGCCCCTTCAAGCTCCAGTCGTACTCCCAGAACGAGAAGACGGTGGTCGTCAAGAACCCCGACTACTGGCAGAAGGGCTTCCCGAAGGCCAACCAGATCACGTTCGTCCCGGTGGTCGACGGCGCGGTGCGCGTCACCCAGCTCGAGGGCGGCCAGCTCAACGTGATCCACACGTCGAGCGCACAGCAGATCGACAACCTGAAGTCCAGCGGGCAGTTCAAGGCACTGGTGCAGGGACCCGGCTACCGCGAGATCACCTACGAGTACCTGATCTCGGACACGCCACCCTTCAACAGCCCGGTCGCCCGCCAGGCCTTCGCGACCGCCATCGACGTCCCCACGGTGAACCAGATCCGCAACAAGGGCCTCTTCACCGTGGCGAACAGCCTGATGGACGTGAAGGCACCCGGATACCTCAAGAACGCGGGGTACCCGGCCTTCAACCTGAAGAAGGCGAAGAAGCTGGTCGCGCAGTACAAGGCGGAGTCGGGCGGATCGTTCGACGTCGTGATGGGCACGACCACGGACGCCGAGAACTCGGCCGAGCTCCAGCTCGTGGCCGAGCAGCTCGGCAAGGCCGGCATCAACGCCACGATCACCACCTCCGACCAGGCGACGCTGATCAACAAGGCCCTGGCCGGTTCCATCGACGTGCTGCGCTGGCGCAACCTGCATGGTGGGTACTCGCAGTCGTCCGACCAGGACAACTACCCGTGGTTCTCGAACTACAACACGCCGACGGGTGGGAAGAACCTGCTGAACTTCGGCCACTTCGACGACGCCACGACCCAGGACCTCCTGACCCAGGGCCGGGCCGCCGGCACCCTGGCCGACGCCAAGACCATCTACACCAACTACAACAAGGCGATGGCCAAGGGTCTGTACATCGTGCCGCTCTGGTACGTGAACTGGGCCATCGGCTACGCGCCGAGCGTGACGCTGAACCTGCCCGCGCTGCCCGACGGTCAGGGCAAGCCCCTGTTCGTCTACGGCCGCATCCCGGTGTTGGGACTCAGCGCATCGAGCTGATCGAGGACTAGGAGAACCCGGCAGGAGCCCAGCAGGAGTCGACAGTGGAGCTGACGAAGACGATCGCGAGGCGAGTCGCACAACTCGTCATCGTCCTGCTCTTCGTCACGCTGTTCACCTTCCTGCTGATCCGGCTCCTGCCGGGGGATCCGACCACCACGATCATCCCGTTCGGCACCGACGCCCAGCGCGCCGCGCTGCGACAGGACCTCGGACTCAACAAGCCACTCCCCGAGCAGTACTGGAACTACCTGACCGGTCTGCTCCAGGGCGACCTGGGCAAGCAGTACAACTCGGGCCGCCCGGTCGCCGAGCTCGTCGGCCAATCGTTGCCCGTGTCACTCCAGCTCATGATCTACGCGCAGTTCATCGCGCTGTTCTTCGCGATCCCACTCGGCATCTTCACGGCGTATCGCGCGGGCACGAGGTCCGACAAGGCGATCAACACCTCGGCCTTCGCGCTCCTCGCGCTCCCCAACTTCGTGCTCGCGCTCTTCCTGTCGTACTTCGTCGGCGCGCAGCTCAAGTGGTTGCCCACCGGCGGCTACGCGCCGGGGTGGATGGACCAGTTCTTCGACTCGTCGCGCTCGCCCGACCTCTGGGAGCACACCCGCTACATGATCCTGCCCGCGTTCACGCTGGCGGTGGGCCAGATCGCCGTCTACATGCGGCTCCTGCGCAGCGACATGATCGCCACGCTGCAGGAGAACTTCATCACCATGGCCAAGGCCAAGGGGATCTCGAACCAGCGGATCCTCTGGCGGCACGCGCTGCGACCGTCGAGCCTCACCCTGCTCACCGTCGCAGGCCTCAACGTCGGCACGCTCATCGGTGGCGCGGTCGTGGTCGAGGTGATCTACGGGATCCCCGGCATGGGCCTGAAGATCTATCAAGCCGTGTTCAGCAAGGAGTACGTCGAGCTGCAGAGCTACGTCGTGGTGATCGCGGTCCTGTTCGTGCTCGTGAACTTCTTCGTCGACTTCCTGTACACCGTGCTCGACCCGAGGATTCGCCGTGCCCGAGCTTCCTGACACCGGCGCGGCCGAGGAGATCGGCTCGATCGGCGCGCCGAGCAAGGTGCTGCTCTCCGAGACCCAGTCGGCCCACGGCGGCATCGCGGGCGACGCCGGGCTGCTCGGGGTGGGTGCCGTCGCAGCAGGACCCGAGTCCACCCGAAAGCGCGGCTCGGGTCTCGGGGTCGGTGCCTGGCTCGCGATCGGCTGGATGATCTTCATCGTCCTGATCGCGGTGCTCGCCAAGACGGGCATCCTGACCTGGGGCGACGCCAACGAGAGCTTCGCGTCCTGTGCACGCAGGGGGCCCCTGGCCGACGAAGGCGGCGCCAAGGGATTCCTGTTCGGCTGCGACAGCAACGGACGCGACATGATCCCGCGGCTCGCACTCGGCGCGTGGACGAGCCTGCTCGTGGCCACCGGCGCCGTCGCCTTCGGCTTCATCGTCGGCGGGTCGCTGGGGCTGATCGCCGGGTTCTCCGGTGGCAAGGTCGACACCGTGCTCACCGGGATGTTCAACGTGCTGCTGTCAGTGCCCGTGATCATCATGGCGCTCGCGCTCGTCGCGTTCCTCCAGGGTGCCAACGACAGTGGGGACTCGGGTGCCCTCTCCCCCGAGATGATCCTGATCATCGCCATCGGGGTGGTCGCGATCCCGTTGATCGGGCGGATCACGCGCGCCAGCGCGCTGACCTGGGCGCAGCGCGAGTTCGTACTCGCGTCGCGGGCGCAGGGAGCCAAGAGCCGACGCATCATGATCCGCGAGGTCCTGCCCAACGTGCTCCCGGCGATGTTCTCGATCGCCTTGCTCGCGATCGGCATCGCGATCGTCGCCGAGGGCGCGCTGGCGATCCTCGGTGTCGGTGTGCGCCCGCCGACGCCTTCGTGGGGCAACATCATCGCCCTCGACCGGGGCAACCTGTTCAAGTCGCCACACATCGTGTTCGAAGCCTCGCTCCTCATCTTCTTCACGGTGCTGGCCCTCAACTTCCTCGGTGACGTGGTACGGGCGAGGTTCGACGTTCGGGAGGGTGGACTGTGAGTGACGACCGCTTCGCCGACGCGCCCTACGACGGGCCGCTGCTCGAGGTCACCGACATCAAGACCTACTTCGAGACCAATCGCGGTCTCGTGCGATCCGTCGACGGCGTTTCGCTCACGCTCGAGCGCGGGAAGACGATCGGCATCGTCGGCGAGTCCGGCTCGGGCAAGACGGTGCTGTCGCGCTCGATCATGGGCCTGCTCCCCAAGCGCGGCGTGGTGCGCGAGGGCTCGGTGAAGTTCGAGGGCCGGGAGTTCATCGGGATCAAGCCCAAGGACATGCGCGCCTTCTGGGGCGCGCAGATGTCGATGATCTTCCAGGACCCGATGACGTCGCTCAACCCGGTGATGAAGATCGGGAAGCAGATCACCGAGTCGATCCGCCAGCACCTCGACGTCTCGAAGAGCTACGCGGACGAGCTCGCGGAGAACCTGCTCGAGTCGGTGCGGATCCCCGAGCCGCGCCAGCGGCTCAAGGAGTACCCGCACCAGCTCTCGGGCGGGATGCGCCAGCGCGTGTGCATCGCCGTCGCGCTGGCCTGCGGTCCGAAGCTCCTCTTCGCCGACGAGCCCACCACCGCGCTCGACGTCACGGTGCAGGCCCAGGTGCTCGACCTGATGGCCGCACAGCAGCGTGAACGCTTCATGGCCATCGTGCTCGTCACGCACGATCTCGGGGTCGTCGCCGGTCGCGCCGACGACATCGCGGTGATGTACGCCGGTCGCATCGTCGAGAAGGCGCCCACCAAGACCCTCTTCGCGAACATGAAGATGCCCTACACCGAGGCGCTCCTCACGTCGATCCCCAAGATCGCTGACAAGAGCCACACGCGACTCTCGACCATCCCGGGGCGTCCGCCCGACCTCGTCCACCCGCCCAAGGGCTGCAAGTTCGCACCCCGCTGCACGTACGTGCAGGACAAGTGCCGTGACGAGGAGCCGCCGCTCACCGAAGCCGGACCGGGGCACGTGTACCGCTGTTGGTTCCCCGTGGGGACCCCCGAAGGCGCGGCCGCCCTCGAGAAGAACCAGGCTGCCGCGAAGGCGGGAGCGTCGACCAGCGCTTCGATGACGACCACCAGCGCGGAGGCCGCACTCTGATGGCAGGGACCGGGCAAGCGCATCTTCGGCCGGCCGACCAGGACCTGCTGCGCGTCGAGGATCTGGTCGTCGAGTTCGGTGCTCGCGGCGGACAGAAGGTGCACGCAGTGTCAGGCATCAGCCTCGACATCCTCGAGGGTGAGACGCTCGGCCTCGTCGGAGAGTCGGGCTGCGGCAAGTCCACGACCGGCCGCGCCATCGTGCAGCTCCCCCGCCCGACGTCCGGCAGCGTGCTCCTGGACGGGACGGAGCTCACCAAGCTCAAGGGCGAAGACCTCCGCAAGACACGCCCGCGCATGCAGATGATCTTCCAGGACCCGATCTCGTCGCTCAACCCGCGGCGCAAGGTGCGCGACATCGTCGCCGAGGGCCTCGAGATCTGGAAGATCGGCGACAAGGCGTCACGTGCGGCGAAGGTCGACGAGGTGCTCGACGCCGTCGGCATCGACCCTGCCAACGCGAGCCGTCGGCCGCATGAGTTCTCCGGTGGTCAGTGTCAGCGCATCTCGATCGCGCGGGCGATGGCCACCGAGCCGAAGCTGATCATCTGCGACGAGCCCGTCTCGGCGCTCGACGTGTCGGTGCAGGCCCAGATCATCAACCTGCTCCAGGACATGAAGAACCGGTACGGCCTGACGCTCGTGTTCATCGCGCACGACCTCGCGGTCGTGAAGAACGTGAGCGATCGCATCATGGTCATGTACCTCGGCAAGGTGTGCGAGGTCGCCGTTCCCGAGGACCTCTACGGCCGGCCGGCCCACCCGTACACGGCCGCACTGCTCGCCGCGATCCCGGTCCCGAACCCCGAGGTCAAGCCCGACACCGAGAAGGTCCTCGGCGGCGAGATCCCGTCGCCGCTGCACCCACCGAGCGGGTGCCGGTTCCGCACGCGCTGCCCCAAGGCGGAGGCCCAGTGCGCCGCCGAGGAGCCCCAGATGCGCGAGGTCGCGCCCAACCACTTCGTGGCGTGCCACTTCCCGCTCGAGCCCGGCGAGGTCCTCGACTTCACCAAGGCCGGAGCCGGCGCGTTCATCGGGATCGGCGACGACGACGAGGACGACGACCTCTAGGCCCTCAGGCCGCTCGCGCCACCGCTGGGTCCTCCAGGGCGAGCGCCAGCACGTCGGCGACGTCGTCCACCAGGTGGATCGTCATCGCCTCCCGCACGGCATCGGGGAGGTCGTCGAGGTCGGGACCGTTCCGCTTCGGGAGCAGCACGGTCGTGAGTCCGGCACGCTGCGCCGCGAGCACCTTCTGCTTGACGCCTCCGATGGGGAGCACACGGCCCTGGAGCGTGACCTCGCCGGTCATCGCCACCTCGGCCCGCACCGGCCGACCGGTGAGCAGGCTGGTGAGCGCGGTCGTCATCGTGACGCCGGCCGACGGCCCGTCCTTCGGGATCGCTCCCGCAGGGACGTGGACGTGGAACCGCTGGCGCAGCGCAGCGGAATCGATGCCGAGCTCCCCCGCGTGCCCTTGCACGTACGAGAGCGCGATGCGCGCCGACTCCTTCATGACGTCGCCGAGCTGACCGGTGAGGGTCAGACCCGCCTCGCCGCCCGGGGCACCCGCGTCGATCGCCGTGGCCTCGATCACCAGCACATCGCCACCGGCACCGGTGACCGCGAGCCCGGTGGCCACGCCCGGCGCACCGGTGCGCTCGGCCGCCTCGGGGTGGAACTTCGCCCGTCCGAGCGCGTCGCGCACGACGGCGTCGTCGATCGCGACCGGTGGCACGACCTCCTCGGACGCGACCTTCGCGGCGACCTTGCGAAGCAGCTTCCCGAGCTCGCGCTCGAGGTTCCGGACACCGGCTTCACGGGTGTAGTCGGTGACGACGGTGCGAATCGCGTCGTCGGCCAGCTCCACGTCCTCGGCGCGGAGCCCGTTGCGCTCCAGCTGGCGTTCCAGCAGGTGATCGTTCGCGATGACGACTTTCTCGTCCTCCGTGTACCCGTCGAGCTGGATCAGCTCGAGCCGGTCCAGCAGCGGTCCGGGGATCGTCTCCAACGTGTTGGCGGTCGCGAGGAAGAGGACCTCGGACAGATCGAGGTCGACCTCCAGGTAGTGATCGCGGAACGTGTGGTTCTGCGCCGGGTCGAGCACCTCCAGCAGCGCGCTCGACGGGTCTCCGCGCCAGTCGGCACCGAGCTTGTCGACCTCGTCGAGGAGGATCACAGGGTTCGACGTGCCAGCCTCGGTGAGCGCGCGCACGATGCGGCCCGGTCGGGCGCCGACGTACGTGCGCCGGTGGCCACGGATCTCGGCCTCGTCCCGGACGCCGCCGAGCGACACCCGAGCGAACTTGCGGCCGAGGGCGCGAGCGACCGACTCGCCCAATGACGTCTTGCCGACACCGGGAGGACCGACGAGCGCGAGGATCGCACCCGAGCCGCGGGCCTGCACGACCCCGTCCGCGTCGGCACCGTCGACGAACCCGCGCTCGGCGCGCAGCTTGCGCACGGCGAGGAACTCGACGATCCGGTCCTTCACGTCGCCGAGCCCGGAATGGTCGGCATCCAGCGTGGCCCGCGCCAACACGACGTCGAGATTGTCGTCGGAGCGCGTCCCCCACGGCAGATCCAGGATCGTGTCGAGCCACGTCCGGACCCATCCGTTCTCGGGGCTCTGCTCACCCATCCGCTCGAGGCGGTCGAGCTCGCGCGTCGTGGCCTCACGGACCGACTCGGGCAGTGCACCCTCCTCGATCCGACGTCGGTACTCGGCGACGAAGTCGTCGCCGTCACCCTCACCGAGCTCCTTGCGGATGGCCGCGAGCTGCTGGCGCAGGAGGAACTCGCGCTGCTGCTGCTCCATCCCCGAGGAGACCTCGCTGCGGATCTTCTCGTTCAGCTCCAGCTCACCCAGGGCATCACGCGCCCAGTCGACGACGCGTTCGAGGCGCGCTTCGACCTCGAGCGTGTCGAGGAGCTCGACCTTGCGCTCCGTCGAGAGATCGGGCCACCAGCCCGCGGTGTCGGCGAGCGCGCCCGGGTCGGACACACCGTTCAGGGAGTCGCGCAGACGCCCCGCACCGAGACGCTCGGCGATCGCGCCGACGATTGCGCGGTACTCACGAGCGAGCTCGCGCGAGCGGTCGCTCGGCGGGTCTGGATCGATGACCGGATCCGCCTCGACCCAGGTACCGGCCGAGGTGCCGGGCACGCCCACGCCGACGACCGCACGGTGCAGGCCGCGCAGCACGAGGGCTCGGACACCGTTGGGCAGCTCGCCGCCGCTCTCGACGCGAGCCACCGTCCCGACGCGGCCGAACGTGCCGTCGATCCTGGGCACGAGGAGCAGGAGGCCGTCGCCGGCGTTCGCGGCGTCGGCGGCGACCTGGGCCTCGTCGGTCTCGAGGGCGATCGTGACCACCATCTGGGGCAGAACGACGCCTGTGCTCAGGGGCAGCAGGGGCAAGGTGAGCCGCTGCGCCTCCGAAGAGTGGTCGTTCTCTGGGGTCTGGATCTCGGCCATGAGCACCTCGTTCGGCAATTACACCA
>JBBQFJ010000104.1:0-12756 GCA_038321755.1 Acidimicrobiia bacterium | reverse complement strand
CTCGACCTGCAGGCGGACGTCGCGGTCGAGCTCGTGCACTCGCTAGGGCTGGAACGGGTCGATCTGCTCACCCACGACATGGGCGATTCGGTCGGCGGCGAGGTGCTCGCGCGTTCTCTCGACGGCGAGCTCCCGCTCACGATCGGACGCCGCGTGCTGTGCAACGGGTCGATCTACATCCGCATGGCGCAGCTGACGATCGGGCAGCAGCTGCTGTTGGGGTTGCCCGACGAACGGCTCGCCGACGCCGCGCTACTGGGTGCCGAGGGATTCCAGGCCGGCCTGGCGGGCACCTTCGCCGCTGATCACACCGTCGGCGACGACGAGCTCGAGGCGCAGTGGCTGCTGATGCACCGCGATGACGGCGAATGTCTGTTGCCACGCACGATCCGGTACATCGAGGAGCGCCACGAGCGGGAGGACCGTTGGACGGGCGCCATCGAACGCCATCCGTCGCCGCTCTCCATCGTGTGGGGTGCGCTCGACCCCGTCGCCGTCGTGGCGATGACCGATCGGTTGCTCGAGGCGCGCCCAGACGCGGTGCGCACCCTCCTCGACGACATCGGGCACTACCCGATGGTGGAAGCACCGGACCGCTTCACGGACGCAGTGCTCGCCGGCCTGACCTGAGAGAGTCACCGGTTCGCGACCGCGCGCTGGAAGCACTCGTCGAAGAGCAGGTCGCACACCCGGGTGGTGAGCGCTCGCGCGCCCCAGGTGCGTCGGGCGCGATCCAATGCGTCGCCGGCGTGCCCGATCGCGAGGCTGTGCTCACCGAGGTCGGAGTGTGCGCGTGCGAGCGCGCACCGCAGGGTGACGGCACTCGCCGCGTGCATCCCTCCCCGCCACGCGAGGCGTGCGACGAGACGCGGACTGTGCTCGATCGCCTCGACGTGGTGTCCGAGCATGACGAGCGTCTCGATGCTGGCGACGAGCGCGTCGAGGGTGCGTCGGTCGAGCGCGGACGGCGCCCACACCAGTGACCGATCCGCATACCAGGCGGCGGCGACCGGTTCGCCGGCGGTGCGAGCGGCCACCCCGAGCTCGGACGCCGCGATCGTGGCCCAGCGACCGGGGAGGACGAAGCCCTCGCCGACGAGGGAGAGGTAGCCCTCGAGCAAGGTGTGCCGTTCGTCGATCCGTGGGCCGGTGAGGCGCGCCGCCTGCCATTCGTAGGCATCGCTGACGATCGCGTGGAGCGCTTCGCTGTAGATGGTTCCGTCGGTGCGCTCGTCGGCCGCGGCGGCGAGCGCGGCGAGCGCGCCATCGAGTCGCCCGACCCCCGGCAAGACCGCGCCCGCGCCCAGCGCCTCGTACGCTGCGAAGAGGCGGAGGAGCGCGTCGGCGTAGCGCGTGACATCCCCGGCGCGGGGCGGTGGCGCGGCCTCGAGGATGGTGCTCGCGACCCGGCGCGGGAGTGCCCGCACCGTACGGCGCACGAGCGTGCCGAGGCGTGCGGGGAGTCGCTTCGCCGAAGCGCGGTCGAGTCGACCCCAGGAGTCCAGGCGGACGGCGAGCTCGACCACCGTCATCGGCTCGGGGTGGCGCTGGGAAGTGGTGCGGCGTCCATGTCAGGAGCGTCGCGCCCGGGTGTGACACCCGTCGCCGGGCAGCTGGTCGGGCAGTGGGCTCGCCTAGCAGCCGGCTCCGCGCAAGGTCGCGTACGGATCGATTCTCACTCCGTTGATCCCGCCGATCCGGATCTCGAAGTGGAGGTGGACGGCCGTGGCGTTGCCGGTCTGGCCCACGTGGCCGATGATCTCGCCCTGGGCGACCCGCCGATCGCCACCGACGAAGTCGTTCAGGTGGGCGAGCTGGTACACGTTCCCGTCGTCGGCCGTGAGGTAGACGACGTTCCCACCGGCTCCCTCGTTCGGGACGTCTCGGACCGTGCCCGCCTTCACCGCGACGGCCGGGGTGCCGAGCGGCTTGAACATGTCGATGCCCCAGTGGAAGCCGGTGCCCCGGGGTCCGTAGCTGTCCGTGTAGACCGCGCCGGTCACCGGGCAGCGAAAACCGCTGATCACGGGAGCGGGCCCGGACGGCGGGGGCGGCGGTGGGGGTGCGGATGCCAGCGTGGAGGTCGGCGGGGCGCACGCCACCGCGACGACGGCCAGCATCCCGATCACGAGCGACCAGGGCGCCAGCGACCGATCCGAGTGACGCATGAACCCAGATCGGCATGTTGGCCCTAGGGCTGAAGGGGTTTGGGTGGCTCGGCGGGGAACCCGGCGGTGCCCCCCTTCGTTGTCAGTGGGCTCGGTTCGGAGCGTCTCCACCGGAGACGCTCAGTCGATTCCCAGCATCACCTCGTAGCGTCCAGCCCGGCCGCGGCAAGCGCCGACCCGAGAAACACGCCCGAGAACAAGCCCGAGAACGAGCCCGAGAAATGAGAAGGATCCCGATGCCTGACGAGACCTCCCCCGAGAGCTCGACTCCCGAGGACGCCACCGCGGCGGACGCGACGGACACCACTGAGACCGTCGAGACCACGGAGGCGACCCCCGTCGCCGCTGCCGACGCGAGCCCGCCCCCCGCAACGCCGGCAGCGTCCGGCACGAGCGACCGCAAGGGTGTCTTCGTACCCCGGTGGTTGGCCGTCCTGCTCGGCCTGGTGCTCGCGGTCGCCCTCGTGGGCGGCGGCGGCTTCGCGCTCGGGCGCTCCACCGCCGACGACCACGACGGTGGTGGTCACCACGGTCGCGTGGAGGACCGCCCCGGCGACCTTCCGGGTGGACCCAACGGCGGTGGCCGCGAGAACCCGGGTCCGCCCCGGAGCGGCGGCGGGAACGGCGGGAACGGCGGGAACGGCAACGGTGGCGGGTCCGACTCGGCACCCTCGACCCCGACCAGCCGCGTGTTCCTCGGCGTACTGGTGGAGCCCTCGGGTTCCGGCGCGACCGGCGCCAAGGTCGTCCAGGTGGCACCGGGAAGCCCCGCCGACGATGCCGGCTTGCAGTCCGGTGATGTGATCACCAAGGTCGACGACACCGACATCGCCGACGCGGCCGCACTGGCGACCGCGATCCAGTCGCACCGCTCGGGCGACGACGTCACGATCACGTATGACCGAGACGGCACCTCGGCCACGGCGAAGGTGTCGCTCACCGAGCGCACGCAGTCGGGATTCCCGCGCACCAGCCCACCGGCGTAGGACCGGGAGCGGCACCCGCACCGCACGACACCGAGTCGGCGCCCCGAGACCCGGGGCGCCGATCCCGGTTCGGCAGTAGCGTGGCGCCCATGACCGACACGCCGCCCGCCTCCGCTGCCAGCTCCGACTCCAGCTCCGACTTCGAGACGGTCGAGCGGGTGATCCCGGCACCACCCGAGAAGATCTTCGAGCTGCTCGCGGACCCGAGTCGCCACCACGACATCGACGGTTCCGGCACCGTGCGCGACGCGAAGGACCACCCCGAGCGCCTCGCGCTCGGCGCGAAGTTCGGGATGAAGATGAAGATGGGGATCCCGTACTCGATGGTCAGCACGGTGATCGAGTTCGAGAACAACCGCTGCATCGCGTGGCAGACCCGCCCGCCGATCGGCGGGTCCATCGCCGGCGGCCGCATCTGGCGCTACGAGCTCGAGCCGGTCGAGGGCGGCACCCGCGTCCGCGAGACGTGGGACATCTCCGAGGAGAAGATCAAGGCCGTCGTGCGTCCGGCCCGCAAGAAGACGCACACGAACATGGAGAAGACCCTCGAGCGGATCGAAGGCATCGTCACCGCCTGACGCGTTCATCGCCTGCCGTCCTTCGTGACCACTCCTGCATCCGAGGTCCCTTCGGACCGCCCCCCGGACCAGCCACGTCCGCACGTCTCGTACATCGCGGTCCCGATGGCGGCGTGGCTCGAGCTCTTCTACGACCTGATCTTCGTCGCGGCGATCCTCGTCTTCAGCTCAGCCGTCTCGCACCTCCACGACGAGGTGCGCATCGCGTGGGTCGTCGGCGTGTTCGTCGCGGTCTGGTGGATCTGGGTCTCCACGACGATGTTCGTGAACCGGTTCCGGGTCGACGACGTCGGGCAACGGGTCCTGGTCCTCGGCCAGATGTTCCTCGTGGTGGTTCTCGCCGTCGAGGCACGCGAGGGGGTGCTGCGCGACGGGATCGCCATCTCGGTCACCTATGCCTGCCTGGTCGGGACCGTCGCTGTCATGTACTCCCGGGTTGCGCGCCGCGGCGGTCCGCTGGGTCAGTACGCGGTCTACCGGGCCGGTTGGGCCTGCGCCGCGTTCGCGCTGTTCCTTGTCGCCGCGCCGCTGCCGGTCGAGCCACGCCAGACGCTCTGGGTCGTCGGCCTGCTGGTCACGATCGTCCCGGCAGTGATCCAGTCAGGACGCATCGGCGGGGTGGCGCCGATCGACGAGTACCACATCGTGGAGCGCATGGGTGCGTTCACGATCATCGTGTGCGGCGAAGCGTTCCTGAAGGTCGCGATCCAAGTCAGCTCCGCGCCGATCGAGCGCATCGACTTCATGGCGCTCGCGTTCCAGTTCGTCCTCACGTTCGCGATCTGGTCGACCTACTTCCAGGACGTGCCCAACGCGGGGATCCGTAAGGATCGTTTCGGGCCCTGGGTCGCGCTGCACCTCCTCATCCAGCTCTGCATCATCGGGACCGCCATCGCGGTGGCGAAGATGGTCGCGGTCGACCCGCTCACGCACGTCCCGGCGGAGGACGTCCTCGAGGTCACGGCGACGCTCGCGGCCATGTACGTCGGGTTCGCGCTGCTCGGTCGCTGCACCCGCCGCGAGCCGGGTCGTGCGCTGTTCGTGCTCCGCCTCGCGACCGCGCTGGTGATCGTGGTCGTGGGGGTGGCGGCGTGGAGGATCCCGTGGGTGAACCTGCTCGCAGGGGTCGGGGCGCTCTCGATCGCCGCCCTGGTCCACGCCTACATCGCCGACCGGCTGCGGCGCCGGACGACGGTGCTGCCGGCCGAGCAACCGGCGTGACCAGGGAGGGCGATCAGAGGAGCTGCGCGAGCAGCTCGTCGGCATCGTCCATGCGAACGAACTCGAAGCCGGCGAGGCGGGCGAAGTGCTCGTCGACGTGGGTGTCCCCGATGTGGACGTAGCGCGCGGAGGGGAAGCGCTCGCGCACCTCGGTGAGGTGGTGCTTCCCGCCGATGAACGCTACCTCGACGTCGTGCAGCTCCCAGAGGGACTGCTGGTCGGAGCGCGTCCGGTCCGAGGCGGAGCCGATCGTGTGGCCGGCAGCCCCGACCGAACGGACCACGGCGACGGTGATGGGGCCGGGTGGGTGCCCGAACTCCATCGTCCCGTCGATGTCGAAGCTCACGAGCAGGCCGGACACCGGCTCAGACCCGGTCGAGCTCCAGCATCCTGATCGCGTTGCCGCGCAGCACCTTGTAGACGGTCTCGTCATCGAGCTCGGAGTCCGCGATCATCTTCTCGACGTACTCCTTGGAGTTGGGCCACGTCGTGTCGGTGTGCGGGTAGTCGGTCTCGAAGCAGATGTTGTCGACGCCGACGGTGTCGAGGTTGTGGAGGCCCACCCGGTCCGCGGTGAAGCAGCCGAAGATGCGCCCGTAGTAGTAGGTGGACGGCGGCTCGGGGATCAGCTCCTTGGAGTGCTGCCAGGAGTCGTGCTGGTCCCACACCGTGTCGGCCCGCTCGAGCGCGTAGGGGATCCAGCCGATCTGGCCCTCCGAGTACGCGAGCTTGAGCTTCGGGAACTCGATGAGCTTGCCGGAGAACAGCCAGTCGGCCAGCGACGCCATCGAGTTGTTGAATGCGAGCGTGCCGCCGACACCCTCGGGCGCGTCCGGCGACGCCGCCGGGTTGCTCGACGAGGACCCGATGTGCATGCAGAGGGTCACGCCGGTGTCGTTGGCCGCGCCGAGGACCGGGTCCCAGTAGCCGGTGTGGATGCTCGGCAGGTTCAAGCGGGTCGGGAGCTCCGAGAAGCAGAACGCGCGCACGCCGCGCGCCGCGTTGCGCTGGACCTCGGCGACCGCGAGCTCGATGTCCCAGAGGGGCATGATGCAGAGCGGGATGTTCATGCCGCCGGATGGCGCGCACCACTCCTCGACCATCCAGTCGTTGTAGGCCTGCACGCACGCGAGCGCGAGCTCCTTGTCGTCGGCCTCGTAGAAGGTCTGGCCGCAGAACCGCGGGAACGTGGGGAAGGGGAGTGAGCCGTCGACCCAGTTGAGCTCGAAGTCCTTGACGCGTGCGTCGCGGTCGTAGCAACCGTCGCGCATGCCGTCGTAGGTGACCGCGGTCATCGTCATCGTCGTGCGGTCGAACTTGGTGATGTCGCCGCCCGGCGTGGCTTCCTCGGGGATGGCCACGAACTTCTTGTTCACGTAGATCAGGCGGTCCTCGTAGATCCAGGCGTCACCCCAATCGCCGTTGGGGTCCTCGACGTTGGTGTACTTCGCGCCCGAGTGGTGCTCGAACGGACCCCAGCGCTTGGTCTCGACGCGGGGGCCCTTCTCGCGGTGCTTCTCGGGGAGCCATGTCTGCCAGACGTGGGGTGGCTCGACGACGTGGTCGTCGACGCTGACGATCTTCGGGATCTCCGCGCTCAGCGCAGGTGCCATCAGACCCGGTCCAGGTCGAGCATCTTGATCGCGTTGCCGCGCAGGATCTTGTATGCGGTCTCCTCGTCGAGTCCCTGGAGGATCTTCTCGCAGTACTCCTTGGAGTTCGGCCAGGTCGTGTCGGTGTGGGGGTAGTCGGTCTCGAAGCAGATCTGGTCCTCACCGACCTCCTGGAGCGAGTTCACCCCGTGCTGATCCCAGGTGAAGCAGCCGAACACGCGCCCGTAGTAGTAGGTGGACGGCGGCTCGGGGCAGAGCTTCTTCGCCTTGATCCAGGCGTCGTGCTGCTCCCACACCGTGTCGGCCCGCTCGAGCGCGTACGGGATCCAGCCGATCTGACCCTCGGAGTACGCGATCTTGAGCTTCGGGAACTGCGCCATCTTGCCGCCGAAGAGGAAGTCGCCCAGCGACGCCATCGAGTTGTTGAAGGCGACCATGCCGCCGACGCCTGCGGGCGCGTCCGCCGACGAGGCGGGGTCGCTCGACGACGAGCCGACGTGCATGCACACGACGGTGTTGGTCTCCGACGCGGCGTCGAACAACGGGTCCCAGTAGCCGGTGTGGATGCTGTCGAGGCCGAGGCGCGTCGGGAGCTCGGAGAAGCACACGGCTCGCACGCCGCGCTCAGCGTTGCGCTTGATCTCGGCGGCTGCGAGCTCGACGTCCCAGAGGGGGATGATGCAGAGGGGGATGTTGATGCCGATCGCGGGGTCGCACCACTCCTCGACCATCCAGTCGTTGTAAGCCTGCACGCACGCGAGTGCGAGCTCCTTGTCGTCGGCCTCGTAGAAGGTCTGGCCGCAGAAGCGCGGGAAGGTCGGGAACGGGAGTGAGCCGTCGACCCAGTTGAGCTCGAAGTCCTTCTTGCGCTCGGCGGCATCGAAGCAGCCGGGGCGCATGTCGTCGTAGGTGGTGGCGACCATGAGCATCTTCGACTTGTCGAACTTCGAGATGTCGCCGCCCGGGGTCGCCTCGAGCGGGATGGCCACGAACTTCTTCTGGACGTAGATGACCTTGTCTTCGTAGACCCAGGCGTCGCCCCAGTCGCCGTCCTCGTCCTCGGACATCGCGTACTTCGCGCCCTTCTTCAGGCGGAAGGCTCCCCAGCGCTTGCGCTCGACGCGCGGACCCTTCTCCCGGAACTTCTCGGGGAGGTACGTCTGCCAGACGTGTGCCGGCTCGACCACGTGGTCGTCGACGCTGATGATCTTGGGGATCTCCATGGACGCTCCTGCTCACCCTGACTGACACCGGTGTCAGGAAGACGGTATCGCCCCCGGGCCCGGGTGGGGAACTGGGCGGGGCCGCACGGCGTGGTCGGCACCCCCTATATTTGCTCGATGCGCCGTCAGCCCCTGCTCCCCCTGTTGGCCGCGGTCGCGCTCGTCGGTGCCGCTGCGGCGCTCTCGGCGGTCGTGGGCGCGCCGCGCTTCGCCGGCTGACGTCGAACGTCTGCCCACGCTTCGGCCGGCACCCATGACGGCAACGACGCAGACGATCGACTTCGGGATCTACGTTCCCCAGCTCGCGTTCTCCTACGCCGACATCCTCGAGCGGGCCCGTCTGTGTGAGGCGCTCGGCTACACGTCGTTCTGGCTCTTCGACCACGTCTACGGTCCCGAGCTCCCCGAGACGCCGTCGTTCGAAGGGTGGACGCTCGCCACCGCGCTCCTCGCGCAGACCGAGACGCTGCGCGTCGGCCATCTCGTCCTCTGCAACACGTTCCGCCACCCCGCGCTGCTGGCGAAGATGGCGACCACGCTCGACGCGATCTCGGGTGGCCGACTCGACTTCGGGATCGGGAGCGGCTCCTACGAGCCCGAGCACGAGCGCATCGGCATCCCGTGGGGGTCGTTCGCCGAACGATCCGACATGCTCGGCGAAGCGCTCGAGATCATCACGCGGATGTTCTCGCAGGAGATGACGACGTTCGAGGGCACGCACTACGAGGTCCGCGACATGCCGAACCTGCCGCAACCGGTGCAGCAGCCGCGCCCGCCGATCCACGTCGGCGGCGTCGGCGAGCAGCGCACGCTGCCCCTCGTGGCGCGCTACGCCGATGTGTGGAACGTCCCGACCTACGCGCTCGGCGAGATCGCGCACAAGCGCGACGTGCTCCACGCCGAGTGCGACCGCATCGGCCGCGACCCTGCGACCATCCGCACCTCCGAGGAGGCCGTGCTCGTCATCGCGCCCGACGATGCGTCGCTGGGGGACGCCCTGGCCAAGGCCGAGCGTCGTTTCGGATCTCCGGGCTTCGGCCTGCACGAGGGCGGCTACATCGGGACGCCGGCCGCGATCGTCGACCGCATCGGCGAGCGGATGGAGCTGGGCATCACGTCATTCGTGTTCTTCTGCTTCGACCGCGCGTCGGAGGCCACGTTGCGCCTCTTCGCCGACGAGGTCATGCCCCACTTCAAACCATCGTCAGTGGATGGTCAGGGGTTGGTCAGGGGATGATCGCGGGGTAGTAGTTCTCGCCGCCGATCTCCTTGAGGTCCTCGATCCACGAGCTCGGGTACGCGTCGGTGCGTCCCTGGCGGTACGGGTCCTCGATGTTCCAGGCCTGGCGCTTGTACGTCCAGTTCGACGGGAAGCGGCGGTGGGCCTCCTGCCAGTGCGGGATGGCCGCGGCGTGGTTGCCGGCCGAGTGCAGGTGCTCGCCGAGCTCGAACTCGGCCGCGGCGATCGCCTCGTCCTCTCCGCGGGGCGCGGCGCGTCGCAGCACCTCGTCGGGCGTGAGCGCGTACTCGCTCTCGGATCCTCGCTCGGCCCAGTCCTCGATCATCCGGCGCGAGCCCTCGGGATCACTCGTGATCTTGCGCGCCTCGACCATCATCTCGACCGTCTCGGGTGGCAGGGTCGAGAGGTCGGTCTTCCGGAACGACTGCATGTCGGCGTTGTGTCCGGGGAACATCGGCTCGGCCGGCCGCACGATCGCCCCGTCCTCGTCGATCCACACGCCGTTCGGCACGTTCACGAAGCCGAACCGCTCGTCGGTCACGTGTGTGCGATCCACCACTGACGGGTGCTCCGGCGCGGCGGCCTCGATCCACGGACGCGCGGCTTCAGGGTCCACGTCGAGCGCCACGGTGACGATCTCGACGCCGAGGGGCTGGACGCGCTCACGGAGCGACTGCCAGAGCGGGAGGTCCATCCGGCAGCCGCACCACGACGCCCACGCGACGAGGACGACCTTCGTGCCGCGCAGACTCGAGAGCCGGAACAGGTTGCCGTCGAGGTCGGGGAGCTCGAGCTCGGGAGCCTGCGAGGACGTGAGTACCCGGCCGGTCACCGTCGTCTCGGGTCCGAGCGCCCACAGTCCGTGCTCCTCGTCGCGCACGATCGGCATGCCGAGCCGGTCCGCGACGACGCGCACGTCGAGTCGTCCGTCCGCACCGCGCGCACCGTCGGGCAGCAGCACGCACGCGTCGCCCTTGCACGCGCCCTCCGGCGTGATGGCCCAGCCGGTGGCGGTCTCGAACGCGGCGGGGTCGACGTCGAGCTCGGTGAGGATCATGCGTCGGCGGGTCTCAGGAAGGCGGGTCTCACGTGGGTGGCTCCGGTGCTCGCGCGTGCTCGGTACCGAGCACGCGATCGGGATGGCGACCGTCGACGTAGCCGAGGAACGGTGGGTAGACGTTGTACCCGAGCAGCTCACGCAGGCGGGTCGGCAACGTGCGCGCGACGTCGGGCGGGACGGCGAGCAGGTGCGTCTCCTGGGGGCGCAGCCAGCTCACGGCGTACTCCATCGCGACGCCGAGCCGCGCCGCGTCGGTGCGGTTGGCCCCACCGCCGTGCCACAAGGACCCGACGTAGAACATCACGGATCCGATCGGCATCTCGGCGAACCGCAATGGCGCGTCGGCCGGCGGCTGGTCGACATCGTGGTGGCTGCCAGGAACGAGCCGGGTCGCGCCGTTGGCCTCGGTGAAGTCGTCGAACGCCCACATGACGTTGGCGACGAGCTGCGCGTGCGGCCGGGGAACGGGATAGATGTCCTCGTCGCGGTGGAGCACCTGCTGCGCCTCGCCGGGACCGATCTCGATGCCGGTCGGTCCACTCAGCTGGAAGTCGACGCCGAGGACGTGGGTCAGGACGCCGAGCACCAGCGGGTCGAGCGCGAGCGGATCGAGGAGACGCGTCTTGGCGAAGAGCGCGTAGAGCCGGCGGGTGTGGAACCCCTCGAAGGGGTTCCGGCCCGTGGGCACCCCGTCGAGCAGCTGCCGGAGCTCGGTGCCGATCGCCAGGGCGTCCGCGCTCGGCAGCACGTCGGCCACGATGGCGTACCCGTCGGCGTCGAGGCGCTCGCAGACCGCATGGATGCGGGCTTCCAGGTCGTGCGCGACCGTGACCACGCTGTGGACGGTACTCCGATCGTGTTCCCGGTAGTGCTTGATCGGACGGCGCAGCCTGCCGATAGTGCTCGTGGGCGCACCGGGAGTGGCCATCCGTGCCACGGTGGGTGATTCGCGACTCGGCGCGCGGCGGCACACGGCCCAGTGGGAGGCGGAAGATGGCGAGGAGGCGCTCGAACCGACGCTGGACCATCGGTCGCGGTGTCCCGAAGCCCGCCATCGACGCCGAACGGATCTGGGCGCGGCTGCGGGGCGATGTCCCGGCGCTCCAGTCCGCGTTCCTGCTCGAGGTCGGTCGGCCGGGTCGGCACCGCTTCCACTACGCCGCCGTCAACCAGTCGTTCCGGGACCAGCTCGCGCCGCACGGGATCGATGCTGACGCCCCGATCGTGGGCCGGACTCCACGCGATCTCCTACCGGCGAACTTCGCGTCCGACGCCGAACAGCGCTACGAGCAGGTGGTGACCTCCGGCGAGCCGCTGTTCTACGAGGCGGGGTTCGACCTCCCAGACGGTTCACTCGCCTACGAGATCGTGCTCGAGCCGATCGGCGATGCCCGGGGCGACTGCACCCACCTGCTCGGGGTCGCACGCGAGCGAGCGGTGCTCGACCAGGGGGTCGCGGTGCGCGAGAGCGAACATCGCTTCGCCGCGCTGCTCGAGCACTCCTCCGACATGGTCTCGGTGATCGACCTCGAGGGTCACGTGATCTACGCGAGCCCGGCTGCGGATCGGATGCTCGGCTGGTCGATGAGCGAGTTCGAGCCCGGTGCCGACCCGGCCGGCGCGCGCACGGGGTTCGACATCATCCATCCCGACGACGCCGATCGGGTGCACGAGCTCCTGGTGAGGACGGAAGGCGCACGCGACGAGGCCCGAGTCGAGCTCCGGGTGATCAAGCCCGACGGTGACGTGATCTGGATCGAGGCGATCGCGACGAACCGGCTCGATGATCCGGCCATCGGCGGCATGGTCGTCAACGCGCGCGACATCACCGACCGCAAGGTTGCGGAGGCTGATCTCGCGGGGAGCTACGAGTACTTTCGTTCCCTCGTCCAGCACGCGTCCGAGTACGTGACCGTGACCGGGCCGGACGGGAGATACATCTACGTCTCACCGTCCGTCGTGGAGTTCACCGGGCGTTCCTTTGAAGACCTGATCGGCAGTCCCCACATCTCGATCCACCCCGAGGACGCCGACACGGTCTTCGAACCGCTCGAGCGGCTGAGTGAAAACCCTGGCTCGTCGGCGCGCTTCCCGGCACGGTTGCAGCGTCATGACGGGGAGTGGCGCAACTTCGAGCTCGTCGCATCCCGCGTCGCGAGCGGGATCAATGCCGGCGCCCTGGTCGTCAACGCGATCGACGTCACGGACCGGATCGAGTCGGAGGCCGCGCTCCGGGAGAGCGAAGAGCGGTTCCGCAGCGCGTTCGAGCACGCACCGATCGGGATGGCGTTGGGTTCTGCTGACGCGACGATCCTTCGCACCAACGCCGCCTTCGCCTCGATGCTGGGACGGTCGCCGGACGCGATGGTCGGCATGAGGATCGCTGACTTCACTCATCCTGACGATCGGAACCGGACCGACGATCGGATTCAACGGCTGTTCGCGGGTGAGATCTCCGGCTATCAGCTCGAGAAGCGGTACCTGCACGCCGACGGCAGCGCCGTCTGGGTGTCGATCAGCGTGTCGGCGGTGCGCGACGCCGACGGCCGAGCGCTCTACATGATCGCCCAGACCGAGGACATCACCGAGAAGAAGGCCGTGCGCGAGCGCCTCGCGCATCAGGCGGTCCACGACCCCCTGACGGGTCTCCCGAACCGCACGTCCTTC
>JBBQFJ010000103.1:0-12871 GCA_038321755.1 Acidimicrobiia bacterium | reverse complement strand
CAGCGCTTCCGGGCGGTGCGCATCGAGTCGCTGCGTCCGCTGTTGGAGGGACTCGCAGCCAAGGTGACCGACGGGCAGGACGCGGGGCGGGTCGACGCGTCGATCACGCCCATCGCCGCGGCGTCGGCGCTCGCCGCGATGATGGAGCGGATGGCTGCATTCCACGCAGACCTGGAGCCACTCGGGGTCCGGCGCAGCGATCTCGTCGAGACCACCGCGTGGATCGTGCACCAAACCGTGACCGGCCCGATGTGATGAGCCCGATGTGATGAGGCCGGTTCGCTAGGCCGGTTCGTCGGTTCCGGACGTCACGACGAACTCGAGGTCGCGACCGAAGACCTTCTCGAACAGCTCACGCTTGCGGCGCGCACCCCAGAGCTCGAGCTCGCAGTCATCATGCGCGCGGATCCGCACGACGGCGAGTGACGGGCCGACACGAACGTCGACGTGCTCGACGATCCCGCTCCGGCTCCGATCCAGGCCGTCGGCGATGCGCAGCAGCGCGGTCAGCGGGCGCAGGCGTTCCTCGTCGAGCAGGGGGAGCTCGTCGGTGGCCTTCGGCTGACCGCGTCGGTGCCAGCGCGCGAGCCCGGCGAGGAGCTGGACCTCCTCGGGGGTGAAGCCGCGGAGCTGTCCGTGGCGAATGAGGTACGCGCCGTGCTTGTGATGGCCCTGCGACGCGACGTGCTCACCGATGTCGTGCAGCAGCGCGCCGTACTCCAGGATCTCGCGATCGTCGGACGACAGCTCGTGCAGCTCCTGGGTGTGGTCGAACAGCTCGCCCGCGAGCTGCGCGACGTGTCGTGCGTGGCCCTCGGCGACGTTGCAGCGCCGAGCGAGGGCCTCCACCGACGCGCGACGGATCGCGCGAGGGTCGTCGGACCACTCGGCCGGGTCGCGTTGCTCGATGACGTCGAGCACGATGCCCTCGCGCAGCGCCCACTCGCTGATGACCATGTCGTCGACCCCGAACAGCTCCATCGCCGTCGCGAGGAACAGCGAGCCTGCCGGGATGAGGTCGACCCGACGAGCCTCCAGACCTTCGAGGCGGAGGCGGGTCTCGGCGTCAGACGTCAGGATCTGTTCGTGGAGGACGAGGAACTCGTCGCGGGTGAACGCGAGCTGGTTGAGCGAGTCGGGCACGTTCTCCTTGCGCCGAGCCGCAACCATGTGGGCGAGGTCCTCGAGGGTGCCACTGCTCCCCACGAACCGCTTCGGCTCGTAGCGCGCGACCTCGGCTGCGATGGGTTCGAGCACCTCGACGAGATGCGCACGGAGGCGGCGGTGCTCGTCCTTCGACATCGGGTCGGTGCTGACGAACTCCGCCGTCAGCCGGCCGACACCGAGGTGCTCGCTGGTTGCCCACTCCAGGCCGCCCGCGTCGCCGACCATGATCTCGACGCTGCCGCCCCCGAGGTCGAAGCACAGCGCGGGTGCCGGTTCGAGGAGCACGCTCGCGCGCACGGCACGGAAGATGAGCTCGGCCTCGCGGCGGCCACTGATCACCTCGACCGCCACGCCCGTCTCCGCTTCGATGCGGTCGACGACCGCGGCACCGTTCGCCGCCGAACGGATCGCGCTCGTCGCGCACGCGTGGATCTCGGTGGCGCCGGCAGCTTCGGCGAGCATCGCGAAGCGTCGTACGGTCGAGACCGCGATCTCGAGCGCGGCATCGGTGATGCGGCCGTGCCGGCTGACGACGTCGCCGAGGCGGATCATCGCCTTCTCGGTGGTGATCTTCTCGAACCCACCGTCGGGATGGGCGTCCGCGATCAGCAGGTGGAAGGAGTTGGTGCCCAGGTCGAGCGCGGCGATCCGCACGATTCGAGGGTAGCGGTACGCTCACGCCCGACCGGTACAGGCGACCAGAACCGGCGCGACGAGGAGAGCACGACGATGGCGGACCTGCAGGCGGAGCACCGGATGCTGATCGACGGCAAGCTCGTCGAGGCGGCGTCGGGGAAGACGTTCGCCAACGTGAACCCTGCGACCGAGGAGGTCATCGGTCAGGTGGCCGACGGCGGTGCCGAGGAGATGGAGCAGGCGATCGCGGCCGCGCGGCGCGCGTTCGACACCACCGACTGGTCCACGAACAACGAGCTGCGGGCGCGGTGCCTCCAACAGCTCAAGGACGCGCTCGACCGCCACCGCGAGGACCTCCGGCCCCAGATCGTCGCGGAGGTCGGGACGCCGATCGCGATGACCTACGCGGTCCAGCTCGACACCTCGATCGACGCCCTCCAGTACGAGATCGACCTGATCGGGACCTACGAGTGGGAGCACGACCTCCCCGTGCATGACTTCATGGGCATGAAGAGCGTGCGTCGGGTCGTGCACGAGCCCATCGGTGTCTGCGGCCTCATCACGCCGTGGAACGTCCCGTTCATGCTCAACCTCACCAAGCTCGGTCCGGCACTCGCGGCGGGCAACACCGCCGTCCTCAAGCCCGCGCCGGACACGCCGTGGAGCGCCACCGCGATCGCGAAGATCGTCGCCGAGGAGACCGACTTCCCGCCCGGTGTGCTCAACATCGTCACCTCGGGCGACAAGGCAGCGGTCGGCGAGATGCTCACCGCCGATCCGCGCGTCGATCTCATCAGCTTCACCGGATCGTCGGTCGTCGGGAAGCGGATCATGGAGCGCGGTGCCGACACGCTGAAGCGCGTCTTCCTCGAGCTCGGCGGCAAGTCGGCCAACATCGTCCTCGACGATGCCGACTTCCCCTCGGTGGTGCCATCGGGCGCGATGACCTGTGTGATGGGTGGCCAGGGCTGTGCGATCACGACGCGCATGCTGCTGCCATCGTCCCGGTACGACGAGGGCGTGGAGATGCTGAAGACCGCCTTCGAGGTGTTCCCGTACGGTGACCCGACCGACCTCTCCAACATGATGGGGCCGCTCATCAACGCCAAGCAGCGCGAGCGCGTGCTGGGCTACATCGAGCAGGGCAAGGCCGAGGGCGCACGACTCCTCGTGGGTGGCGGCCGGCCCGAGCAGTTCCCGAAGGGGTACTACGTCGAGCCGACCTTGTTCGTCGATGTCGATCCTGACGCGACCATCGCCCAGGAGGAGATCTTCGGTCCGGTGCTCGCGGTGCTGCGCTACGAGGACGACGACGACGCCGTGCGCATCGCGAACAACTCCAAGTACGGCCTCTCCGGTGGGGTGACGTCCGCGTCGCTCGATCGTGCGATGGGCATCGCCCGACGGATTCGTACCGGGACGGTCGCAGTGAACGGGGGCGGCTGGTTCGCGCCCGACTCGCCGTTCGGTGGCTACAAGGAGAGTGGGATCGGTCGGGAGCACGGCCTCGAGGGCTTCGAGGAGTACCTCGAGACGAAGACGATCGGGATGCCCGTCGAGGCGTAGATCGCCGCCCCATCGCTCGGCCTCGCTGGGCAGCCGTGATTCAAGCCGAACCCGGCATCTGCCGATCATGACGGATGCGCCGCCGTCGACATCCTGCTGCCGGCGCACGGTTCGCGTCGGCCACGGTCAGCAGCCTCGCGCTCGTCGGGATCGTCGGTGGGCTCACGATCGGCGCGTCGAGCACGCAGGCGACCTCGACCTGGGTCGGGCCGGCACCCGAGTGGTACCTCATCGCCAACTCGACCGCGGGGCTTCCCGCGCCGAGCGCAACGCCCGCGCCCGTCGCTGACGCCGCGCCCGGGGCTGCGCCACCCGAGTCGACTGGGACCCTCGACCAGGGTGCGCCGAGCGCGGCGACGCCCGCGCGTGCCGCGACGTCATCCGCGCCGGCCGCCGCGCCGAATGCGCCGGCCGCTGCGGCTCCGGCGGCGCCGGTGGCCTCGCCTCCTCCGCCACCACCACCGCCACCGCCTCCACCTCCGCCCCCGCCGGACTGCTGCACCGGTGGGAGCTGACGATCCGATGTGGTCGCGCCGGACATGAACCAGGCGACATGGTGGTACACGGTGCGCGCGAGCGGCATCGTCGCGTGGGCGGTGCTGACGGCGTCCGTGGTCTGGGGCCTCGTGCTGTCGATCCGGCCGATCCGTCGGCCGCGACCGGCGTGGGTGCTCGACCTGCATCGCTTCCTCGGAGCGCTGGGGCTCGCCTTCGTCGGCGTGCACCTGGTCGCGCTCGCGTTCGACTCGTTCATCGGGTTCGGTCTCGTCGACCTGTTCGTCCCCTTCGCGTCGCACTGGCAGCCGACGGCGACGGCTTGGGGTGTGCTCGCGCTCTACGTGCTGCTCGCCGTGGAGGTCACGTCCGTGGTGCGTCGGTACCTGCCGCGTCGGGTCTGGCACGGCATCCACCTGCTCTCGCTCGTCGCGTTCGGCCTCGTCATCGCGCACGGGCTCTCGGCCGGCACCGACGCGAACGGGCTCTGGGCGCTCGTCGCGGTGATCGGCTCGAGCGCACTGGTGCTGCTGCTCGTCGTCGTCCGAGTCATCTTCCGAGTCGTCGCCGGCGTGCGCGCCGGATCACGGGACGCGCTCCCGGACCGTCCCGCGGCCGTGCCGACGTTGACATGGACGGCTCCGGCGCTCGAGCGGCCGGTGTCCTCGCTCGCGCCCCGTCGTCCGTGAGAAGATCGGTGCATGACGACCACTGAGATCCCCTCGTACCTCCCCACGTTCGGCTCCGTCGAGGAGGAACGGCTCCACCGCAAGCAGCGCCTCGCGGCCTCGTTCCGCCTCTTCGGCAAGTTCGGGTTCGACGAGGGGATCGCCGGGCACATCACGGCGCGTGACCCCGAGCTGCTCGACCACTTCTGGGTCAACCCGTTCGGGATGAGCTTCTCGATGATCGGCGTCTCGGACCTGATCCTCGTGAACCACGAAGGAACGGTGGTCGAGGGCGACGCGCTGGTGAACGGCGCCGCGTTCGCGATCCACTCGCAGATCCACGCGGCCCGCCCTGACGTGATTGCCGCCGCGCACTCGCACTCGGTGCACGGCAAGGCCTGGTCGTCGCTGCGTCGTCCGCTCGACCCGCTCACCCAGGACTCGTGCGCGTTCTACGACGACCACGCACTGTTCGACGACTTCACGGGTGTGGTGCTGGATGTCGCCGAGGGCCGCCGCATCGCCGACGCGCTCGCCGACAACAAGGCCGCGATCCTCAGCAACCACGGTCTGCTCACCGTCGGGCACTCCGTCGAGGAGGCCGTGTGGTGGTTCATCACGATGGAGCGCACCTGCCAGGCGCAGCTGCTCGCCGAGGCTGCGGGGACTCCGGTGCTCATCGACTCGCAGCAGGCGGCGCTCACCGCGACGCAGGTGGGTTCGCACGTCGCGGGCTACTTCAGCTTCGCGCCGCTCTACGCCAAGATCACCCAGGAGCAGCCCGACCTCTTCGACTGAGGTCAGGTGTTTTGGCGTCGCTGAGCCGCTCTCACGCGGGTGTTTGCGACGCCAAACTCATTCGTCACAGGTGATCGCGTTCGACGTCAGCGGTCTTCATGGCCGCAAAGGACGTCGAGCTCGCGCGACGTGCTGCAGCGCAACACGGTGTCTTCGCGCTCGACCATGCCCGGTCCCTCGGATTCTCGAAGCACGAGGTGGATCGGCGGCGAGCATCGGGCCAGTGGATTCGCGTGCATCACGTCGCCTACCGCCTTGCTGGCGCGCCGGCTGGCTGGCGGGGCGACCTGCTCGCTACATGCTAGGCTAACGGCATTCACGGCCACACGTCGCACCGCTCTGCGGCCGCGCTCTGGAACCTTCCGGGTGGGGCTCGCGACACCGTTGAGGTGACCTGTCCGCGGTGGCGTCGCGCTCGTCACGACGGGCTGATCGTGCACGAGACGAGAGCGTTCGATCCGCGGGACGTCACACAGGTCGGGAACATCCCGGTCTCGTCACCAGCGCGAACCCTGCTGGATCTGGGCGCGGTCCGCGGACCACACACCGTCGAGCTGGCGCTCGAGGTTGCACTTCACCGGGAGCTCGTGACGATGGTGGAGGTTCGGGAGGTGCTGTGGCGCCTCAGTCGGTCCGGGCGAAACGGCGCCGGTGTTCTCCGGTCGGTCGTCAGGACCCGCGATCCGTCGGCGGCAGCTACCGAGAGTCCCATGGAGACTCGGGTCGTCCAGCTGCTGCGCACGCACGGGTTCCCTGAACCGCAACGACAGTTCGTCGTGCGGGCCGACGGACGGTTCGTCGGTCGCGTCGACCTGGCGTTTCCGCAGTGGCGCGTCGCGATCGAGTACGAGAGCTTCGAGTGGCACCTCGGTGCCACGGCGCTCCTTCGCGACTCGCAGCGTCGGAACGCGCTCATCGGTTCACGATGGACCGTCCTCACCGCGACTGCGGAAGACGTGCGCACCGGCGGCCGAGAGCTGTGCACGGTGCTTCACGCGGTCGCGAGGAACTTTGGCGTCGCCGAGCAGGCGTGACGCGGGTGTTTCCGACGCCAAAACACCTTTGGGGTTACCCGCGTTTGCTTTCGACCTGGGTGGCGTACGCCTTGGTGCCCGCGATGAACGCGTTGGGGTCGGCGAACTTGCCGGCCACCACGTCCTGGAACCACTCGGGGACGTAGCCCTCGATTGCGCCCGACTCGAGCATCGCGATCACCGGCTCGACCATCGCCTCGACCGGGAGCGCGTCGACCGAGCTGTGGAAGCCGTCCTCGTTGTCGGGGAGGTGGAACAGGTCGGTGTCGATCACGCCGGGGTTCACGATGTGCACCTGGACGTCGGTGTCCCGCAGGTCGACGGCCATGCACTCGGAGAACGCCGTGATCGCGGCCTTGCTCGCGGCGTACGCCGACTCGATCGGTGGGCCGAGACGCGCGGCAACTGACGACAGGTTCACGATCCGCCCGCCGCACTCGATGAGTCCGGGGAGCAGTGCCAACGTGAGTCGGACGGGGGAGAAGTAGTTGAGGCTCATGACCGACTCGACCGTCGCCGGGTCCATCCGGGTCACGTGTCGGCGCTTCGGGATGCCGGCGTTGTTCACGAGGACGTCGACCCCACCGAGGTCCCGCTCCACCGTCGCGGCGAAGGCCGCGATGCCGTCGAGGTCGGAGAGGTCGATCGTCCACGAGCGTGACTCGGGCGAGTGCTTGCGCAGCCGCTCGAGCACCTCGGCAAGACGATCCTCCCGGCGCGCACAGATCCCGACGGTGGCGCCGCGGGCCGCGAAGCCCTCGGCGAGTGCAGCCCCGATCCCGGTGGACGCGCCGGTGACGAGGACCTTCTTGTTCTCGAGTGAGTACGTCATGGCATCACCTTCGCGCATTCCTGACGTCCGCGTCAGGTGAGGGCTAGCCTGCGCCGCCGTGACGCTTGATCCGCGACCCCACGACCCCAGGACGCCCCTCGACCCCACGACGCCGCTCCTCACCGACCGCGTCGCCATCGTGACCGGTGCGGCAGTCGGGATCGGCGAGGCAACGGCCCTTGCGCTGGCTCGCTTCGGCGCCCACGTCGCCATCTGCGACCGGGACGTCCCGAACCTGGATGCCACCGCGGAAGCCATCGAGGCGACCGGTCGACGCGTCGTCGCATCCGAGCTCGACGTGCGTGACGGGGCGGGGGTCGAAGAGCTCGTCGCCACGGTCGCGGCCGAGCTCGGCCCGATCGACGTGGTCGTGAACAACGCCGGCGGCGGCTTCTTCTCCGGGTTCCTCGACGTGAACGACAAGGGCCAGGACTCGCTGATCCGCGAGAACTTCACCAGCGTCACCAACTTCGTGCGCGCCGCAGTCCCCCGGATGCCCGAGCGCGGCGGCTCGATCATCAACATCACGTCGATCGAGGCACACCGTGCCGGACCCGGCTTCGCGGTGTACTCGGCAATGAAGGCCGCAGTCGCGAGCCTCACGAAGAGCCTGGCGCTCGAGCTCGGTCCTCGACGCGTGCGGGTGAACTGCATCGCACCGGATGTGATCCCGACACCCGGGATCGGCATGGACCACGCGGTGCACACCCCGCTCCCGATCGAAGGCCACGTCGACGACATCGCCGGTGCGGTGATCTATCTCGCGGGCGACCTCAGCCGCTTCGTGACCGGGACGACCGTGCACGTCGACGGCGGGAACTGGGCGTCGGGCGGATGGGTGCGCACGGCCGACGGCAGCTACACGTTGCACCCGAGTGCCGGCGACATCCCGCCCGCGCAGCTGCGGGCGAAGGAGTCGAGGTCATGAAGTTCGGCATCGCCCTCGGGCGGCTCAACCCGGCGTTCTTCGTCGAGGCGACGCTCGAGACCGAGCGACTCGGGTTCGAGTCGATCTGGCTCCCCGAGCACCTCATGTTCACGTCGAAGATGAGCCGGTCTCCACATCCGGGCGAGACGCACCCGCCGGTGCCGCCCGACACTCCGATCTTCGACGCGTTCGCGTACCTCTCGTTCCTCGCCGGGAGGACCGAACGGGTCCGGCTCGGCACGCACGTGTACAACCTCGGCCTCCGCCACCCCTTCATCGCGGCACGTGCGGTCCAGACGCTCGACATCGTCTCGGGTGGCCGGGTGGAGTTCGGCATCGGTGCCAGCTGGCTCGAAGAGGAGTGGGTTGCCGCCGAGCTCGACTTCGCGACGCGCGGTCGTCGCGTCGACGAAGCGCTCGAGGTCTGCAAGGCGCTCTGGACCAACGACGACGTGTCGCACAACGGCGAGTTCTTCAACTTCGACGGCGCCGTGTTCGTGCCGAAGTGCGTGCAGGAGCCGTACCCGCCGATCCTGGTCGGCGGGGAGAGCGGTGCGGCGCTTCGCCGTGCGGCGCGCGCCGGCGACGGATGGATCGGGATGAGCCACGACTTCGAGTCGGGCGCCGCGCAGATCGCCAAGCTGCGGGAGCTCCTCACCGCAGAGGATCGTGATCCCGACGACTTCCAGTACTGCCTCGGCGGCCCGGTCGACTCCACGGCCGACGTCGATCGCTGGGCCGAGCTCGGTGTCACCCGCCTGATCATCTCCCCGTGGCGTCGATCCAAGGAAGCGATCGAGGGCATGCAGAAGTTCGCGGAGACGATCGGCGCGGGGGAGTAGCGCGCGTCGCGCCGATCGAGCCGCGTTGCGTAGGTGTTGTCGGTCTTACGGCAGGAACGGGCCGTGAGCGAGGGCGCGCTCGGGGTGCTCGTCGAAGTCCTTGATCGTGCCCTTGTTCCGGAACGCGACGTGGATCTGTTCGGGCTGCATGGTGAAGCAGACGCCCGCCATCTGGTGTTCGAGCTCGTCGGCGACCTCGACGGCGTCGAGGTCCATGCCGCGGCCCATTCCGATGTCGCACGCGCGCCGCAGGACGATCGCGGCTTCTGCGGCGTCCCAATCCTGCGCTGCGTTCCCGAACGCTTCCTCGGCCCAGCGGAAGAAGCCGCCGCGGAACGGCGCGTCCACGAACTCGGGCGGCGCCACGACCCTGCGGCCGTCGAGGGTCCAGGCCAGGAGCGGCTCGCCGTCGCGCGCGCACGTCACGACGACCTCGCCGTGTTGCTGGGCCGCGGCGGGGATGACGATGTCGTACTGGCGGACGGTCCCCACCGGCCCGCCACGAGCGGCATGCGAGATCGTGAGGCTCGCGAGGTCGAACATGTGGGTGCAGTTGAGCTTCGGACTCGACGCGTCGCCGGCCGCCAGCGGCCGGGCCGAGAGCTCCATGCCTTCGAGGGCGTGGAGTGGTCCGGCCGCGTCCGGGCACGTCGTCCACGGCCAGCGGTAGGCCGAGGCGGTCACGTCCGTCACGACGGCGCCGTCGTGACCGACGCGCACCGTGAAGTAGTGGAAGTCGTCCTCGAGCCCGCCCTCCGCGACACCGGGCTCGGTGATCACCATGCGCAGCCGTCGACGGTACGCCCCGTCCGTGAACGGTGCGCCCTCCGAACCGCGTTCGGGTGTGGGGCTCATGCGCTACGCACGTTGCCGCCGGGGTAGTTCCCGCCGCCGAAGGTCGCATCCAACGCGTCATAGTCGACGACCCAACCGTCGCGGGGGAGGGCGTCCACGAACTCGACGAAGCGGGGCTTCTTGTACGACGCGATGCGGGCCCGGCAGTGCTCGATCAGCTCCTGTGGAGTGGCCGATGCGCCTTCCTGCAGCACGATGATCGCCTTGACGCTCTGTACCCAGCGGTCATCGGGGACGCCGATGATGGCGCACTCGGCGACGGCATCGTGGGTCGCGATGCACTGCTCCACCTCGACCGGGTAGATGTTCTCCGCGGCGGACTTGATCATCCGCGTCTTTGGTCCGACGAACGTGATCGAGCCATCCGGTTCGCGTCGCCCGAGGTCATTGGTGTGGTGCCAGCCGTTGCGTGCGCGCTCGGCGTTGAGCTCGGGTCGGTTCCAGTAGCCGTTCATCACGGTCGGGCCCCGGGTGACGATCTCGCCGGGTTCGCCGTCGGGCGCGTCGGCGCCGTCGGGGTCGACGATCCGGATCTGCAGCAACGGGGAGGTGCGGCCGTGGGTGCCGATCGCGCCGAGCGCGAGGCAGGAGTAGGTCATCATCCCGACGACTTCGCTCTGGCCGTAGCCGCCCGGCGCCGACGCCCACGGACTCGTGTCGCGGCTCGTGCGCGCGTTCCACTCGGCGCTCCCGTGCGCGGTGCGCAGGCTCGAGAGGTCGTAGCGACCATCGGGGTCGGCCGTGAGGATCTGCTCGAAGATCGGCCCGACGAGAAACGCTCCCGTGCACTGCTCGGCTTCGATGACCCGGCACAGGAGCTGGCCCTCGACGCGCGGTACGAAGACGTTCGTGCCGCCCGCGACGAACGTGGCGAGCGTGTGCATGAGTGTGCCGAGGTGGAACATCGGCCCACTGTTCAGGTACACGTCGTCGCCGGTCGTCCCGGTGAAGTGGCCGTAGACGATCCCCTGCTCGATGCACGCACGGTGCGAGAGCATCGCCGCGTTCGGGCGGCCACCGAACGCCGCCGTGTAGATGAGGAGCAAGGACGCGCCCGGATCGACGTCACCGAAGTCGTCGTCCGGGCTCCCGCCGGCGAGGAACACCTCGTACCCGTCGGGATCGGTGTCCGTGGTGTCGTGACGCAGCCACCGGGCCGGCGCCGTCGCGAGCTCGCGACCGGCGTAGACGGCGTCTCCGACCTCGTCCTCTTGCCAGATGATCACGCGAGGTGAGAGGTCATCGATCACGAACGCGAGCTCGGCTGCGGTCTGCCGCCAGTTCGCCGGGCAGAACATCGCTCCGAGCTTCGCGGCGGCGAGCAGCAGCTCGACGACTCGCGCGGAGTTCTGTCCGAGCCACAGGACTCGCTCGCCTGGCCCGACGCCTTCCGCCGCGAGCGAGTGCGCAAGGCGATTCACCCGCGCGTCGAGCTCCGGGAAGGTGCGGCGGACGTCGCCGTCGACGGCGGCGAGCCGCTGGGGACGGCTCCGCCGGTGCTCTCGGAGCACGTCAGCCAGCGTGGTGGAGTGCAGCGGATCCATGGTGTCGCCGCGCGCCTAGCGGCTACCGCTGGCGTCGAGGTGCTCCCGGTAGCTCATCGGGAGGAGCTCGATGAGCTGGCCGTCGGGGTCGCGCACGAAGATCGCGACGTCGATGTCGGTGTCGTCGAGCACGGTGCCCCCGTGTGCACGCACCAGCTCACAGGTCGCGGGGATGTCGTCGACGCTCACGGAGATGTGCGTGAGCCCCGGCTCGTTCATCGTGCGCGGCCGGTACGGCGCGACGGCACCTTCAGCCGCGAAGTGCAGCAGCTCGAGCACGAGCCCGTCGCGGGTCAGGTAGCAGGCGGTCATGCCGATCGGCGGCGACAACCCGAGCAGCTTCGCTGAGGAGTCGTCGGGCGGCTGGATCTCCCGCTCGACCTCGAAGCCGAGCGCCTCGACGTAGAACGCGCGCGCGCGCTCGAGGTCGACGACACATTGGCCGAGGTGGTTGAACGCGGTTCTCATCGACTGCTCCGGAGGGCCGAGTGCTCGAGGCGCCCGGGTCAGTCCTTGGGCGGGCGGACGTTGATCGCGAGCGTGAAGATCGCCTTGCAGACGGGCTCGCCCGTCTTGGCGTCCTTCCAGTCCGTCTCGGTCACGTAGAACTCGAGCTTGCCGCCGCTCGACTTCTCCTTCTCGTACACGTCGCTGATCGTGCCGGTGCCCTCGAGCACGTCGCCCACCTTCGGCCAGCGGTAGTACTCGAACGCCTGCTCACCGTGGAGGATCGCTCGTCCCGGACCGCGCAGCTTCTCGATCGGCAGGCCGGCGGCGCCGCCCTCACCCATCGAGCCCCAGTACGACATGACGAAGGGGAACGTCGGGGGTACCGGCGCGACGTCGCCCTGGTAGACGGCGTCGTCGTCCATCAGCGCCTCGGCGAAGACCTTCACGGGCCCACGCTCGATGACGACGGTCTGGGTGCCGGTGCTCTGGCCCTTGAGCTCGGTGAGTGCCATGTGGTGCTCCTGTTCGAGAAGGGTGCGGGTGTGGGCTTCGGGGGATTGCGACTCGGAGGTTGTGAGCTAGGAGTTGGCCGGCTGCTGGAGATGATGCTTCATCACCTTGCCGGTGGCGTTCCGTGGCAGCTCCTCGACGAAGTACAGCTGTCGGGGGCGCTTGTAGTCGGCGAGGCGCTCGGCGCAGAACGCGCCGAGTGCGTCGGCATCGAGCGTTGCGTCGGCCCGCAGCACGACCCAGGCCGCGACGTCCTCGCCGAGCACGGGGTGCTCGACGCCGGCGACCGCGGCCTCCTGTACCTCCGGGTGCTCGAGGAGCACGGCCTCGACGTCCGTCGCGTAGATGTTGTTGCCACCGCGGATGATCATGTCCTTCTTGCGACCACAGATGTAGAGGTACCCGTCGTCGTCGAGGTATGCGAGGTCGCCCGTGCGCAGCCAGCCGTCGTCGGTCCAGGTGCTCGCGGTGGCGGTGTCGTCCTTGTAGTACTCGCGCTGCTTGCACTGCATGCGCATGAGCAGCTCGCCGACCTCGGTGGCCGGG